>JADBKA010000042.1 GCA_014896635.1 Ktedonobacteraceae bacterium
TAGCCGTCGAGATCCGTCCCGCCACTGGCAGGACTGGCAAGATGCTTGCGCATCTTGCCCATCTGAACGCAAGGGAGTATCAGAACCCGCTCAATGAGGTGGCTGTCCACACAGCAAGGCAGAGAGCGCCTATCGCTTTCCCCTATCTGAGTAGCCAGATCAACTCACTGGTCAGCGCTCTGGTATACAGCGCTTTCACCAGCGTATTTCGCAGGCTATAGAGGAGCGCATTATTGACTTGAGAAAGTCGCCCGATCCGTTCGGACTGCTTGATCACACGCCTGACCCGTGACATTCGCCTGACTTCATAAGCACGCAAAGCCGCTTCACTGTCTGAGGTATGCGCTTGTAAGCTCTCGGCCAGAGCAGGAGCATCTTCAATAGCCTGGCACCCACCCTGCCCCATATTTGGAGTCATGGCATGCGCTGCATCGCCAATTAAGACAACCCGCCCCTTACTCCATCGAGGCAACGGGGCGATGGTGTAAATGTCTGCATGAATAATCATAGAAGCCTCCGTTGCCTCGAGAACTGGTTCGATTGGATGGTGCCACCCATGAAAGAGGGCTTGAACACGCTGCTTGCGGAGTTCCGGGGGATCATCTTTGCCTTCCCCCTCAGGAACTGTCCTTGCCACAAACCAGTATACACGGTCATCTTTGAGGGGAATAAGGCCAATGCGTCGGCCTACTCCCCAGGTCTCACTCGACACCCCAAAGGGGATAATTTCCTTGCTCACGCTGGCAATCCCACGCCAGGAAGAATATCCGACATAGTGGATCTGTGGTTCGCCGAAGAGGTGCTGTCGGATGATCGAACGAATGCCGTCGGCCCCGATCAAGAGATCTCCTTCGGCTGTTGTCCCATCGGCGAAAGATGCTCTGACCCCCTCTGTCTCCTGCGTGAAACCAACGCACCGTTTCCCCAACTCAACAGTGGCATCCGTCTTTGCCAGCGTCTGAAAGAGTGCTCCCTGGAGATCTGCCCGGTGCATCACCTGGATAGGACTTCCGGCGACCTGGTCTACATGAATGCAGGATAACAATTCGCCTCGCCAGGTCTGAATCGTCCGGTAGTGGGCGGGCATGCCAAGCGTCGGAAGCATCTCCGACATGCCAAGCTGCCGTAATACGCGAATGGCATTTGGCCAGATAGTTAGCCCGGCGCCGACTTCTTTGATGGCTGGCTGTCGTTCATAGACCGTCACTTTGTGGCCTGTCCGTGCAAGCGCAATCGCTACTGCCAGACCACTGATGCCGCCTCCGATCACGAGAATTCTCATACCTTTGCTCCGAATCATTTGATGTCTTTGGGTGAGGTCGGAAACGAAGTTTCCCAGCTTCTGGAGTTCCGCTTCGCTTCGTTCCTTCTTTTTGTTCTAGCGCACGGACTTGATCGGCCAGATCAGCCCGGCACCTAGAACACTGGAAAGAGCCGCGACACTAAAAAGCAGCGTGAAATTGTTAGGAAACAACGTCAGCAGCCCACTCCCCAGAATCGGACTCAGGACGAGCGGCAGAAAAATCGCCATATGCATAATCCCAAGATCCTTGCCGCTGCTCCTGGCATCTGGCAATACACGCACTGCCAGGGCGATATCCACACCGAGGTAGAGACCAAACCCAGATCCAAAGATAAGAGCGGCGAGCTGCATCGCGGGCCAGGAAGGAATCCCAACAATCAGGAACAGGCCGGTAGCCATGAGGAGCGCCCCTGTGATCACAAATGGTTTCAATCGGTCTGCTCGTCGGGAAAGCCAGCCACCGAGTAGTGCGCCAACGAGTACCGCGCTGGTCGAGAGTAATTGGAATGTTGCGACATTCTGAGAGGCTACCTTATCCAGTAGATGCAAGACTGCCCGCATATAGAAAAGGGTATAAGCTCCAAGCACGGTAAAACTCAGGAAGATGAGGCAGCGCGATCCCACAACATAGGCAAAATCAGGGTACCGCCTCGGGCTGATCCAGAAGCTTTTCAAGAACTCCTCCAGGCGAAATGCCGGAACGAGATCACGAGGCAATGGACGTTCGCGGAACACCAGGAGAAACGCACCAACCATCGCCACTGAAACCCCTGCCAGCAGGAAATATCCTTGAGCAGTGTCTGCGGTATTGGTGAAACGTGTGACCAGCAGGAGTCCGATGGTTCCACCGACAATGGGCGCCATGCCGTTGAAGGCGGAAATAATAGCGCGCTGCGATGCTGATACCTGGTCGGGAATGATCGCTGTCTCGACCGCTAGCAAGGCGTCAGCCCCAAACTGAGCAATAATTTCCCCAATCAAGAGTATCGGGATGGTAGGAGCAAAAGCCATAATCGTCAGCCCTATCCCCAGGGTCATGACGCCTCCAATGATCCAGGAACGCCGACGCCCTGGACGAAGCGTTGTGCGATCACTAAGCGCGCCAGATAACGGCGAGGCAATGAGTCCAGCAGCAGCCCCTGACGAAGCGACCAGGAGAAAGGAAAGATAGGTCGTCTGGGGGTCTAGTTGACTGACTTGCAAGGGTAACAGGAGTTGTTTGATACACACACTTGAGAGACCTCCCACCATACTTGCCAGCAGGTACAGAGCTATCCATATTTTAGAGCGTGGCTGCACGGATTTTTCTCGCAGAGCGGCAATTGCGTCAGAAGGCTCCGTAGAAAGAGCGACTTCCTGTTTCTCAGCGGGTAAGGCCTCTTCGAGGATCTCAGACGTCGGGTCTGCTTCTTTCCCTTCGGCAGAGGGAACCATCTCAACCATCTCAACCGTCACTCCAGATGGTTCTTCCACAAGATGCCTGGCCGAGGCAGATGCTTCTCCTTCCGACAAGCCATCGGAAAGTAGCTCTTCCGCTAAAGCCTCTTGCGATGAATCGGGTTCGCTGCTCTGAAACTGTGGACTTTTTTTGTCCAACTTTCCCGGCTCTGTTTCAACTATTTCAGCCGGAGTTTCTCCTGGCGAAAGAGAAACAGGGTTTGCCTCTCCCTTCTCTCCATGCTCAAACTCTGGGAGATCAGTCAAAGATGATTCCGTCATGGACAAGTTCTCCTTTGTGAAGTAATCTTTTTCTTCCTCAAATGGTCTCACTTTTTCTCAATGGTCGAGCGTGTCACCACGTATTTTCCATTGAGAGCAGCGAACACGTCTGCAAAGGCCGTCCCGGTAAGTGCTGGCAGGTGAAGCGGTTGTCCGCTTTGTTCTGCTTGTCGAATTGCTTCAGAGACTTCCTGAGCAAGCATTTGCGCTCTTCGCTTCTCTTGCTCCATTTGAGCCAGTTGTTGGAGACGTGGATATAAGCGTTGTTGCGCTTCTAGCTCCTGGATGCGTAAACGTTGAAGGCGCGAAAGCAAATTGTTGACTGTGCTTGCCAGTAACCAGAGCGCGTGTCCGCCTGGCAAAGAGGCACGGGCATTGCCGTCTCCGTTCGCAAAACGCTGTAAGGCAGTCACAATCTCTACTTTGCCATTTTCCAATGCTTGTCGTTGTTCTTCAGCTGCCTGGGCCTGCCGTGCCATGACACGATGAAGACGAGCCACTTCCTCTGCCTGGTCTGCTCGCATGATCGCCTGTTGGGCATATCTTCCAAGAATCCAGAGGATACCGGTGACAAGGATATGAAGCTGTAAAACACGGAAGATGATAATGGAATAACTGGCCGATAAGAGCTGAGCAGTGGCAGGATTATGAGGAGCAAATGTCAGCATCCAGATACTAAACAAGATATTCACTGCGGCTGGCAAAAACACCCAGTTGACCGGCAGAATGGCGCCAATAAACAGTTCGGCAAAAATCAGCAGATACAGAATATCCTTGTCATTAATGGATAAGCCGTGTGGTGCGGTAAGAATACTAAAATACATACCAATATTCACCGACAGGCTGAGTAAGATGCCGACGGGGATGACATGACCGCGCCGATTGAGAGGAATACTGACCAGAATAACGGCCCAGACCGTCACGGCAACAACGGCAATCGTGCGGTTGGGTGTCAGAATCCCAATAGGGAAGACCAGCAATAAGATGCTTCCCAGGAACAGCATAATGGCGCTGGCGATTCTCCCTCGCCGTACTGTATCTCGCTGCTGGAACGAAGCTCCTGGTGGAGGGTCAGGGGGCGCTGTGAATCTGTACCACCAGGCAAAAAACCCCTTTTTCTCTTGAAAATTCTGATCGCCAAAGTTGCGATGAGACCATTCAGCCTCGCCATCATATACGGGTTGCCCATGCATTGAATTGTCTGGGGCATTGTCTCTCATAGCGTTGTCCTTTCTCGATTCTTCCAAAAATAGCTATGCAGCAAGCAGATGAGCAACGGTCACTTTATCGTTCTTTCTCATTTTCTCCTTCTTCATATGCCACAAGATTCCAGGAACGGCACTGACAAAAGACAAGATGCACATGTTCAGGAGCAAGGGAAAGCAAGGCGGCTATTTGCTGGACCGTTCGCTGCCCATTAGCCAGGACGAGAATTCTTCTATATTCGCGGGAAAGCCCTTGCAAGGCAAGAGAAGAAACAGCCGGAAGAGGGCGCGGCACACCTCTATATCGCTCTTGCGGCGCCATTGGCGCAAACGATGACGGCGACTGAGGCGCTTTCCCTGGCGAAGACTCCATTACTCTTCCGATAGCCTTTTCTTGAAAAAATTGCCACAAAAGCCTTTGCATTGCGTAGTGTTGTAATACCTCCCATGCTTCATTTCCTTGCAACAGCACAGCTCCGTTCGATTGAAAAATCGTACACTGGCGAACAGAGCCTTTCTCCAGGATGAGTTCCACTCGGTACGTTTCTTTTATCTGCCTTCCCTTGATCGAGAGAGAAGTCAGAGAGGTTTGCAAAAGCCCGCTTGATTGCAAATCCTGTAAATTTCCCAGGAGAACCCGTAACGGAAGTGTATACTGCTGTACGGGAGATGCCATCTCCGTTTCCTTATGTTTCTAATCTAAATATTTATCCTTTTACTTCCAGTAACCTGACTTCGCGCTGATATTTCTATCACGTTACCTCTACGGTTTCGATGAAAGATAGCCGGGGTGGCTTTGTAAGAAATGATTCGCCGCTGAATTGATAACGTTGTCTCGCAGAAATAAGCTCACTGGTTGTATGCCTGGATTCGATGATACTGGTAAGCAGGTATGGGTTCCCCTAGACCATAGACCAGTTCATGCCGCTTTACTCCAGGCTTATGGAGCATTACGCCTCTATTATAGAGCATCCTTCTCAAATTGTATACAAGGCTTTTAGCAAGTGGGCATTAAGAAAATATTAAAATGGGCTTCTTTTGTAAAAAAGAACTGATGGAAAGAGGTAATTTAATTGCATCTGTGGATGAGAATAACGTTGTCCCTTCAAAAAATGGAGTGTCCTGAAACACAGCAACAACCGCAAGTACAGGCAACCAGTTAAGCCTTCAGGCATATTTCTCGTGGACGTGGCAAGGTCGAGCGTTTTTCTTCTGTCGAGACGAAGATGTTGAGTGAAGTGGCACGCCAGGTGAGTATCACGGTGTACGCAGGGCGAGTGACGCGAGATTCTTCACCTGGTGGCTCAAGGCCGTGCAAAACTATATCTCCACTATTCTTAATAAGCTTCAAGTGGCAGACCGGACGCAGGCTATGATGCGAGCAAGAGAGGCAGGACTTGATCGGGAACAGACCAGGAAGAGGCAATCCTTCTGACTCTCTCTGAGAGCCAGGAGAAGAGAGATTTCTCCGACTCTCAGGCAGTCAGAGAGGTTGCCAGTGGTAGGGTGACAAGTTACTCCGCCGTGACAGTTCTGTGAGAGTGCTCTTCCCGCCTGTAGGCAAGTTTTTTGTGCAGCTTGGAGCGTCGAGTGGGTCACAGTTTTGCATACATTATCGGAGAGTGCAGAATTGACACGAGAGATCATCGACAATTGGCGCTCGCTTGCCAATTGTCGAGAGCAGTCGGTACAAGCAGCGAAATCTGTCCTGCTAGGCGGTTTTCATGTCAGAAAGACATGCCCTGCTCTCTTGCCGCAGGAAAATAAATTGCTCAGATCTACTTGTGTGAGAAGGCTTTTCCTGTTATACTAGAAGCATAGGATCGGAAGAGCCGAAGAAGCCCGGTCGGAATGACAAGGAGAGGGCTTTTGGCCTGCCCAATCCGCTCATCGACTCTGTGTTGAACAGCTTGGTCACACGTAGCATGCACATCTTCTCGTTTCGTATTTTGTAATACCGACGCACGTTCGCACGTTTTGTCGAAAGATGGAGAAAGGACGGAAAGGGGCTATGGCACCGTCATCCTTATTGCCCTTGCTCGATGCCCTGTCTACTGCTGATACCCAGCATGAGCCTGCTCTGGTCTTCTCCTTGCTTCCAGAACAGATGGTCTGGACCTCTACTCCTCCACTTCTGAACGATCCTGAACTCCAGTATCAATACGGTCCGACCTTGCTGGAAGCAATTGGGACGGCTTTTCCTCACCTGGTAGACCGCTCTGCGGTGTGTGACACGCTTATCTCTGTCTTAGAGACAACAGAAGAAGGGGGGAATGATAGAGGTAGGTGCCAGCTACCGGAGCGACAAATTCATAGGTAAACTCCTGACCCGGCTTAATAGGAGGCTGCGTAATGTCAGGAACGCCATCCATCGCATTGACCAGTGGCACGCCGTGCCAGTGAATCGAGGTGTCCTCAGGCAGGCGATTTTTCAGCGTCACGCGCAAGGTATCCCCTTCGGTCAGCCTGACCTCAGGGCCAGGAACACCGCCATTGTAGGCCCAGGTGGTGATCTTTTTTCCACCCAGGCTCAGTTCGACCGGCGCGGCCTCAAAGGTATACGCACGCACGCGGCCAGTGCTGGCGGCGCGTGGAAAGGCAGGTAACACTCGTCCAGGGGCGCCGGCAGGCTGAGATGATGTGGCGTTCCAGCCACAACCACTGAGCGCCAGGATACCTGTTCCCGCTGTCACCAGTTGAAGAAACGCGCGCCGCGTCAGACCCGCATGTAAGCGTAAGGATTTTGTCTGTCTCATGGTGTATTCTTACTCCAAGAGTTTTCAAGTGCAGAGGCCATATACCTGTTATGGACTTGCTGGTAGATGACCCGTTGCACATTCACCTGTCAGTCGCTCAGTACCCGGCAGGAGAGGCCCATCCGGCGGCCAATCGCGCTCAGCAGGACCTCTCCCCCGTTTCATATCAAATCTTTTTAAAAAGTGATTGATGTGGGGGGACACCCCAGACCCCGCCAGGGGGCCGTGCCGGCCCCCTGGACCCCCCACGCTAATGATCACTATTTAACCGGATTTGATATCACTTGCCGATGATAAATATATCATCAATGATGGTACTATCACTGATAGTAGCACAGTGTCCCTTCCAGATGTCAAGAGGAAAGGCACAGGGAGGACTTTTGCTCGTGGGCAGAGAGACAGGTGAGGCGTCTATTGCTTCTGAAGCGCGTATCACAGAATGAGCAGATGAGACAGATCGCATCTCATCAGCAGAATCAGGAGCGTGATCGACACGGCATGCAGAAGGAGGGGAACCAGTGGCATTGAGATGACAGAGGCAATGATACTGAGAGGACTTGCTGAGAATGGGGGAGGAACATCAGGCGAAGGAGAGTCGCCTGACACCAGCAGTCGTTCGATGCGCTCTTTGAGCGATTCACCTGCCCCTGCGAGCGACTGTGCCGGCTGTGCCATGCTCAAGGAGAGCTGCGGTGCTGGCTGAGGTTCCTCGACTGCGTGCAGCCAGATTTTTGTCAGAGCACTGGCGAGGGCGAGAGGGCGCCGGGTGGTTCGCACAACCACGTCGTCACAAGCCAGCTCTTTTTCCCGGTGCAGTCGTTCATAGGCCTTGCGGCTGGTTGGCAGGTAGCAAAAAGCATCGCGCAGGATGGTTGCCAGCCATATTATGAGAAAATCATGGCGAGCGACGTGCTCTAGTTCATGCGCGAGCACCGCCTCTAGCTCACGTCGATCCAGTCTATCACGCATCCAGGTAGAAAGCAGAATCGTGGGTCGAAAGAGACCGTAGGTGAGCGCAAGAGGCTGGTTCGCCTGGCATACCAGCAGACGTGGGCTGGTCACGCCGCGCTGGCGAGCCAGCAGATCCACACTGGTCTGTAAGACAGTATCCGGCACTCCTCTCTGCCGGGCGAGAAAGCGGGTCAACAGTGTCAGGCGCATCAGGTTCAGGCCGAGCGCAGCCACCACGCTACCAGCCATGACAAGGAAGAAGGTTAGATCGAGAAACGTATCCCAGGTGGGAGCCATCTGCAAGCAGAGTTCACCTGCACTGAAACCCAGGCTGATGAGGGGCGCAGCCAGCAGCAACATCTGCATAGATCGCCTCTTCGACCAATCAATGGGGGAAGACAGGCGGGTGAGGATCAGGGAACAGCCACAGATACTCAGAAGGAAACTCGCCAGCGTCAGGACCGTATGCACGAGATCACTCCTTTTCCTCTTGCGCCCGTCGTCGGGTAATGTCATCAAGCAGGTGACGGACCTGCGAAGCAGTCGCCTGGTCCGAGAGCGTCTGAAGGCTTTCCAGTGTCGCCCCGGTGAAATTGACCAGCAGATCTTCTAAAATGCGTCCGACAAAGCGCGTAATAAACTCGTGCTGGCTGAGATTGGGGTAATAGACATACGCCTGATCTTTTTTTTCGACGCGCAGCAGATGTTTTTTTGCCATGCGCGTCATCGTGTTCATCACAGTGGTATAGGCCGTCTTGCGCCGTTCATAGAGGATGGTAAAGATCTCACGAACCGTCGTTCCTTGCCCGGCCGGGCGAGCCCAGATCAAATCCATAATCTCAGCCTCCAGATCGCCAAGCACTTTACGGATACCTGGGCGGTCAGGGCGAAACACTTGAATGTCTGGTTCGGATTCTGCCTCAAATGTCACCTGTGAACTTCCTCTCGACTGGCTGAAGCTGAAGAGGGAGAGGGAAGCGAAAGCGCTCCTTTATCCCTGGTGAGAGTATATGAGATGGGATATCCCTTGTCAAACATCCTCTCCCCCAGATGATCGGGAGCGTCCCTCTTTATAGCTGAGCATATGCTATCTTTCGCTTTTTCCCTCAGGAAAGTCTCAGCGCAGCATCAGGTGCTCCTCAGGAAAGCCTCAGCACAGCATGCCATACTCAAGAGTGGAAGAGATCAAGGATGGACCTCTTCTGGTCACACTTCTCGGTAAGCTAACCAGAGGAGAGTGTCTGTGCAAATGAGGAAAGAGGAAGAGTGTGGCACCGGGAAAGCAGAGACACGAAGGTGGCCTGCTGATCGTGGAATAATGGTACAAAGAGTCAAACAAAAAGAACCCTTACCATTGTGGTGAGTGCTACAAGCAAGAAAGGAAGGTGTTCTGATGATGTGGGGCTATGGTTTTGGTTGGGGCTGGCTGATGATGGCATTTGGGACGGTGCTGTGGATTGCTTTACTGGCGGTGCTGGTGTGGGCAATCATTCGCTGGGTGGACAGAAAAACCGTCAGGCCGGGTCCACCCGCGACAGGAACCCCGGCGGCCAGTCCATCGGCGCTGGAGATTCTCCAGCAACGCTATGCGCGTGGCGAGATCGACACAGCGACGTTTGAGCAGATGCGCGAGCGTCTCCAGGCCTCTAATCCCCAGGCTTCCGAGATGCGCGCGTATCAGCCTTCTAGTGACATCCGTTAGCAACGTGAGCATTTGAGAAAGGTGGTCTTGACCCAGAAAAACGGCTCTTCCGCAACTTTCGTGCTACGGGAATGATCCAGAACAACAGGCTCATGGAAGATCGGCTCGGAGAGCGAGTCCAAAGGAATGAGGCGTCTCTTATGGTAGAGCTTAGCACGAGAAATGCGGGAGAGCCATTTCCCAGAGTCAAGACCACAACGGAACATCATCGCTATCACCGGCCACTAGACAAAAATGCCTCATACCACCATAGAACAGGTCCATCGCCCCAATCGTCAGCGCAATGTCAGTCACATTGTTCCCAGGACGGTTTCCCATCGGATTCATACCATGTTGCTTCTCTGAAAGCAACATGGTATGAAATCTTGATACCCGTTCAGATGGGCAAGATGCGCAAGCATCTTGCCCATCTGAACGCAAGGGAGTATCATCCAGCTACCCGATCTCCCCCCCGTTCTGCTGAGCCAGTTCGATCAGAGCGTCGCACCGTTTTTTTCCTGCGGGACGCGGGATCTGGACTCGTGATCCAGTGTTTGGCTCGTTGCCAGCCCACTCCCAGCCGTTTGAGTGCGAGTCGAATGGTCTCGATACTGACCTGCTTTTCGGTCAATCCACGTTCAAAGCACACTGCTGCCGCCAGTTCCAGGGTCCAGAGGCTGGTGGGGTTGCCAAAGGTCCGTGGACTCTGCTGTAAGATCGCTCGCAACGCTTCACACTTGGGCTGGTCAAATGGCGCTTGCACCGTTTTCGGGCGACTAGACTCACGGGTGAGACCATCCAGTCCTTCCTGCTCAAAAGCATGGATCGCGTTGCGGACGGTTTGGGTCGCACAGCCCAGGTTAGGTTGCTGGCAATTTCTTTGGGGCGTTGCCCTCGACTCGAAGCCAACAGGATCTGGCTTCGACGCAGCGTAAAGGCATCGGATGAGCGCAAGCCAGCTTCGATCTGTTCCTGCTCCACTGGACTCAAGGCTCGGACAGACATGGGGGCTTTCATCCCCTCATTCTCTCAGAAACTCACCTCCTTGCACAAGAGCTTTCTTGAACCTGCACTAAGGAAATGCGACGAGGGAATATGCCCGTTGGGTCCGCCCAGCCCACGATCAGCAGGAGAACGATCAGCAAGGCTTCCGCTGCCTTATCACTATAGTCCGGGAGGCTTGCCACACTGCTCGCCATGAGATACCATAGTAGGATCGTCAGTGCTGCATATCCAATAAGCAGCCAGCGGGTGAAACGCTGAAAACGGTGAAACCGGGGCCGATAGAGCGCGTAGACCAGGACCAGGTAGCCGATGCAGTTGAGCAGGAACAAGATGGCAAACGTCCACATCCCTTCTGGCGTCGTGCCTTCAGGAGTTGCGCCTGTCGAGAGCAACCCGAAGAGAGAGATGCTCAGATAGAGGTGATACGCCGCCGTAAACACGGTGAGCACTATGATTCCTATTCGCAAGATTCCTGGTCGCTTTCTTTCATCGACTTGATTCATGTCTTTTGTCTCCTTTCAAGCTGAGATACTGCAAGTACAACCAGTATAAAGCCAGGGATTCACAAAAGCTTCTCCCATCTTGCTCTTTGTGAACGCCGCTGGAGAAGGCTTCAAAGCTGTTTCACATCCTTTACTGCCAGCGCCTGGTTCGTTACCCCCACAGACCGTTACCCCCACAGACCGGTATGCGGGCGCGGACCCCTGTCCCCTGGCCGGGAGCGCTCTCGATAGTGAGTTCTCCCGCCAGATGGTTGACGCGCTCCCGCATCGAGAGCAGCCCCAGATGGCCGGGAAAGGCTCTCTGTGGATCAAACCCTTTGCCATTATCGCGGATCTCCAGGATGATCGCCTCTGCCGTGCTGCCAAGCCTCACCCACATCTGCCTGGCATGAGCATGCTTCATGGCGTTATGCATAGCCTCCTGCGCTACCCGGTAGAGTTCCTGTTTGGCCTTGAGCGCAAGGCCCGGCTCATCGCCCAGGTCGGTCTCAATCGGTATAGCGTAGCGTGCTTGTAGCGCCGCAGCCTGCTTGAGCAGCGCCGAAACCAGCCCCTCCGTCTCCAACGACTCCGGGCGCAGCTCAAAGATCAACGCACGCGTCTCGGCCTGCCCTGCCTTTGTCAGCGAGAGGATATACTCCAGCGATTCGGCCACCTGGCCCGGATCGTGCGCGAGAAGCTTTCGCGCGGTATGAGCGCCAAGCGTGATGCCGTAGAGCGCCTGCGAGATGGAATCGTGCAACTCGCGCGCCAGCTTCTGTCGCTCCTCCAGCGCGGCCAGCTCCTGTGCCTGCTCGTAGAGCCGTGCGTTTTCAATTGCTACTGCCGCCTGACTGGCAATCGCCAGCGCCAGCGTGGCATGACACCGCGTAAAGGTTCGCTTTTCACTCGAAGACAATACCAGTATCCCGATCAGCCGATCCTTCGGCATGAGCGGGAGTGCCATCCATGCATGCACATATTGATATGTTGTGGTGAGCAGGTCTCCTATGGCCGCGCGCAAGGCCTGCGCCAGCCGGGTTTCCTCGTACACATCATCGATGAGGATCGGCTCGCCGGAGGCCAGCATCTGCCAGATCGTCCCTATCTCTGTAAGTGGGAAGCGGAGGCGTTGCAGTTGCTCCTGTGGAACCGGTCCCCGGTGATCCAGAAATACCAGCGCATCTCCCTCGACAGTTAAGATTGAGGCTCCCGTGTAGTCGATGACGAGCTTGAGTTGATCGAGAATCAACCCCAGCAATGGCTGCAAGCGCAGAGTGGAGGCGACTGTACGAGAGATTTCGAGCAAGGAAGACAGCTCGCGGGTGCGCTCGGCCACGCGCTGCTCCAACTGCTCATAGGAGTGCCGCAGGTTCTCGTTCAAGCGCACCACGTGGGCTGCCAGCCCCACCTGGCGGGCCAGTTCAGTCAGCAGTCGCCGGTCAGCAGGGGTAAAAGGCTCTCCGGGCGCGCGTGGGGCCAGGCATAGGTGACCAATCATCTCCGCCTGGTAGACCAGCGGCAGCACCAGCGGGTAACAAAGCGCCCGCCGGAGAGCGAAAGGACCAGCACATACATGCCTCCGCCAAACACATACATGCCCATGGCAATCCACCCCCAGACCGATCTCATGTCCATGCTCCATACGTACCAGTTCAGAGTGACTGACGCCACCACCGCCAGCGCCCCCAGGAGCGCCATCCAGTCAGTCGTCGGACTTGCGCTAGAACATCAGGGCGCCGAGGGCGAAGCAGAGCAACGCCAGGGCTATTTCAAGCACGAGGGCGATGGTGGCATAGGCCGCGACAGAGAGACCAAGCTCCTGTAGTGTCTGCGTGGAGTCAGGGGTGGGCTGCACGTCTCCACACACAGCATCCGTACAGACGGTTTGCAGCTGCACATAGTATGTCGGGAGCCTGATGAGAAAGAGTGTCACGATCAGGCCGGTCGCTGTTAGCCATGCGCCGCGTGCCAGGATGAGCACACGACCATGTAAGCGCGTATTCGGCATTCCCGACCGTCCTGACCGATTGGCGTTTCTCGTCACCTGGCTGGCTACCAATACATCGTTGAGTGGCATCCTTATGATTTCCCTTTTCCAGCTTCATATCAGGCACTATCATGCGGGGAAAGCATGCACTCCTCTGCTCTCTGTCTGCTGATCGCTCTCTATCATGATCCCTCTCCTGACTTTTCCCACAGCAATCTCCCAGGCGTGTTGCCGCCAGAAGCGTCAAGCCAGGAGCGCCTATCCTTCCTTCTGTTGATCGCGTCGGATCAGCCCCTGCTGCCAGGCAAAGACAGCGGCCTGGGTGCGATCAAGCAGATGCAGCTTGCTTAAAATGTTGCTCACATGCACTTTAACCGTTTTCTCACTGATGACCAGCCTGGCTGCGATCTCCGCGTTGGAGAGGCCCCTGGCGATGAGCTGGAGCACCTCCAGTTCACGCGCGCTCAGCTCTGCAAAGAGGTGAGGAGCCGAGGAGCGCGCCCCCTGCATCTCCTGAACCACGCGCGCAGCGACGCGCGGATGCAGGACCGACTCGCCACGCGCCGCCTTGCGAATGGTTTCCGAGAGGGTCTCGACGCTGGTCTCCTTCAGGAGATACGAGAGTGCTCCTGCACGCAAAGCCGGAAAAATAGAACCGTCATCGTCGAATGAGGTCAGGGCGATGATCTGCGTATGCGGACTGATGCGCCTGATCTGTCGCGTGGCTTCGACTCCATCCATGCCCCCCATCGCCAGATCCATCAGGACGACATCGGGTACTTGCTCATCGACAATGCGCACGATCTCTTCTCCTGACCCTGCTTCGCCCACAATACTAAATTCGGGCGAGACGGCCAGAAAGGTCCGTATGCCCTGCCGTACCAGCGCATGGTCATCGGCGATGGCAATGGTAATTTGCTCTGTCACGGATTCTTGCTCCTTTTTCATCCTCAATGGAGGGCTGCGGTTGCTTTCCTCTCCTGGCGGGTTAACCGGCGCGCCCTGGTGGTATAGAAAGGGGCGATGAGGGCCAGGCTTTCTCGCATAAAGCGCGGCAAGAGCTTCAGACGCTGGTAGTCGATCCCGCCAAACGGGGGCTGGGGATCGTACTGCATCAACCACTGCACTGTGCGCGCCGTCTCCTCATCTGTAAGACGGGAGACCGTATACAGCGCCGTGTCGATGCCAGCCGAGACGCCAGCGGCATTGATAATGTTGCCGTTGACCGTCCAGCGTTTCTGGACGTAGCGCGCCCCCAGGTCCTTGAGGTAGCGCGGAGTTGACCAGTGGGTGGTTACTTCACGCCCCTCTAGCAGTCCCACCGCTGCCAGCAGCAGCGCGCCCGTGCAGACCGAGACAATCCATTGGGTATGCTCTGCCGCCGTACGGATGTACTGGCGGATGGCCGGATTGCTCATTGCTCTCAAAGTTGGCGTGAGGCCGCCCGGAACGAAGAACACAGCGGGATGCGGCAGGTCAGCAAAAGTGGTGTTAGGAACCATCCGTACCCCAATATCGGTCATGACCGGATCTGCCTGCTCGGCAACCACCACCGGGCGGAAGCGGGGGGCAATCCGGCTCAAGGTGGAGAGCACCTGCAATGGGCCAGCCAGGTCGAAGACGGTCAGACCAGGATAGAGGATGAAGGCGATCTCGTACACGGAATCTTGGGCGGAGTCTTGGACAGCCACATTCTGGCTCATGAGCGACGCCAGGGGTGCCTGCCGCTCGTCAAAGGTGGACCAGTCGAGTTTGCCGAAAGGCGGGTGCGGATCGTACTCGATCATCAACTGCGCGAACTGGGCTGTGGCCCGGTTCGTCAGTTGAGCACCCAGTCCCAGGGCCATATCCACTGCCCCTGAGACGCCTGCCGCCGTCGTATATTTGCCGTCAGTTACCCAGTTGCCGGATGCGGCGACTTGAGAGTGGACACCGTAGGTCTCCAGACGATCAGCATAGGCCCAGTGGGTCGTGGCGGATCGTCCTTCAAGCAGCCCAGCGGCAGCCAGCAGCAGCGAGCCGGTACTGGTCGCGGCCACCCATTGTGCCTGTTCCCCTGCATGCCGCACGTAGGCAAGCAGTTCTGCGTTCTCCAACGCCGGCAGTGTGTCGGCTCCTCCGCCAATCACGACCAGCGCGTCTGGCTGTGGCACCTCGGCGAAGGTCTTCTGCGGGATGATCGCCAGAGGAGTATCTGTCGTGATCTCGCCTCGCCGTTCTCCTACCACCACCACGTCATAGCCAGCCTGCCGCCTGAGCAGTGGTCCCTGTGCCAGGATGTCACCCAGCAAGGTGCGGCAAGCCACCAGTTCCAGCAAGGACACGCCAGGATACACTACAAACGCGAGCGTTTTCTTTGTCATCCTTTTCTCCTTATGAGCCTTTGACATAGCTTATAGACTCAACAGTTGCAGGTCGGTCAGTGCGAAGTATAGTCGCGCCAGCGATAGAGCATCACGGCAAGCATGGCGGGCAGTATCAGCAGATGCGTTCCCAGCATCAAGCTCGCGCGCGGTAGCATGCCCAGCGCATAGGCAGCAATCAGCACGATAGTAGGAACGATCATTGCTCCTGCCATCTCTGCATTCAGTCGCCAGGCATACTTGCGAATGCGCATCCAGGCTAGGATAGGTATCGTTGTCACAACCTGCATCGCCAGCAAGGAGACCTCCAACCCCAGCGGGATAGGGCGCATACTCACCACTACGTGGAAGATCCCCATTCCCAGCAGCATCGCCAGGGCTATCTCGCCGAAACGCCAGAAGAAGCGCAGAATTTGCCTGCCACGTGAGCGTGGTGAGAGGATCGTGGCGCCGATCTCTGCCCCCTGAAGCGACGGGGCCGCACGCCAGGACTGGTCGTTATTCACCGGTTGATATGAGGAAGATTGCGTTTCTGACATTGTTTTCTCCTTTACTTTGCTAAGATGCATATTGTTCTTTGTGCTCTCTGTCAGAATGTCCCGCTTCTCTGATATTCTGCTTCCCTTGTTCATGAAGCTTGCGGCGGGCAGTGAGCCAGCGATCCAACCAGATGACGAAGCCGAGACTGATTCCTCCGATGAGTAGAGGCTCCACAAACAGCAGGAGCGGCCATCCCGGTCCAGTCAACTGAAGTGGTTCACGATATTCTAACCGCCTCAAGAAGAAGTTGGCGATTGGGACATTCTGTTGCTGTGCCAGATCCTCAATGGGAGCAACATAGGCAAACAACGCTGAGGACTCAGCATGGACATAGGTCGCTGGAGCCGCATGGGTCTGCTTCCAGGCCGCAACGATGCCCCCGGTCTGGCCTCTTGCATCCCTTCCAGGAACCAGGAGCCTTGCTACATCAGGGAGATCGTTGAAGCTGTAGCGTGGAATGAGATGTAGCCCATACTGCGACGTAATCACCTGGCGAGTCGGAGCAACGGCCAACATCTGTGAGAAGAAGGTCCCGGCATAGATGTCGAAGAGAGAAGCCAGTTCGATTTCACCAACACCCTCATAAAGCAGCACTCCCTGGGACGGTTTTTGCCAGTTGTACGCGCCATTGAGGATGTAAATGCCATCGCTGAGTGTGATGGAGTATTGCGGAGCCTGTGGCTCATTCATATACCTGACGCTGGGATAGTGAAAGGCGGCGGCAACGTTGCGTGCCATCTGCTCCCCTTTGAGTCGGGAGATCACATGGAGCGTCGCATCAAAACCAGAAGTCAAACCGGCCGAGGTCACGGTCGAGCCGTTGTCAACATAGCGTACTCCGTACTTCCAGTTGATCTGGGGATAGCTCCGTTCCATCTGCGCTAAGTATGCCCAGTGCGACGTCGCGGCTTTGCCATCCAGCAGTCCGGTGAGGGCAAGAGTATTGGCCCCTGTACACCAGGAAAGCAGAATGGTGTTTGCACCGGCATGCTTTTTCATCCAGGTGAGGAGAGGACGGTTCTCCTGACGCTCAATATTGGGGATGTTCGGAACGACGATTACGTCGGGATCTTTGCCGATGCGCGCATCGAATTCCGAGAGGGAGAAATCAGGCACGATATCCAGACCTCCGGTCAGCGTTGTGACCTGATGCGTGGGCGCCACTGCAAACACGTTGAAAGCATGAGTTTCTGCAAAGAGCGCGTACGGCGAGAGAAAATCGGTAACTTCCGTGAAATCATTGCCAAGCAAAACCACAACCGTTGGCCTGTTCGGGTCATACTGTGGAGAAGGAAGCTCTGGTCGTGCAACCATCTGAGAGCGCGGAACAGGCGGTGTGACAACCTGCGACGACGAGAGAAAGCCCACTCCGCCTATCAGGAAGATGGGCAGCAAAAATGCGAGGGAAAACAGGGCGATGCGTACTACTCGTTTCATGTGTTCTCTCCTGTTGGTGATGAAGAGTTCTCAAGAGGCACAGAGACAAAACCCTGCCTCTCCTCTCCTCTTGCGATAAACCCATATCCCCCTGGTAGGGGTATGGCCTGTTGCTAACTATACCCGACAGAGTGTTTTTTGTCAACCCCCTGGGGAGGGGTTTTAATTTTTCTTGAAAAAGTCGTCCGGGACCCCTCATCGTGCCTGTCACAAGCGTTTCTCACTTTCAGCAACGACTCGCGTGCGTCTCCAGCATAGAGCGTCACCGAAGGGCCAGCATCACCCGAACAGAGTGATTGATTCGGATGAGAGGGGAAAAGAGGGGTATTGTTCTGGAACAATGTTCCCTACTATTGTACTCATCCGGGCCTCCTTTCATACCATGTTGCTTCTCTGAAAGCAACATGGTATGAGACTCTTTCGCCGGCGGAAGGGAGCGTTGGAGCGCACGGTGACGTGCTGAAAGGTCGTAACCCCAATCGGCCCACAGACGGTCAAGAGCGTAGACCGCTTCAAAGAGGAGGGGATGAGTTCCCTGTGGTTCTGCCAGTAGTTCTGCCAGAAGCGCACAGATCGCCTCGCTATTAGCGCAGAAGACCTGTTCAATCGTTGCAATGGCTTCTGGCCCTCCGTAGCGCTCAGTCTCACGTTCGTAGGTGTCAAGAACGCAATGCGTCAGGAAGCCTTCCTGCTGGATCTGCTGACACCAGGCCAGTATCGCTTCGAGCAAAAGGTGCCGCTGCTGCTCGTGACGTGCCAGGATGCGAAGTCTGAGATGGTCCTGGGAGTCATGGTATCGCACAAAAAACCATCCCTCAAAGAGCGACCGGGAGCGCCGAACAAAGGCAGACCATGAACCTGTCAGCAAAAGCGGGTGGAGCGCTTCTGGCAGATACAATTTGAGCGAGAGCCACGCTTGCCCAGGCAGAAAACGGCGCTCTTGCTCAGCAATCACCCGAGGTGTTCCCCTGAGCGGTGGCGGCTGAGGTGCTGTGGTGGTCCTGATCAAAGGAATGACTACCTCTGAGACATAACGGTTTCCCGCTGTATCGCGGAGCCAGCTCTCGTTTTCGTGGAAGAACGCTTCTTGTATGTGGAGAGCTTTTTTCGTCCTGACAAGCTCTTGCCGGAGTATGTCTGCCATCAGCGGGTGTTCCAGGTCGAGCAGGAGCGAGTTTTCGTCTTCGAGCAGAGAGACGTAGCGCGGCACACGCCATTGCTCACGCCAGCGCTGGAGCGCGCGAAACCACTGTAATCCTCCCGTCTCCGCCTCTCGACATGCGAGGAGTTCCTGTGAAAGCGTCCAGCGGGCCAGGCTGACAATGATTTTGCCCCAGGTGAGCCGGGGGAGAAAAGGCAGCGTTCCAGCCTGTCCCCACTGAAAAGGGCCGGGAAATGGCTCCCCGTCATGCGAGGCTTCCAGAAGGAAACGCGCAATGGGGGGAAGATGGGTCAATGATAACATATGTGGTTGGATGACGCGCACCGCCTTATTATACCTCTGAGAACGCAGGAGAAAGCGTCCCGCACGGAGACTGACCAGCAGATCATCGGGGAGAAGCGTCTGCTCCGGGGCCACAGGAGAAGGACGATTGATCGGCAGCACGTAGGCGCTCCACAGCGGTCCATGCATGACGTTCATGTCTCGCACATGTGTTGGAAGGACCGCCAGGGACGCGCACAGAGAGCCGGGACAGCGTTCTTCACCGGCACGCAGTACCTCACGCACCATTTCCTGTTCGTGCTCGCCAAAGAGAGACAGGAAGCGGCGATAGGAGCGTCCCCCCAGCGGAAGCAACGTCACCAGACCGCGCCAATCGCCGCGATCAATGGCTTCGAGAGAAGCGGCGTCGATCTGCATGTAGAGGTCAAGCAACGGCGGAGGGAGACCTTCTGACGGAGACCAGAGGGAGAACCGCTCCACCAGCTCAGGCGTCAGCTCAATCGTGTGTATTCGCTCATTCACGGCCTGCATGGCAAGCGAATGCAGCAGGCGAGTTCGTCGGGTCAGACGGCGCTGCTGTTCCGGTGGCAGCTCTCTCGACAGCTCCCCCGGCTCTCTTCCCTGGTCATAAAGATGTTCCAGAGCGCCCTGCGGAGCAAAAAGAGCGAGCAACGGCACCTCCTGTTCTTCGTACCGCTCCAGGAAGAGACGACGCGCACGATGCAGCGATGGCAGCCCCTGAGGATACAGGCCGAGACGGAGCAGAACCTCTGCCACTTTTGCGGCCTCCTGCCCAATCGCGCTGGAAAGCTCATTCTGCTTCATCCGTACGCGCGTATCTACCTGGACAGGGATGCCCTCAAACTGAGGTGTCAGTGCCTGCACCCGCTGTATCACGGTGGGAAGGATGTGGATACTCTGTGAAGCGGAATGCATGGCTGCCTGGATCGCTGCCTGGATCACTTCAAGCTGCGCAATCACAGTGGATGCCTCTGGAAGAGGACGCAGCACGTCGATGACATGGCTCAAAGGATCGTGCTCATCCGCCGGCAGCAATGAGGTCAGGAGCACACCCATGTGAAAAAGTTCATGCAGAAATGCATCAACCTGCTCTGCGGTTGCCTGGGGGAAATCTGTTAGCAGTGCGCGTTTGAGCGTAGGATAAGGAACAGGCAGACGCGCTACCTCCCGCAGACGGTGAAAGACCGGCGTCATATGGAGCCACAGGCGTTCATCTTGCCTGCCATCCTTTCCCTGTTTGCCCTGTCTGACCCCAATGCCCCGATTGCCAAAGACGAAGAGCGCAGGTGTGACCTGCACTTCCAGCACAGGCAAAAAACGTGCTTCGATCTCAGAAAGCCAGGTCCACAACCAGTGCCTGTCAGGACGCACGCCGACTGGTTCAAATCGCTCAACCTGGACGCGACTCTGCGCCGCAAAGGTGCCAGAGGCGACCCCGGCGCAGCAGCCAAAGGGCGTGGGACGACGACTCATGCGAATCACATAGCGCAGCAGCCGTTCATAGGCGCGCTCTGAGCGGCGGTCTTCCATCTCTTTCTGCTTGCCAGGCTTGCCAAGCGCCGCTGCTAAACTGGGACTGGCAACCATCAGCGCCTGCTCAATCAAAGGATGCGTCGCAAGCTGTGCCAGCATGTGCAGACTGGCTTTCCGGGCGTGCCTGTATGCCTGGTCCAGATTCTGCTCCTGCGAACGGTCGAGTTGCCCCTGCTGAGAGAGTGTGGGAAAGAGCGTCGCTGGCAGGACGGGAACACGGAGCAGGTAGAAGGGGGCCGCTGTGTACCACTGCGATGACATCACACTTCACCTCTTCAGGAAAGTAAGAGCGCCTGATCCCACAGCGGTTCATCGGTGGTCATGACTGCAAGAAGCGTTAATGCTCCTCCGACCGAGCCGCTAAGAAACGTCGGCGGCATCTGTGCAGAAGAGGCGATCCAGCGAGTCGTGAACGCGGTTGTGAGCTGGGAAATCGCTTCCTTCAGCCAGGCCGGGCAGGCTGTGGGATCATCAGAGGCCATCCGGCGACAGACAAGGAGCAGCCCGGCCAGACCATGACAGAGTTGAGGCTCATCAATGTGGCGCGCCTCCGCAGGACGGCGGAAGACGGCAGCAAGCGATTCTCGCGCCAGCGTGCAAAGCGAATCATCCGTCAGGGCGCGTCCGGCCAGCCAGAGCGCATGCGCAATCCCAGGCGCGCCATAGCACCAGGCTGAACGCGCTGGAAGGCAGTCTTTCGCCTGAAGGTGGGTGGGAATCACCGCCGGCCAGTCTTTGCCCCAGGGCATGTTCAGTCGCTGCTCAAGGAGCCAGGCAGACCAGCGTTCGATAGCCTTGAGAACCCCTGGATGCGCATACCCATGCAGTGCCGCCAGCGAGAGCGCCGCCAGGGGACCGGCAAGCCCATGCGCCCGCCCCAGGTCGATATAGCCCGCAGGGTAGCGTTGCTTCGCCATCGTCCCCAGCCGCTCCGGGCGATGGACCCAGCGGTCCTGCTTTTCGCTGACCCACAGAAGAGAAGAGAGCAGGCACTCAAGCGCGGATGACACGCCTGGCTCGGCCTGCTGCGTCAGGAGAAAGCGCAGAATGCCTGCGGCGCCCCCGATGAGTTCAAAGTTCTGTTGACCTGGCAGGAAGGGCTGTGTTGCCCAGTCCCATGTGATCACCTGATCCACGAGACGAGCGAGCAGGATTCGGCTTGCCTCGTCGTAGCGGGCATCCAGCCGGGCCAGAAGCGAAAGCGTCAAGGCAACGCCGCAACTGCCATGATACAGCCCAGGATGAGAGAGGGGGCTTCGTCTCGTCTCTTGCGCGATACGCCGAAAATAGGAACCGGCGACTTCAAGCCAGCCCTGTCCTGGAAACAGAGGGGCAAGGGTCAGCGGAAGCAGCGCGATGCCCGCCAGGCCATTGGCAAGCCCGACAGCATCGCCCTCTGCGAATGTGAGGATTGACGGATCACGCAACCTCTGCGCCAGATCCAGCAGCTCCGTTGGAAGAGCATTCGTATGAGCGAGAGATGGTTTCTGATATTGCTGAAGCATGATGATCTTCCTCTCAGAAAAGACGCATTCCTCTTCCTTAAAGCCAGAGGAATGCGCCCAGGTAGTGTGATCAGTTGTCAGGACAGCGGCTGCGCTGCGAACGGTGGCGCGGATAACGCTCATCTTCATCGCAATCGTCATCAATGCAAGAGACCGTCGCACAGTGACAGGCGGTGGTGTATGAGTTGGAGCCTCGTGTGCCGCTCGCGTTCTGCGCCTGAACAGGCTCAACCCGAATATCGAGATCGAAGAGGGTATCCATGTAAACAATCCTTTCTCTTCCAGATCTGGAAGTAAGCGCTGTGAACAAGAGAAGGTGAGCTCCCCGTTGCTGACGTGCGATGGCGTGCGTCAGAAGACGGGAAAGCATGTTTTCTTCCCTGAGCGTAGCAGACCATGCCGATGAGCCATATGCGGTTTCTTGGTGATGAAAAGGTGGTAGGTAAGTGATGAGAAGATGGCTGAGCAGGACGCTCTGTCCTCCAGAGCTGTCAAAGCAAGCGAGCGGAGAGAGAGCAGATCCTGGCGAAGGAACAGATAGATGCCTCTCCCTCTAGGCAAACAGGAGCAGTTCTGCTATACTCTCTGGTGCAAAGCGAGCGTTGGAAGCTGTTCAAGCGAGAGGATGGAACGATGGAGAACCGGAACAAGAGACAGGAAGACCTTGCTGCCAGCATTCCCGCTTTCCGCGTCTGGCTCTGTGGCCCATTGCGCGTCGAGCGGCGGGTCGGCACAGGCTATGAAGGTGTGCAGACCGCTGAGTGGGGCGGCAGCCATTACCCGCGTCTCCTGCTCAAGGGGCTGCTGTGTCGTCCAGGTCGGCAGGAGCGCCGCGAAGCCCTCCTGGACCTGCTGTGGCCGGACGCCGATCCTGAGCAGGCGGCCCAGTACCTCAATACTGCCACGACTAAATTACGCCGAGTCTTGCAACCGGTGAAAGGGCAGGAGAGCCTGCTCATGACGGAAGGCGACTCGGCGGTGTATCGTCTGGCAGACCAGGCCATGCTCTGGGTGGACGCCGATGAGGGACTGGCGCTGCTCAAGGAAGCGGAACAGCGTGGACGAATGCTGCCGGAGGCGCTGCCTCTGCTGGAGCAAGCCGCCACCTGTTTCACCAGAGGCGTGTTTCTCCAGGAGGAGGGGCTGTGGGTGGCTGGCAGACGAGCCACCGTCGAACAGGCGCGCTATCGCTGCCGGCTGTGGCTGGCTGAAGCGTATGAGCAGCAGGGCATGCCGGGCCAGGCCGAGACGGCGCTCAGTTTGCTGCTGGAGGAAGACGCGACCGATGAAGACGTGCTCTGTCGCTTGCTCTGGCTGTTACATCGGCAGGGCATGACCTCTCAGGCGCTTCGACGTTACCAACAGGCTTGCGAGTTCTTTGACCGGGAAGGGCTGGAGCTAACTGAGGCCACAAAGCATGTAGCAGAACAGCTTGTGACCAGCGACAGAAGCATATCTCCACCAGCAGCACTCTCATCTTTCTCTTTGGGAACAAATCCTCTCCCTGGAATTTTTCTTGGGATGAGAGACAGAACCGATGAGATACTCTCTTTGTCCGAGCTAGTATTTCCTGTAGATGATAGAGCCGAATCTGGCGCAAGTATTGCACAGATCATTACAGAAGTGGATGATTGGGTCGGTCATGCCGCATTCTGTCAGGAACTCCAATTGATCCTGGCACAGAAGGTCAGGATGGCTAACTTACAATTGGAGCAACAAAACGGACAAGAGAGCTTCTTGAAGCAAGAGACACTTCTTACAGCACTCGTAACTCTTCCTCATGCCCTCTTCAGTTCATTTCAACAAAAGAGACGACCAGCAATTCAGGCCGAGTCCTTGTTGCCGCGCTGTGCTGCAAGCCTGATGGCGTGCTGGTTTTTGATGAATGCCAGTAGCCTGACCTTTGTAGAACAGAGCCTTCTCACCTATTTGCCCGCATTAGAGGCCCTGGCTCAACAGTATTCAAAGTATCAGGCTGTCGCAGCTCACCTTGCTACTGAGGGATATATGCTCCGGGCTATCCTTGCCTTGCACCGCCTCGCTCTTGCAGAAAGGGAGCACTATTGTCGTAAGGCGATCACCTCTAGCAACCTATCGGGAGATCCCCGTCTTCAAGCTGGTGCCTGGATGTATCTTGGGTATACTCATTGCTATCAGGGAAAGCCAGAAGAGGCTATCCCTACTTTTCTTCAGGCCCTGCACTGTCTTGGGAAACTCCGGTCGCTGTTGCGCAGTGATATTTACATGGGGTTAGCTTGCGCTTATGGTCAATGTCAAAAAGAGAAGGAAGCGTGTGAAGCCATTACCCTTGCACAGCAATATTTTCCTGCGCATCCTGAACATGAGCCAGACTATCTCTATGCCTCCTGTGGTCTCTCAGCTCTCTATATCTGGGAAGGGCGAACCTACCTTGCTCTCGGAGAGCACTTTCCTGACCGAGGATATTATCAGAAGGCCTGGAAGGCCCTGGGACAGGTCAGTGGAACACGTCCAGCCTCCGAGCGAGATCGAACAGAAATCCTCATTTATCAATCCAAAGCTGCACTTGGAAAAAGAGAACTCGCTGTTGCTTCTGATTACCTGGAGATTGGCCTTGATGCGGCGAAAGCTCTGGGGAGTAAGAGACGTGTAAGCGAAGCATGCGAAGTGTACCGACAGATGTGCAACGATTGGCCCAACGAGCCACGAATGCGGGCTCTCTTGGAAAGATTTCGGCCATACCTGCTGGAAAGAAATGGGGAACTATGACAGATTTTATTCTCGTTCTTACTGCCATTGGATCGCAAGAAGAAGCGCAACGGCTTGCTTCTGCTGTGGTAGGAAAGCGTTTCGCCTCTTCAACAAATATTCTTGGACCAGCCCGGAGCACCTACTGGTGGAAAGGAAGAATGGAGACGGCCAGGGAAGAATGGTTCTGCTTGATACGGACAACCAGAGACCGCTATGAGGCTGTCGAGCAAACGATTCGAGCGAACCATTCCTATGAAGAACCGGGAATCATCGCTCTTCCCATTATTGCAGGCAGTGAAAGCTACCTTAACTGGATGATGCGTGAAATCTATGCCGATACACAGAGGAGATCGGAAGGGAAGTAAGCAAGGTCACTGGTATCAGGATGGTATCGAGGCATGGCATGAATGAAACGAAACCAGCTTCCAGAGGCGTGCTCTCTGTCATCACCTGTGCCAGCTCCTCGGCGCCGCGTATCCAACGCTTTGTGATTCAGGCCCAGGCAGCAGGATGGGAGGTGTGTGTGATCCTCACGCCACAGGCAACGAAATTTGTTGAGCGTGCGATGCTCGCTCGTCTGACAGGGCATCCTGTACGAAGTGAGGACAAACGTCCAGAGGAACCTGACGTGCTGCCACGCGCCGATGCGGTGGTAGCGCTTCCTGTCACATTCAATACGCTCAACAAGTGGGTGCTGGGAATCACAGATCCCCTTGCGCCCGGCTGACTGAAGGAGCGTAATACTTGTGACTGCTGCTCCTACGCCACAGTGATCAGAGGAGAAGGACGTGTACTTCTTCGAGGGGATGCTCACCCTTCTCTCTGTCGATGCTGTGCTCCCAGACGGGATGAAGCAGAAAGGAGTTTCAGAAAGGGAAAAAGATGGCTAGATCGCTCGACACGAACAATATCTCCTCAAAAGAGCAGATGATCAGTGCATTTGATGCTGCTTATAACAGATTACTTGTGGCAGCGACGGCTGCGGCGGAACGGGGAGTCGTGCTCCCACAAGGCGAATGGGGACCGCGTGAGGTGCTCGCGCATGTCGCAGGATGGGCGGCTCAGGCGACGACGCGCATCCCCCAGGTGATTGCCGGCTCACTTCCTGTCGTCTATATTGACGAAGCTCAGCACGATGCAGTCGATGATGCCTTCAATGCTGCTTTCATCGCGCTTGTCGGTGGGCAATCTTTCGCGCAGGTATCCGCTACATTCCAGCAAACGCATCACGCTTTCGTGGACATGCTCAAAGCGCAGGATGAGCGTCACTTTGTCCCCGGTAGCTATCTGTACGAGCGCATGCTGGCCGTTGTTCACCATCATCTTCAGCACGCGCAGGAGCTAGAGGAACGAGCTTGACGGGATGGAGATGCTTCCTCTCATGCTCAAGACATTCAACACTCAGTACCAGAGAAACCGCGCATTTTTCTTCACTATTGTCCCTTGCCACCTTGCCATACTTCTTTACCAGGAGCAAGGAAGTATGGCAATTGTGTGTGAGGGAACTGCGAACGAGCCGGGATGGGTACTGGAAAGCCGAATCGCGTATCACGTTCTCACAGATTGTGTGTGAGTGGAGTGGCACTCGCATGCTCACCTCGCAAGAGCTTTCTGCGGCTGGACAAGGCAACCCCGGCAATGATGACCCACAGCATGGCTCCGAAGACGAGGTTAAAGGTCAGGTCGGGTATCCCTGCCATCGCTGGACTGAGGAGGACAAATGTGCCGACGATGATCGGGAGATGCATGAGAATCGCCACAAGCACGCTCCGGGTCTGGTCGTAGACCCACACCATGAGCACCCGGTAGGCCGGTAGCCAGGAGAAGAGGGCCACGACCACGTAGAGAGCCGGAGGGATCGGCCCGGAGGAACTGGCGCTTACCGCGAAGAGCGGCAGGTGCAACGCTCCCCACAGCAGACCCACGATGAGCCCGGTGGTAAGCAGACCATTTCGCTTTCGGATCTCGGGAGTGGCGAACCCCATCCAGCCGACCTCCTCGAAGAAGGCGAAGACCAGCCCCACCACGAGACCGGACACCAGCAGACTCGTCTTGTCGCCCGCCGTGATGATGGCGGGGAGAAAGGCCCTTGAGGTAAGCGAAAGCGCGAAGAGGATCGCCGTCATCAGCAGCGGGGCAGTCAGCAGCGCGACCGCGTACCAGCGAACGCTCACCCGCCACCGGAACAGCCGGGATCGCAGGTCGCGCAGGCCGGCCCTTCCAGAGATGAGGCCAGTCACCAGGAGGCCTGCCAGGGCGGGGATGAGAGCACCTGGGAGCATGGCCAGATACGCGAACGGACTCAGTATCGGTTGGGCGCCGGTACCCAGGAGTGCGCCGGTATCCAGGAAACCGAAGACGATGAGGGGGGGACCCCACGAGAGAGCGAACACCAGAATATAAAAGGTGAGCACTGGATGCCTTTTGATGAACACATTGATCTGTGTCATGATTTTCTTC
>JADBKA010000043.1 GCA_014896635.1 Ktedonobacteraceae bacterium
CTCGCTGCTGCCAGCTTCAGGCGCGGTCCGCAATACATGTGGCCGGCGAATCAACATCCAGACGAAATAGACCAGACCTAAAGCAAACATGATCACCGAGTAGAGCCAGGGCGTGGCAAAAGTCGCATCACGGAAGATGAGTAGCTCAAAAACGAGCCAGACAACAGCTAAAACGATGATCGGCCACTCCCACACACCCAGTTTGAACCCATGTGTTTCAGGCAATTTACGTCTTGAGGTGATATATAGGATAATGGTTGCAAGGTAGATGATCGCAGGCAACAGTGTTGCAGCACTGAAGAGATTGGTCAACGTGTTGCTCTGGCCGGGGACATAGATGCCAAGCAGCGCAAACGCAGCCAGTATGACTTCGATCAGAATGCCGCACAGCAGCGTTGCCGCGACCGGCGTGCTTGTCTGATGATTGACCTGCCGGAACAGGCGATACCAGGGGAACCGCTCATCGCGCGACATGGCCCAGGTCAGGCGCGTCGCAGTGATAAAGATGACCAGACCACAGGCGAAAATCGAGAAAGTGACCAGCACCAGCAAGATATCGCCAACAACCTGTCCAAGCGTCTGCGTGACAATATCAGCAACCGGCGTAGCGGATGCGCTCAGTGCTTTGAGATCGCCAGAAGCCAGGGTCAGTACGATGAGGAAGAGAAAGCCGACAATGCCGCTCAGAACAACCGAACTCCACATGGAGAAAGGCACAACGCGGTGAGCATCCTGCGTCTCTTCGGCCAGATTCGCGGCAGCCTCAAAGCCAACGATGGTAAATGAGCCAAGCAGGAAGGAGAGCATGAACGGACTGGATTTGAAGAGGCCCCCCAGGCCGAAGTAACCATCAGGGGAAACCACCCCCGTGCTGAAAAGATGATCAGGGTGCAGCAGTCCGCGTGCCGCGCCGACGATCAGCAGCAGCAATGTCAGGCCAACGATACCAACAACTTCCGTCCCTACAGCGATATTGTTAATGCGCGCCGACCAGAGCGTGGAGAAGATAATCAGCAGCATTTGCAGGAAAATCACGATAGCGGTTGCCAGCCAGGCGCTCCCCGGCGTCGCTGTATAGCCAAAAAGGCTCGGCAGCACAGTCGAAGCGACCGCATAATCCACAGCTACCGTATCGACTATCAGGAAGACGAAAGAGACCCAGCCGATCAGCCAGCCAACCTTAGGATTTGCCAGCCGCGAGGTCCATTGATAGGAATAGCCGGCCAGGGGAATACGCGATGCCAGGGCCGCGAACACCAGTGAGACGAAGAGCTGGCCGATGATGACCAGCGGCCACGTCCAGATACCAAGCGGACCGCCCCAGTTCAGGACGGAGCCATAGGTAGTGAAGATGCCCGTCGTGATGCTGATAAAGGAGAAACCAACGGCAAACGAGGCAAACCGTTTCAGTTCGCGGCGAAATTCCTGCTGGTAGCCGTATTTCTGTACCGCTTCTTCAGCATAGCTTTTCTGTGGCTGCTCAGTGCGTGACATGCATCTGGCTCCTTTCAATACGATATACAGTCTGGGAGATGGAGAGGAACGATTACAACGGGTCGGAGCTACGAAAGAGTGACGCGATATTGTCGGCAAACTGTCGGGAGAGCTTCTGTGAGGTTGAGCGTACAATCGCTTCTCCCAGGCTGGCAAGCCGTCCCACCAGGGTCAGGTCCATTGTATAGTGGACAACGGTTGTAGCCGCATCCTGTGAGATCAGCTCAAGCGTGACGCGCGCACGAAAGGCTCCCGCCATCGCCAGCGGCTCTCCCACCAGCTCTCCGACGAGACGACGCGGCGCCTCAACTTCCAGCAGCGTACCTTTTGCATGTGAGCGGACCGTCATGAACTGCACCTTGACCGAGAGATCCGCCTCATAGTGAGTATCATCCAGTTGCCGCGCTTGCTCGCAGCCTGGAATCACACGGCAGAGCTGTGCCGGGTCCAGCAGGACCTGCCACACCTGCTCACGTGCTGCGCTGACTGTGACAGCACCCTGTAGTTTCATGCTTGCCCTCCTGCCAGCAGTGAAGCCATCTTCTTTCCCATCCATAGCGAGTCGGTATGGTCGAGAGAAGGCGAGACCACCGTGCCGGTTGCATAGATACCGCGTACACTCGTCTGGTAGCGTTCGTCCACCTGAATTGCCCCGCCGGGTCTCAGGAGAACGCCGCTGCCCTTCAGCCAGCGCGTGTTTGCCTGCATGCCAGTGCCATAGACCAGCACATCTGCCGCGATGTGCTGTAGTTCGCCACTATCCTTGCGGCGCAGCATAACCTGTTGCAGGCGCGGAAAGCCCTCGACTGCTACCAGCTCGCTTTGCGCCGGATCGACGAGTATCGCTTCCATGCCCACCTGCATCAACCGCCTGGCTGTGATAGTAGTATAACAGCTATGGCCGTAGACGACTGCACGTTTGCCCGGCAGGTAGCCACGCGCCAGCAATTGATGGGCCAGGATGGGCGTCATCACGCCGGCGGGACGTGAGCCGGGAATCTGCGCATGCTCGCGTGTTAGCTCCAGACCGCCACAGGCGATCAGCAAACGATGGGCCTGTATTTCCAGTGTCCCTTGCCGCTGGCGAACGAGCAAGCGATGTGGTTCTCCTTCTGCCGGTGCCGGGAGCAGGCCGACCGCTGTTGTGCTAAAGCTGGTGGCCATCGAGCGGGGAAAGCGGAGAGAGCGTATCAACTCCCAGGCATCCTCGAAACCGGGCGCCGGGAGCGCGTGCCGCAGGAAACCGCCCGGCGCTTCCTGGTAATCGAGAAGTAGCATTTCCCCGTCCGCCAGACCCGCACGGATGGCGCTGAGCGCACTCAATCCCGCGCCAACAATGACCAGATCATAACTAGTGCTCATCACATCCGGTTCTCCTCTTGTTATTAGAAAGTGGGACGGCGCGTGGTAACGGGAGATGAATGCGCCATGTGCTTGTTGAGCGCCAGGAGATCGCGTCCCAGTTCTTGCTGGAAGAGATCGGCCAGGCATGCCATACAGAGGTTGCCCTGGCAATCGCCGAGCATAGCGCCGGTGCGACGCTTAAGACCGTCAAGCGTCGCCGGCGGCAGAAGACCACGCAGAGCCGCCAGGATCTCGCCGCGTGTGATCGAGCGGCAGAGGCAGATGACGTCGCCCTCGTCAGGGGATGTCTGCGCCAGGTACTCCGGCAGCTCTTCGATAAACGAGGAACGCTGCGATAAGCCCAGTCGATCCCGCGCCAGACCGGCGACATAGCGTCCGATGGCCGGCGAAGCAGAAAGACCTGTTGAGCGGATACCCGCAACGTGCAGAATACGCGAACTGGTGGTGGCCGGACGGATGATATAGCCGCCAGTGCTGCTAACGGCGCGCAGGCCCGCAAACTGGCGCACGCTCTCTGCCGTCGTCATGGCAGGGACCAGCTTCCCCACGCCTTCACGAATCGTGCGCAGGCCAGCTTCTGTCGTTGAAAGATCCTCTTTCGAGGGAACATCCTCTGCCGTAGGTCCGAGCAGCACACCGCCGAACACTATTGGCGTAACCAGAATGCCTTTCGAGATCGGGCCGGGTACGGGTAGCATGATCTGTGAGACACCGTGATCCTCTTCCACAATAATGAACTGGCCCTTGCGTGGCGTGAGCGTGAAGAGTCATCGCCCACCATGCGCGCGATCTCATCGGACCAGAGGCCGGCAGCATTGACTACCAGTGCTGCGTTGAAGATCAGACCACCACTGGTGCGTACCTGCACGCGCTTATCAGATAGTACAAGGCTCGTCACGGCCTGGTTTGTAAAAACTGCGGCGCCGTTCTGCATAGCATTTTCGCAATAGGCGCGGGTCGTCCAGAACGGATCTATGATGCTTTCCCCTTCAATGAGCACGCCGCCCATCACGCGAGGATTGACATACGGCGCGCGTTCCAGAATATCGGCGCGCGTCAGACGCTGCAAGGTGACGCCGTTGCGCGCAGCGCGAGGGATGATGCCCTGTTCGAGGGTGGAGAGTTCTTCCTGGCTGGTTGCTATCATCAGCGCGCCGGTCTGTAAATATGGGATATGCAGCTTTTCAACGACGTCAGGCCAGAGCGCGCGCGCCTCTGCCAGCAGGCGCGCTTCGAGCGTACTGGGGGAAGCGTCGAAGCCGGTATGCACAATGGCGCTATTCGCCTTGCTGGTGCCTTCACAGATATCGGGGGCGCGCTCCAGCAGTGCTATGCTCGCATCAAAGCGTGCCAGCTCGCGCAAGATAGCACAGCCCACAACGCCACCGCCAATCACAAGGATATCGACATCTTTCTGCTGCATGGCTTTCTCCAGTTCTGGACACAATCGGGTAGAGCAGCGCAATCGGATATGCAACAGCAACCCCGCCCGGTTTTCATACTCCCTTGCGTTCAGATGGGCAAGATGCGCCAGCATCTTGCCAGTCCCGCCGGTGGCGGGACGGATCTCGAACGGCTATCAAGATTTCATACCAAGTTGCTTCCAGAGAAGCAACTTGGTATCAGATCACCAGTTTTCATAATTTCAGAAGTTGTGATACTTTATGATCAAAGTATACAGATAATATGATAATTTGTCAACATTTTTAGACGTGAATTTCTGGAAGAACTTTTCACAATGTGATATACTTTCCTGGTGAAAGAACAGTGCTGCTTCGTTCTTCCTGTTCTCAAACCGGCGTGGTGGACTCACGTGGTAGATGGGGAATCATTTTCTGACTTCCTGGCTCCCTGGAGTTTCTGAACGATGTCCTGGTTTCAGACGCGGCAATCGGTGGATATTCATGACCAGATGGCTATCCTCATCGGTAGTGCCGTTCGTCTATTGTGTGGGGAAGCGGGCGTTTTTGTCGTAGCGAACGAAGTGTTTGACCCGCAGAGTACCAGCGAATATAGCCTCTATCGCTTGAGCGAAGAGGTCTTGCCGACCCTGCTGGCGGATGTGCAGGAAGGTGTGCAGCCGAATTCCCTGCATCCTTTTGTGATCGAGCCGGTCGCGCCTTCACTCGCTATTGAGCTTGGAATGGACGAAGACGTGGTGAAGCAGCAGGGCATCGTCCGCTGTTCGCTGCTGCTCTATGATCGCAGCGGACCTGTGGGCGTGCTGCACTTTTTGCGCCGCGCCACTGCGCGGTCCTGCTTCGAGCAGCACAGCCGATCGGCAGAGGGGGAAGACGCACTCTACCTGCGCCTGTTTATTGCCCTGCTCACCGCCAGCCTGCGCTTCGCCTTGCAGTCACAGAGCCTGGTCAGCGAGCAGGCGCGCTTCGCCGCAATCTTCCAGCACAGTGCTGAAGGTATGCTGACGGTTGACGGCACCCTGCGCATCGCCGACTGGAATCCGGCCATGGAGCGCCTCACCGGCTGGCGCGAAAGCGAAGTGCGGGGACGCTTCTACTTTGAAGTGCTGCGTCCGCGTGACCGGCAGGGCCGGGGACTGGGCTTACAGGACTCGCCCATCTTGCAGGCTTTTGCAGGTCAGACGGTCATCAACCGCGAAATGATCATTCTCAGCCGCGATGGTCAGCCGGTACACGTTGCTGTCACCGCCACCTGCGTGCGATCATCGCGTGGCGAGCCGGTGAATGGCATTCTCAATGTACGCGACCTGACGCGCGAACGTGAGCGAGAGGAACAGCGTTCAACGTTTATCTCAGTGATTTCACATGAGCTACAAACGCCGATAGCCATTATCAAAGGCTATGCCTCGACGCTTGCCCATGCCAGCGCCCGGTTGGATGCAGCATCGCTGCAACCTCGCCTGGTCGCAATAGAAGAAGAGGCCGACCGGCTGAACAAACTGGTAGGCAATTTGCTCTACGCCTCGCGCATTCAGGCCGGCGGTTTGCAAATGGATATCGCCTCGCTGGACCTGGAGTCGCTCATTGAGAGCGTTGTGCGGCGGCTGAAAGCGAAGAGTCCAGATGTCAGTTTTACGCTGGACATTCCCGCTGACCTGCCGATCGTCAAAGCCGACCGCGACAGGATTGAAGAGGTTTTACTGAACCTGCTGGATAACGCCATCAAATATTCGCCGCGCCAGCGCACAATCACCGTAGCCGCCCGTGCGACCGGTGAGGAAGTCATAGTGAGCGTCAGCGATGCCGGTATGGGCATCTCGCTGCGGGACCAGCAGCAGATTTTTGATCGCTTCCAGCGCGCCGACAACCGCGTGACACAGGCAATGCCAGGCGCCGGCCTGGGCCTCTACATCAGTCGCGCCATTGTCGAGGCGCACGGTGGGCGCATCTGGGTTGAGAGCACTCTGCATCAGGGTTCAACGTTTTCGTTCAGTTTACCGCGAGAAGAGAAAGCGCAATTGCCAATGGTGGTTTTTTAATGGAGAGAGATGTATTTGACCAGCGAGATATGACCATCCTGATCGTGGATGATGAACCGCGCATCCGTGATGTCGTACGTATGAATCTGGAGCTTGAGCATTATCGTGTGATAGAAGCCAGCAGCGGACTGGAGGCGCTTGAGCAACTGCGCGAGCATCTTCCCGACCTGGTGGTGCTGGACGTCATGATGCCAGATATGGACGGCTTCGAGACACTGCGCGCCATCCGCGAAGTTTCGACAGTACCTGTCATTATGCTGACGGTGCGCCAGAGCGAACCTGATCGTATTCGCGGCCTGGACCTGGGAGCCGACGACTATATCGCCAAACCGTTCAGCCCGCGCGAACTGCTCTCGCGCATTCGCGCACTGCTGCGCCGCACCATGATGCCGGCTCCATCGCGCAAAACCGAGATCATCGTCGATGACGATCTCAAGATTGACTTCGCGCGCCACGAGGTCATTGTACGCGGGCAGAAGGTTACACTGAGACCAACCGAGTACCGCCTGCTCTATCACCTGGTGAGCAACGCCGGACGCCTGCTCACACACGAAACGTTGCTCTCGAAAGTCTGGGGACGCGAATACCGGGACGAAGCGCATTACTTGCGCCTCTACATCACCTACCTGCGCCAGAAAATCGAGCAAGACCCGGCCCATCCCCGCTATATTCTGACCGAACGGGGGATCGGCTACCGCTTTAAAGAACTGGATGGACAGTACACCAGCAAATGAAAAGGAAAGGATGCTTATGAATAAAAAAGAGCGTGTTGATGCCGCACTACGGGGAGAGCCGGTAGACCGCGTGCCGGCAAGCCTGTGGGGCCATGACTTCGAGCGCGAATGGAGTGTGCAGGGACTGGTCGAGGCGACAGTCGAAAACTTCACGCGCTATGACTGGGATTTTGTGAAGGTCAATCCGCGCGCTACCTACCATGTCGAGGGCTGGGGCGCGAAGTACAGACCATCAGGCGACAAATACAGACCGCCAGTCTTTGAAGGCTCGCCTATCGAGAGCACATCAGACTGGAAGCGCCTGCGTCCTCTGGAAGCCGACCGGGGCGCGCTGGCAGAACAACTGCGCGCCCTGCAACTGATCAATCATGAAGTAGGATATGATGCCTACTTCGTGCAAACTATTTTCTGCCCGCTCGGTGTAGCGAAGTACCTTGTCGGCAACAGTAATCAGCCGATTCTGCTCTCCATGCAAGAGGATCGCAAAGCCCTGCATGCCGGCTTGCGCGTCATCACCGAAACATTTATCGAGTTCGCTATTGCCTGCCTCGAGGCGGGCGCGAGCGGCATCTTCTATGCCACCAACGGCTGGGCCAGAGAAGGATTGCTGACCGAAGACCAGTACCGCGAATACGGCGAACAGTACGACCTGGAACTGCTGGATGCTATCAAGAGCCGGAGCAAATTCACTATCCTGCACAACTGCGGGCAACGTATTTACTTTGACCTGCTTGCTTCCTATCCTGTGCAAGCCATTAGCTGGGCAGCAACGCTGGAAGGGAATCCCGACCTGGGCGAAGGCAAGCGGCGCTCTGGTAAAGCTGTCATAGGAGGCATCAGCGAGAAAACGGTGCTCAAAAGTGGCAGCATTGAAAAGATACAGGAAGAGATAGAACGGGCGCGCGAACTGACCGGGGACCGGCATTTTCTGCTCGCGCCGGGCTGTGCCGTGCCGCCTGAGGTGCCGGAGAAGAACCGCGAAGCGGTACGACAGGCGCTGGCTTGACACAGGCTGATGCATTCGCTATACTCACTGATAATGCTTAAAAAGTAGTTGGACGCGACTGCGTAACGTGGAGAGGACTAACAAGGGTAAGGAAGGGGATGGCGAATCGCCAGAACAGGCGCAGGAACGGGCAGAAAAGAGCAGGGACGGCACAGCGGGAAAGCACGCGGGCGGTAAATGTTGTATAGTATAGATAACAGGGAAGAGAAAAGAGAGCGTGCATGCGCTCTGATGAGGGAGATGGAGAGCAGAGTGGAGGGGATGTATGGTCGCGTTGAAACATCCTCAACTCTCAGGAGTGATACAGGGCTGCTCGCGCCGCACTTTTGTGGGATGAGAGAGGGTACATCGCAAACATGGAGCGATATCGAACAATGCGGGCCTACTCAGCAGGCGGCGTCGTCTTTCGTCTTATCCCGCTGCGCTCTTTCGACAGGGACTTCTCAGTCAGCGGGTTTTGCCGGGAATGCGGGGTTGCCGGCTTACAAAGTATAGTGACGATGGAAGTAGCACTGGTAGGGCGCAGCCATGCCGGCCTGTGGGCGTTGCCCAAAGGTACGCCACTCCCTGGCGAGACAATCGAACAGGTAGCAGTACGCGAAGTGCAGGAAGAAACCGGGTTAAAGGTGCATCTGATCGGCTATATTGGGAGTGTTTCCTACACGTTTGTGCGCGAGCATATCCGTTATCATAAACAGGTACGCCATTTCTTGCTGGAGGCTATCGGGGGTGATACTTCTCAGCATGATCATGAATACGATTCGGTAGAATGGTTCCCCATCCAGGAAGCCTGTCGCCGCCTGACCTACCAGAACGAGGTGCAAATTCTCTACCAGGCTGAAGGAATGCTCCAGCGGTGGCTGCAACACCGGCGCAAGGAAGGGCGGAGATGAGTAATATACTGCGCGATCCGCATTCCCCCTCATCGCACAGGATCGGGTTTTTCCGCCGCCTCCTCTTCCCCTATAGCGGGGATCAGGTGCTCACCTTCCAGCAAGGGCGGCGTGTCATTTTGACCTGGGTGTTGTTCTTCGGGCTGGCACTATCACTTGGCAGCCTGCCGGTAGAACTGGCTCTGATGCAAACGGTTTCCCTGCGCGTGCTGGCTCTATCGTTCCTGCTTTCGTTTCTTGCCGGCGGAATCATTTTCGGCGGTTTTGCTCTGCTTGTGGTTGCTATGAACAACCAGGCTGCTCGTTTCGTGCAGCAGCGGAAGCAAGCCGGTCATGATCACAATACCAGCGGAGGTAGGCATGGATCTTAGCGTTGAAGGCAAAACAGAGCGTATTCCTCCCGGATCGCATATCTGTCAGTTGTACAGTAAGGTGACAGAGATTCCCGGCGTTACGGCGCGTTTACTGCGAGTGGGCCTTTCACTCTCCGAAAAGTGTATGTTCGCAGCAAACCCCGCGCAGGTGAAGGAACTGTGCGAAGAGTTGCGCAAACTGGGGTGTGATGTCGATGCGCTGGTAGCATCAGGACAGCTAGTCCTGTATGAAGAGCGAGAAGTGTTTCTAGCAAATGGGAAGCGGTTCGATCCCTACGCTTTGCTCTCATCTCATCAAACCTTTATTGCACAGGCGTTACGCGAGGGGTGGAAAGCAGTTCGTATTTCTATCGACATGACCTGGTTGTCAAAGGACATTGCAACCGCTGAACAGATACTTAAGTATGAAGCTGCCTCTGATGCCGTATTCACTTTCCAGAATGCTCCTATTATTGCCCTGATGCATTACGATCACAGTAAGCTAGTCCCTAACCTGATTGTGGAGTTGTTGAAACTGCATCCCATCTCTGTCGTCGGTAAATTCATCAGGCGCAATCCGTACTATGTTAATTCTGAGCAGTATATGCTTAAAATTCTCCGTATGAACAAAGAGAATAAGGAGAAGCGAAATAACGGTGAGAAATAGCGCGGAGAACAGAAGATGGCTGTCTTCTCTGTTCTCCGCGTTCCTGTCAAATCTGTTTAAAATTTAAAAGGGGTATGACATTCTTAGAGGGGGAGTTGTTTAAAACAGATTGTTCAGGTTCAGATCAAGGTTGCTCTGCCCGCCTGCCTGCGGTGCTCCTTCGGTAGTTGGTGGATGATACGTCATGGACTGGATGCCAATACGGCCAGGGCCAATGAAGCGATTCAGGATGATAGAGGCGCCGGCCATAAACCCGCCGATAGCGCCCAGGATGCCTCCGCCGCGCTGTGAGCCTGCAACCGTTGTTACCGTCATTTGTACAGAAGGATCTTTCCAGAGCCAGGCGCCCGGTTCGATATCCAGAGCTTCGCCAGGCGCCAGCATCTTCTCAAAAACATTGCCGTAGCCATGCAGCAGCAATATACCTTCGCTGCCCACTGCTGTAAACTGGTCGATGAAAATGCCCGTGCGACTGAAGAGGATATTTGCTGCTCCCTGTACGAAAGTAAAGTTGTAGTCGATATTGCCCGTTGCGACCAGGAACTGGTGTTCACGTACTTCGACTGTCTGACCCGGCAATAGGCGCAGCGCCACAATCTGTCCTACAGAGTCGCGTGAAAAAGCGATGTTACCCGGCCCATATGCCTCTGTCATGAAGATTTGCAGGCCGGCGAAGAAGCGCCTGGCGGCTCCTTGCAGCGACTTGAAACCGATCTGCACGCCGGGGTGCTTCCAGAGCAGAATGTGGTGCTCAAAGTAAATGGGCATTTGATTGCCGAGCATGATATCGACCACCGGCACGAGTTCGCCATCGATGGTGATGGTCATATCGGCCACACGCAGGGGGCCTTTGGGGTTATGCAGTTCGGCTCTGGGGACCGCATTTCCGAAGAGGCTGCTAGTATACTCTTCATACTGGTCAGGGGGTGTGTAGACCTGGGAGGGTGACGGATACGGCGAATAGTTTCCCTGGGGTGCTGGGGGGACAGGTGTCGCTGCGACGGGCGGGGGGGTCTGACCCTGGCTGGCCGGCAATGCCGCTCCGCAGCTTCCACAAAACTTGACTCCGGCAGCGACCGGATTCTGACAGCGAGGACAGATCATAGATTTTTCTCCTTCTCCCTTCTGATGTTGCTTGCTCACTGATCGGTTAACCTTGATCATAACAGGTAAACGCAGAATGAACAAGAGGGCCAAAAAGAGAAGTCCAGCAGGATCGATGCTCTTCTAACGGGGGAATGGGGGTATCCCAGAGGCGTTCACTTAACAGAAGGGGGGTCCAGGGGGGCTTTGCCCCCCTGGCGGGGGCATGGGGGTACCCCCCACTTCTTTCTCTCTCATTTAGTGATGGACAGACCAGCCAGTAAGGAGAAGGAAAAGAGAGAGGCTAAAGAACAAAGCTATCGGCGAGCGGGCTGCGCACATTGCTGTTCTCACGCTTGTCGCTATTGAGATTGACCGTTGCCTGCCCGCCGGTGGGACGGCCATTCTGGGCGTAGTTATTTGGAGAACTCTGCGACATAGGCGGCGGAGTTTGCATGCTCTGTAAAGCGGCCTGTGACTGGGGAGAGAGCTGCCCCGCCTCGGTAGCGAGCTGGATAGTTTTCCCCTCGATGACGACGGCGATCCCGACGCCCCTGCGCAATTCTGCAAGTTGACGACGGAGTTCGCGGTTTTCAGCTTCTAATGCGTCCATTAACTTTTTCTGCTCAAGCAGCATCTGTGCAATGCCTTCAAAGCCAGCGCTAGCAGTGCGATCCATAGTGGGTTCCTCCTGCGTACTTCGTGTACCCATTAATTCTAAAACAAAATCTCCCATCACAGCGCCACGTCTCCTCAACGCCAACTGGCAATTTATGTTTGTCTGCCCAACAACGACACAACCCGGTCTAGAATTGCTGCCGCGACGCCGGGTTTGGGCATTACAGGTAAATCTTCCATTGCACCGTTGGCATGAAAGATAAGAACTTTGTTGGTGTCCGTGCCAAAACCACTATCCGAGCGAGTGACGTCATTCGCTACCAGGAGATCCAGGTGTTTCTTCGCCAGTTTCTCCTTTGCATGCGCTACCAGATCATGCGTCTCGGCAGCGAAGCCCACACGTATCAAACGCCGGCTCGCCTGCTGGTGATCGTATCGCTCGTCGGCCAGGTAGGCTAGTTCTTCCAGGATATCGGGGTTTTGCACCATGTGGATAAAAAAACCCTCTTCTCCTTCCTGTCCTCTCACCTCACTACCACTTTTTTTGATCTTTTGCGGGGCCGGATGAAGCGGGCGGAAATCCGCGACCGCAGCACTCATGATCAATGCATCAGCATCGGAAATGAATTGATGAATGGCATCGCGCATCTGCATGGCCGTTTCGACGCTGTGCAGCTCTACCCCGTAGGGGGCAGGCACTTCAGTCGGCCCGGCTATCAGGATGACATGTGCGCCCCGGTCTCTGGCCTCGGCTGCCAGGGCGTACCCCATCTTTCCTGATGAGCGATTGCCTATATAGCGCACCGGGTCGAGCGGCTCACGTGTGCCGCCGGCGGTAACAATCACCCGGCGGCCTGCCAGAGCGCCTGTGCGTCCAAGCACAGTGCTGATCGCTTCTAACAGAGTGGTCGTCTCTGGCAGGCGACCGGGGCCGATGGCACCGGAAGCCAGGCGACCCACCTCCGGCTCAACGACATAAGCCCCCCGTTCCTTCAAGAGAGCAAGATTAGCCTGTGTTGCCGGGTGCGTGTACATATCCTTGTACATTGCAGGCGCCAGCAATAAAGGGGCCTGTGTCGCCAGAGCCACAGCGGTCAGCATATTATCCGCCAGGCCATGTGCCAGCTTTGCAATCGTATTAGCAGTTGCTGGCACAACTGCCAGCAGCTCCGCCGATTCCGCCAGCGCGATATGTGTCTCCGCTGCTTTACCAGACGGCTCCCACAGATCGCTGTAGACGGGCCGGTGGCTCATCGTCGCAAATGTGAGCGGGCGGATGAAGTCCTCCGCGTGCTCGGTCATGATCACATCAACAAGCGCGCCGGCCTGCTGCAACTGGCTGACCAGCTCCACCGCTTTGTAGGATGCAATCCCTCCACAGATTCCGACGATGATACGCCTGTTCAGTAACATGATCTTCCGCTATCCTTATCTCACTCGCTTCAGGCGGATCAACGGCCCTGCAACATACAATGAAGGACAGTGCTACGATAGCACAGTGCGCCTGTTCCGGCAAGTCTTTTGCCTGGAAGTACCCCTGGAAGTACCATCCACACCCTCTCAGTCTTCTCACTTCACGAACGGATGTCTTTGCGCTTCAAAAACCAGCCGATAGCCCAGCCCAGGATCACGATGGTGATTGCCAGGGCAACCCAGCAGAGCAGGAGATGCGCAACGGCTTCGGGCTTGCTGGTAGTCGAGAAAAGCAGGCCCTTGAACGAGAAGTCGTCGGCCCCCAGTTTATCGCCGTGCAGGCCCACCGTTGAACCCATCGCGGCCATCGCCCAGCGCGTCGGGAAGAAGGCGCCGATAACCTGTAAGAGTGGCGATTTGTCGAGCGAGAAGACGACGCCCGCGAAGATGACCTGCGGCAGCAGCGCCAGCGGTACAAGGCTCATAGCGCGATCATTGTTCGAGACGATGGCCGAGATAGTCAGGCCGATCATCAGGCCAGCTATCGAGGTCAGCGCCATCGTAATATAGATCTCTACAAATGGTGAGAAGAGAATCTGCTGTGATGGCAGGCGCTCTATCGGTGAGCGGGCAAACACGACGGCAACGAGTATCAAGCTTTGCAGCAGGCAGAGCAGGCCCAGCACGAAGAATTTAGAGAAGATGTAAGGGATGATGCCCAGATTGACCGCGCGCTCACGCCGGTAGATGGCGGCCTCCTTGACGATTTCTCGCGAACCATTGATGCAGCCAAACATGACTGCCGCAAACGCCATGATGAAGAGATCCTTCTGTGCATCGCCTCCCGAACCTGGTGCGATGGCTTCCTGCAACACCTGTTCCTTCGTTTTATGCTGCTGTTGCAAGAATGCCTGGCCTTGCTCTGTATCGAGCGCTGCAGCGACACGGTTGCAGTTACGGCTTACAATCGGCCCGCTTGTATCGGTAATGTTAGCGCGTGTGGGACAGTTTGCAACACTAGTGACTGCGAACGTGCCTGCATCCATCAGGAAGAGCAGGACAAGCGCGATGATGGGGGCCTGGAGCAATAGAATCGCCAGATTGGCCGTATCGTTTTTCAGCAGTTCCAGGTAGCGTACGGCAAGGATGCGGAACTGCTTCCAGGGATTGCCGCGCTTGGGCGGCTTGACGGCTGTGGTGGCGGTTGGATTGTAGGCCCGATTCCCGCCCTGCTGGAGCGGGGCCAGCACATAACGCTGGTAGGCGGGCGATTGCCTGAAGCGCGCCTCGGCCTGCGCCGGGATGTCGGGATTCTCGTCGGTGGGTTCCAGCGCGCTATAGATTTCGGCGAAGTCGCTCTTCTCGAAGTATTCTTTGGCTTCGTCAGGGGGACCAAAGTAGGCCAGGCGGCCACCACGCGCCAGGAAGCAGACGTAGTCGCAAGCATTGATGTTGTTCGTCGCATGCGTCACCAGGACAATAGTACGGCCCCGGTCGGCCAGCCGGCGCATCAGCGACATCATCTTGCGGTCGAGGCCCGGATCGAGGCCCGACGTCGGCTCATCCAGGAAGAAGACACTGGGATTGGCGAGCAGTTCAAGCGCAATGGAGACGCGCTTGCGTTGTCCGCCTGAGAGCTTGCTGATCAGCAGGTTGCGCTGTTTCTTCATCTCGACGTCTTCGAGCACCTCTTCAATGCGCTGCCTGATCTGCTGTTTTGTGAAGTCATCGGGCAGGCGCATTCTAGCAGCGTAGTAGAGAGCGCGCTCGACGGTCAGATCGCGGTGAATGATGTCGTCCTGCGGCACATAGCCGAGTTGGGTGCTGAAAGCTGCCAGATTCTTGTAGTAGTCCTGGCCGTTGTAGAGCACGGTTCCCTGCTGAGCCGGGCGCAGGCCATTGAGCGCATTCAGCAGTGTTGACTTACCGGCGCCGGAGCCACCGACCAGGGCGACAAATTTGCGCGGTGGGATGACCAGCGAGATATCGTTGAGCAGCACCACTTGCTGGTTGCCACGCCTGACGAGACGTAGCGCATCAATACGGACGCCACTGCTTTCGTCGTGCTGGGCAAGATGCGTCCCGGTATAGGCAAGTTTAAAAGGACCGATGCGAATTTCATCGCCAGGATTAAGTGGTCGCGTGTGGACCCGCTGTCCATTCACATATGTATGGTTGGTGCTGCGCAAATCAACGATGCGATAGCCCCCCTGTGCCTGTTCCAGGCGAGCATGGTGGCCGGAGACCTGGGGATGGTTCAGCACAACCATATTGTCGGGCAGGCGGCCAAGCGTGATCACAGGCGCCCCCAGAGCAATAGGACGAATTTCCGGTACGGCTTCCTGCGGCGCGCCCGTGCCGTCATTATAGGTCAGCGTGACAAACGTACCATTTTCATCACTGATGCGCAGAACATCACCGCGCGTCAGGACGAGGCGAAATTGCTCGTTGCCCCGATAGGCGCGTCCCTTGTAGTCGATGCCGTTCAGCGTGCGGCCTCGCTGAGGATGAGGATGGATGAAGACAAGCCGGTTTCCCTCACGCACAATCTGCGCATGGAAACCAGAGACAGTCGGCCTGTCGATCCAGATCGCGCCCGGATCGCCACGCTGCTGTCGCTCACGCAAGGACGGGTCACGTCCAATATCAATGACCGGCGCGGCCAGCCGATAGGTATGCCTGTTGCGATCAGTGTTGGTGCTGACTTCGAGCGTAGGCTCGCCGCTGGCTCGTTCTGTGCCGGTGCTGGGAGCCTGGGCCATTGGTGGCGAGAAGGCAGCCTCGGTTCCACCGGAAGCTTGCGTTGAGAGTGGAGCAAAGGCAGGTGACACCGACGGTGGCGATGAAGCAGGGGGTACCGAGGAAAAAGCAGAGACAGGCGGCATTGACGGGGGTGATGAGGCAGGTGGCATCGCGGAGAAAGGATCTGACCGCGCGGTGAGGGGAGTCGAGGAAGGGATAGAGACCTCGAAACGGAAAGTAGTAGTGGGGCCAAGTCCTATAGTGTCGTTGTGAGCGAGCGGTGATTGTTCTACTTCACGCTGATTCACGGTGACAATATTCTTAGGAGCGAGCTTCCTGATCATCCACGCCTCCCCGTTCCAGAGAAGCTGGGCATGCTGGCGCGAAACCGCCGGATCGGCGATGACAACATCATTTTTTAGCTGCGGGTCGTTCGGGTCACCGCCGCGCCCAATATAGATCAAAGGCTTTGTGATAAGGAAAGTTTTCCCCGCCATCGGCCCGCTGAGAAAGTGAATAGAACCAAGCACCGAGGGACTATTGACCATTTCCATAGTGATGAGCATGTGCCGTATTCAGCAATCCAGGCTCAGCCGCCAGGCTGGTACGGCAACCTCCTTTCTGCATGCCTGTCTGAAAATGCTTGCGTTGTCGTCCTGCTATCTGCCACTTCATTAAGATGATCAATAATGAAGAGAATAAAACTTGCTTTATTTCTGACTCATCTGCATGCCTCTATAGCAGACAATGCTATCTTCCCACTCCCCCACAATCAGGAATGGCGCGCTTCACCGGGAGCGTTTGACCCGGATAGTTCCCAGAATGAAGAACGTTACTAAGATAGATTTTTCCTGGCTATTATACTTCAGAGGCTCAATCCCGTAAACAGGAAAGGTCTCTGAATCTACTGCGATAGCAGTGTTTTCCTCTCACTTCCAGGCCAGCAGGATGGTAAGGGTTGCAGGCATTAGTACTATTTCGCCCATGCGTAGGGAATGCTTCTTCGTTAGAATTATTGAGTAAGCAGCCAGCGATGCTATCAGAATAGTTGTTCTGTTTATTGACGATGAGCTGACCATATGTTAGTATCCCAGGCCATAGAGGCTTACTCCACAGGTGCGTACTTATTTGCTCTATATATTGAGAACGATATTCTACTGATTCCCAGGCTTCGGGGCTAAAAGCGTTTTCTGATAATTGCTCCTGACAATGCACCGGTGATACTGCGAGAAAAAGAGAGTTCACAATGTCATGAAGCCGCGTGGAACAGTAACAGAAAAATTAGCGGATGTTATTCAGCTCCTTCAGTTGACTCACAAGACTGGCCTCCTGACGGTAGAGCGCAGCGGCATGGGCAATACACTAGAGCAGGGAGTGATCAGACTGGTCAATGGGCAGATCACCGATGCAAGTCTTGGCCCACTGAGAGGAGCAATGGCATTTGACAGGCTTATGTCATGGGGAACCTGTTACTTTGTGTTTCAGCCTGTAACGACGAGTCTACCTTCCTCTGTTCAATCGCAGGCTGTTTCTCCCATGAGCAGTGGCCCCTTGCCGAGTAACCTGAATACCGATCCGCTGGCGGGGCCTGTGGAGCCGGTCTCTGAAAGCATCACGCCCTTGCCCGCTGCGATACAGCAGGTAGTCCCATATCGCATACGGAGCGCCTCAGAGATTCTGCCGTATTTTTCCCGGCTGGGACTATCTCGCACCCATAGACAATTATTCCTGTTGATTGATGGACAGCGCACTCTTGAAGACCTGGTGCGACTTATGGGCCACAGGGCCGACGAGATCCGCACCTTGCTCGCCGATCTGGAACGCGCGGGCCTCATTCGTCTGCAATCATTGTAGCAAAGGATTCACCTATGGCTCAGCAAGTCAAAGTTGCTTCTGGTAAACGACGTCTGCCTTTATCTCTGTATATATCGCTGTTGCTGGCGCTGACCGCTATCGTCTCACTGTTTGCGACCATCGGCAGTATCGAAAGTCTCCTGCGGCCAGCGCTGGTGAAACAGCTCAGTACGGATATGCAGAGAAGCGCACAGACGCGCGTCCAGCTTATCGACACCTACCTTGCCGAACGCATGAACGATATCAAAACGTTAAGCCAGGCCACTCCTGTGAAAACGTTATTGTCTGCCGGCGACGCCAACAGCAGAGAAAACGTCCGCAATATGTTGTTCACTGTGCAGCACCGCGATGTGGCAAACTATATCAGCCTGACATTGCTTAATGCACAAGGAAATATTGCCTTATCCTATCCATCTGATCCCCAATTGCACGGAAAGCATCTCATTGTACCAGAAATACGCGATCAGCTCCAGCAGTCGAGCAGCGTTGCGATCTCAAATGTGTTCTATGATCTCACCGGCAACAAAGCTTCAGTCGATATCTACGCCGGCGTCCTCGACAGCACTTTTCACACTATAGGCTATATACGAGGCTCGCTCGGCCTGCATCGCATCTGGGAGCCTGTTGACGGCGAGCCGCAGGCGATAGGTGCTGACAGCTATGGCTTTATTCTCGATCAGAATGGAGTGCGCATCGCCTATACCAACCCTGACCGTTCAGGCTTCACTCATCCCAGATACCTGTTCAAAGCAATAACACCACTCTCGCCACAGTTGCAGCAACGTATCAAGGATGAGGATCTCTACGGCAACAGTACCAGCGCCGTCACAACTATTGCCGATCCACAACTGGCCGCTTTGCAGAACGATAGCCGGCCTTCCGCCATCACCGAATTTACCCCGGCAGAGCAGAACCAGACATACGTGGTGGTCAAGTGGCGCAGTACGGTCGTTCCCTGGACGTATTATATTCTCAGGCCGCTGAATTCTGTGGCCGGCCTGGCCGATCAGCAATTGCTTACCGTCATCCTGATCGTGGTGGTGGTGCTTACTGTTGCGATTATCGCCGGCCTGCTCGCCGGACGGCGTATTGCTCAGCCTATCTCGCGCTCCGTTGCCGTCCTGCGCAATAACAGTAAATCACTAAAGGAGCTGGCGAATGATGAGCATACGGTAGCAAATGAACAGACATGGCTGGTCGAAGCCTCGCGCGTTGCGCTCGAATCGATCAAATACTATACCAATGCGGCCAGTATTGCCGCTCAGCGTATCCATACCGTCAGCACGAACCTGGTGCAAAATTCACAGACGCTCGATGCACAACGCTTCAACAAGGCCATGCACGACATAGTCGAAGCTGCATCATATATTGAGCGTGCGATCAGGCACCAGGAGACGATGAACGGAAAACTGGAGACTTCGCTGCGCGTGACCACCCAGGCAACTGAGCAACTCACCAGGGGCGCGAAATCTACCGATGAGGCCGCCGCCCAGCTTGAACGAATTGTGGAAGAGCTGATATCCGTTGTCGGTGAGCAACGCAACATCTCCGACGCTTCTTCCAACCCTGAAAGTGAGAGAGAAGTACATTATGCAAGCAATGTATAATCGAAGATCACTCATCAAAATGGGTCTCAGCAGTATGGCAGGATTGGCCCTGTTCGGGCTGGCCGGCTGCACCGAACCAGCTTCTTCTCCCCCGCCTACGACGTCGCGGCAGGCCCCTGCCGCGCTCCGAATGATCTTCTGGGGATCAGCGACACGCAACGAGTTGACGTCGAAGGCGATCCAGCTCTTTGAGAAGAGTCATAACGGAGTGACGATCACCTCGCAATTTACCGGCTTTGATGTCTACTGGAAACAACTGGACGCGCTCATTACCAGCGGCAAGACGCCCGATCTGATCCAGATGGATATGCGCTATCTGGCGAATTTTGTCAGAAAGGGGCAGTTGCTTGACCTCACACAGTCGATCTATAACCAGACGATTGACCTGTCCGACTACGATCCTCTGCTGCTCGGCAGCAGTAAGGCCAACAATACCGTCTACGGCGTGCCGATGGGTGGAAACTACCAGTGCTTCTTCTACGACATGACGCTGCTCAATCGCGCCAATGTGGGGCCGCTCCCGGCAAATATGGACTGGGCGACTTTCAGAGCATATACGCGCGAGATCTCACGCGCCTATGGCAAGAGCATTTTTGGCACCGAGGATTGTAGTGGCAATATTACCACGTTTGAGGTATGGATACGCCAGCGCGACCGCAATAAAGAGGTCTACAACCGCGAGGGAGGACTGGGCTTTCTCGTCGATGATGCCGCCGAGTGGTTCGACTACTGGAATACGCTCAGAAGTGAGGGCGCGTGCGTGCCAATAGAGATACAGATGCAGTTGAAGAACCTTTCCGCTGCACCAGATCAATCGAGCATGATCAAAGGCAAAGCGGTCTTCAATACTGCTCTGTCGAACATGTTTGATGCCTACCAGAAAGCGGCAGCACACCCGCTGGATCTGGTGCCGATGCCACGCGGCAAGGAACCTGGCATGTATCTCAAGGCGTCCATGCTGATGAGTATTGCCGCTACTACCAGGTATCCTGATATCGCAGCCAGCTTTATCAGTTTCATTAATAATAATGCTGATGCCGTGAAAGCGCTGAGCATTGAACGAGGCATTCCCGGCTCTGCCCTGGCGCGCAGCATGCTTGTGCCGCAACTCACCGTCGCGCAGAGAAAAATCCTCGATTATGTCAGCACTGTGCCAACGCTTGGTCTGACGCGCGTGAAAGAGGTGCTCGACCCGCCAGCAGCCGGGCAGATAGAGGCACTGCTGATCCAGACGTCGCAAGATATCGGCCAGGGGAAAATGAAGCCTGCCGAGGGGGCAAAAACTTTTTACGAGCAAGCGCAGAAAATTCTTGGCAAGTAGAAGAAAATTCATCTTTGTATCGTTTATAATCAAACTGGCACTTGTTGAGCAGGGATACAATAGAGAAAGACAGGAAAAGACGGGTGTGCAGGGATACTCCGCACTGTCCTCGCACAGCCTTTTTCTCCTCTCTATTAGCAATGACAGAAAGGATGTTGAATAGCCTTGCAGCGCGTAGAGGGAAAACCGGTGGACATAGAATTTGACTTTGAGAAGCGTTATCGCCTGGCACGTGAAATAATCGAAACGATTGTGTTGACGGTACTCATGTTTCTGGTGATTCGCCTGGCTGTACAGAACTTCAACGTCGATGGCATGAGCATGGAACCCAACCTGCACAACCAGGAGCTAGTGCTGGTAGATAAATGGACGTACCATTTCCATACGCCGGCGCGTGGGGATGTGGTAGTTTTTGTGGCGCCCCCCAACCCGACGCAGGATTACATCAAGCGCATCATCGGCGTGCCTGGCGATATCATCACCATTCAGGATACGACGGTGATGGTCAATGGCAAGGCTTTGCAAGAGCCGTATATTGATCCGCGCCGGCAGGGCAATCCCTATGGGGCTATCGTTAATCGTGTCGTGCCGCCCGGCACATACTTTGTATTGGGGGATAACCGCGCCGGTAGTTCCGATTCGCGTGATTGGGGATGCGTACCGGCTGCGAACATCATCGGACGGGCCGCGCTGGTCTACTGGCCGCTTGGGCAGGACAATAATGGCTTCATCCCGAACGTTTCCTCTACCTTCAAAGATATACCTGCACCACCAGCCGTCAAGAACACAAATACCTGCCCGGTGGTGAAAAGTCCGCCCAGAGCCAGCAGCATATCATCCACTAACAGTACCCTACTCCTGCAAGCGAACATGTCGCTGGCGTTTATTCCGCCGGGTCTGCTTGCGCTCTACATGCGCCGTGTGAGGCGGCATATCCGTTAGCTATCCCAATACCAGATTCATCTCGTGATCTTTGAGTCGTACCTGCCGGACCGGATGCCCGATCTTTGCCTGCGCATCGGCCAGGTGCCGGTTCAACAGTGTTGCCATTTCCTGTGATGACATGACCAGGCTGACCGGGCCTTCGGTGGTCACATTGGCAGCGACAAGCTTTCCATCCTGCGCCTGTGGTGTACCGCTGATGGCGCATGCCAGGCCATAGATCTGGAACTCGATGCGGACGCCCGCAGGTGTAATTTTCGTTACAGGTTGTTTGACCGGATTTGAAGGCGCGAGATTGAGCACGATCAGATTATTGAGCGTGCTCTCCGAAACGGCCAGGGTATAGCCAGGCGGCAACTGCGAAGCCTGGGCCGGGATCTGATTGACGGCGGATGAGAGAGCGCGGTCGAGTTCGGCCTGCGCGATATCATGTGCATAGGGACGTCCCAGTAAAAACCAGCCTGCGCTAGCAGCGACGAGCAGCAGTACCAGTACGCCGAGGCAGCCAAGCGCACAGTTGAGGCCACGACTACGCTGTGGTCTTTTCACAACCCCTGGTTGCATTTTATTTTTTCCTTTGCGTGACTTTGATGTTGTCGGTGGGCTGACCTGGTAGAAAATGAATGATCCCGAAGGCGTTGAGGAGGGAGCAGGCAGGGCAGGATTCGAGGCATCAAAGGAGAATCCGGCTGAATGTATACTTTCGCTGCCAGTTCCGGCGGGCGGAAAAGCCTGCTGAGTGGCGTTCTGGAAATAGAGCACCGGCGAGTCGATGCCCTGGCCGGAGTCCGCAGGAACGGGCGCAGGAAAAGACCGCTGTGCTTGTTCCGGGAAAACATTTACGGTTTGTTCGGCATCGCTCACCAGCGTCGGTTCTGGAGAAACGATTACTGTCTGTTCAGCATCACTGGTACTTTTGTCGTTGTCGAGTTGCGTCGTAGGAATATTGGCGCTGTGCCTGCCTTCTTCTCGAACTGTGAAAGGATGTTGCGAAGATATGTTCTCTGGCACAGGTGACGTGAGTTGACTGGATGGTTGGAGCGGCAGGTCAGGTTCCGGCTTCTGATCACTTGCCAACTCCGGTAGAGATGATGAAGAGGTGACAGGTGTGCCGCAGTGCGGGCAGAAGCGCGCACGCTCGATGAGAGGCTTATGACAGCTATCACGGTTCATCAGTCATAGACCACCTGTGAAAAATCTCGCTATGCTATGTCTCATTCCATGTTGCTTCTCTGAAAGCAACATGGGATGGAATCTTGATACTCGTTCAGAAACGTCCCCCCGCCGGTGGGACTGGCAAGATGCTTGCGCATCTTGTCCATCTGAACGCAAGGTAATATCAGGCTATCTTTGTAGTAGTATATGCCTATTTATGGCATATGTCCATAACTCTTCCACTTGTCTCCCATAGGCGTAGACTGAACGGAAAGAGGAGGAGAACATACATGTACCATCCCACGAGTCGCATTCTCACCGTGCTTGAACTGCTCCAGGCCAGGCCGTTCATCAGCGGGCCAGAGCTGGCTGCGCGCCTGGAGATGGATGTACGCACGGTGCGTCGCTACATCATGCATCTTCAGGATGCGGGTATTCCTATCGAGGCAACCACTGGCCGCTATGGGGGCTACCGGCTCCGGCCCGGCTTCAAGCTGCCGCCGCTGATCTTCACGGAAGAGGAAGCGACGGCGATCATGCTCGGTCTGCTCGGCACGTCCTGGCTGGAGATCGGCCAGTCACCGGCGGCGGTCGAAGGCGCGCTGGCGAAGGTCTCGCGTGTGCTGCCGCAGCGCGCGCGAGAGCGCCTGCAAGCCATGTCCTCTCATCTCTTCTTCTTCTCGCCTCAGCAGGAGTCGCGGCCCGATGTCTCGCTGCTGATCACGTTCAGCCAGGCCATCGGACAGCGCCAGCGCGTCGCCATCGACTACCGCTCCTACAACGACGAGTTGACGCATCGTAAAGTCGAGCCGTACGGCATCGTGGGCTGGCAAGGACGCTGGTACCTGGTTGGCTACTGCTGTCTGCGCCAGGACTACCGCACGTTCCGCCTGGATCGCATCCAGCAGGTGCAGACGCTTGAGGAGTCTTTCGAGCGACCAGAGGATTTTGATTGCCGGGCGTATGTGATGAAGTGGTATGGTAAATCTGAGGGTCGCTGGCAGATTGAAGTCGAGTTTCAGGCGCCGCTATTCACGGTACAGCAGAGGATACCCACGTTCTACGGAGAGCTTGCGGCTACGCCGACCGGCGCGCTCTTCCGCTGCGAGTATGATGACCTGGATAGCCAGGCGCGCTACCTGATGTCGCTCAACCTGCCATTCGTCGTGCATCGTCCCCCTGAACTGCGCGATGCTCTGCTCCGCCTGGCCGAGCAGATGATGCAGATTGCGAATACAGAGTCGTAAGCAGTTTACAAATAAGAGAAAAAGCAAGAACCCAGGACTAGTGTGGGAACGGCATTCATGACGAGTCTCCCCGATCCCGCTCCTCATGAAGGACGCTGGCACGTTCCAGCCCTCGATCATGTAGGCACGGCATTACAGTATGTACCCTGCACTGCTGGGCATCAAACAATGGCCGGAAAAGCTCCACTGGATACGCTCATGATGGACACGAACAAGGGGAACTATACTCACCTAGAGTTTTTTAACTGGTCCGACACATTTTTTACCAAATTGTAACTATATTTCTACATAAAATTTACAATGTTTTTCTATCATCGAAAATAAGCAAGATAAAAATACTCTCTTTGAGAGCGTTCCCCGACTCTGAGGTGTAATGAGAAATTAATACACCTATCAATATCTATCGCTCCTCCTATCGGGGACTAAAGAGTATTTGGAAAGGATGTGCCATGTTATTCTTCCGCCGAGTTGTTGTCATTGCTCTGCTTTTCCTGGCTATAGTTGTACTTGATCTGGTGAGCAATTCCAGTCGTTTTGCCTCTGCTACATTTTCAAGCCCACTTGCCGCTACACCATCACCCCCCAAAAAATCTCTTCCATTTCCCAGTACCTATCCTACTTCTAAGCCAAGACCTACTCCTTCAACTCTTAACACACGCGCTGTTTCCAGCCCCTGGCGAGCAGGTGTAGACACCATCATACTGGTTCATGGATTCAATGCTGCGCCAAGTGGAAGTTCTGTTGGCTTTAACTGTGCAGACCATTATAACTACGGATGGGGTACGGTTATCGACTATCTCAAGCAGCCACATACCATTGCTGGTCAGCGAAAAACCTGGGGTAGAACTGGAGACATTCAGACGGTCAAATTCTACAGTGGTGATGTCAACTGCAATGCAGATCTCCACGACAGTAAATACACAAGCCATTGCAGGAATTATGTCCCTGGAAATGAAGGGAACAATAACGAGAGCATCTATCATCTTAGTTGTTTATTTGCCTGGTATATCTATCTGAACTACAGTATCCATGATGGCTGGAACGTCGAAGTTGTGGCTCACAGTATGGGTGGACTGATTGTACGCAATGCTATCTATCAGGTGACACAGCGCAAGGCAACATGGACAATGCCTCCTAGATTGGGCATCACCGACGTTGTGACCTTTGGCACCCCTCATGGAGGCATTGATCTAGGACAGCAAATCGCCGACTTTTTTGCCATTTGCCATTCCTGTAGACAGACTCAGGAGATGACATCTAATAGCTCATTTATGAATGAGATGTATAATCAAGCACAAAATCCTCAGGCTAACCAGGATGGTCGTGGTACGGACTGGACTCTCATGGGTGATTTTAATTGTGATCTGGCTGTATCTGGCGAATCATCCACCTGGATGAATGGAGGGAGAAAATCACGCTTCATCAAACAGGATAATCCTAATAGTGCGTGCTACGGCCATGCTGGCTACCTCACAGACACCAATGACCGTGAGAGAACCGAAATTACATGGTGTGATGGATGCTCCATCAATGAGTCTTACTGGAACTACTGGAATGCGGCTCCTCGTTCTCTGTTCCATATGATGCATTCCCTCTGGCTCTCCACCTGGTAAAAATTGTAGCAGGTTCTGGCATTCTCTCAGAGAGGATAGCAGTTCTGTAAAAGAACCAGGTATACTTTCTGAGAGAAATACGATATATTGCTCATGAAGGAGGTATATGTGAAGACCTATCGCAACGCACTCATCACCTTTGGCCTGGGGCTGGTCAATATTCTTATGTTCTTTTTGATAGCTATATTTCCGGTAATATATCATTTTCCTTATATACAGCTTTTTTACCTTCTCCCACCACTGGCAGCAATTGTGATGGGATTTGTCACGTTTTTCACCAATAAAGAGGAACCATTTACTGGTAAAGTGCGATTATTTCTCTATAGTGGTTTAGCACTTGGTTTCATCAGCATGGTGCTAAGTGCTGGTCTCCTCTTCTACTATCTTGCCTTTCACAGCCTGGGGTCGGGTCTCTAAGGGTATGCCTGAATTCGCGCCGGTCAGCACGCTGTTCAAGGAGGTATAGGTGAAGACCTACCGCAATGCGCTTATCACTTTTGGCTTGGGTAGAGCAAGTGTCGTGATGCTCTACCTCACGTATCTGTTGCCAGTGATTTATCGTATTCCATTCCCTCTCCAACTCGTCTACCTTCTGCCGCCCTTGCTGGCTATCGTGATGGGATTTGTGACGTTTGGCACTCATAAATCAAGCAAGAGAAGATGTACCAACCCATAAACAGTGTAGGAGCGACATTTATGGCTCTGTTGAGAAATCCTCACTCTCTGCTCGCTTTGAGCGGGAATGTCCTTCCTCTCTGAGCTTGGGAAATCAATTTGCCAACAGAGGCATTCATGACGAGTACCCCCGATCCCGCTGAGCTTGCAGAGTGCATGCCCACGCTGAGCTGCCTCAGACAGGCCCCGGCAAAAGAAAAACCCGCTCCCCCTTAGCCTTGCTGAGATGTAACCTCTGCCGGAGCACTGCCCATATCCTGTTGTGACGGAGAAAACGTCGAAGCCGCTTGCACGTGCAAGTCCTCGAAATAATCCTGGAGCAGAGCGTGGGCAAAGCGGTAGCCGCCGCCAACGCGCCGCAGTAGAATGCGCTTCGTGGCATCTTCGAGAAACGGCACCACCTGCCAGGGAAAGACGCCGGCGCGCGCAAGCCAGAAGCGCAGGATATAGTGATGCACAACGTCACTCAGCATACCGGAAAGCCCGCCGGAAAGCACACCGAAAAGCACACCGGCAAGTACACCAGAAAGCACGCCATAAAGCACACCGGCAAGCACACCAACCAGCACACCAGAAAGCACACCAGAAAGCACACCAACCAGTACACCGGAAGGCACGCCGGAAAGCCCGTTTTTTAGAGACTGCTGCATCCCTTCATCAGGAGAGAGGGTAGGGCGCTCGGTCAGTTGCTCTGTCGAAAGACTATCAACCAGCTCTCTGAATAGCCAGACGGCCAGCCCGGCGGACAGGCCACTGAC
>JADBKA010000044.1 GCA_014896635.1 Ktedonobacteraceae bacterium
TGACAATCCTCTCAAGAGGCAGCTCTCCTCTGCCTCTCTCTCGGCTTTTTTCCTTATCCTGCTCCTGCCGGTCAGCCACAAGCCAAGCCAGTCCCCGCTCATCGTCGCCAGCACACCACCGCCCATACTCAAAAGCAGATAGAGCAGCGCGGGCAGCCATTGTCCCCCATTGAAGAGTAGCACATCACCGAGCGCCAGGCTGCTAAACGTGGTATAGGCGCCGAGAAAGCCGATATTGAGAAACAAACGGCGCGTTGGCCCAATCAAGGTCGTCTCCTCTGCCAGTCTGCTGAAGAATGCCAGCAGCAGCGCGCCTGTCAGATTGATGAAGAAGATATCGTACGGCCAGTTCTTGCCCAGATGAGCTTGCATAAATGTACTGAGCAGATAGCGCGCCACTGTACCACAGAATCCGCCACTGAACACGGCTATAAGACGTCGCTGCGCTGAAGAGGACAATTTCATCGCAGCAACCCTCCCACCATCATTCCGAGCATTTCCGCCCCCAGACCGAGGACAAATGTACCGCCGAGATAGAGCAGGCCGAGATACATACTGCCGCCGCGTGCAAGTTGTAATGTCTCCCAATTGAGCGTGCTGAACGTGGTATAGCCGCCCAGAAAGCCGGTCGCCAGCAGCAACTGGATAGTCGGTGAAATAAGCTGATGGCCAGCAAGTGCAAAAACCAGCCCGATGAGAAACGCACCGCTTATATTAATGAGAAACGTTCCCAGCGGGAAACGAGCATTGACCCGCTCCGCAAAGAAACGGCCAAGCAGGTAGCGAGTAACAGCTCCTGAGGCCCCGGCAAGACCAATCCCTCCTGTTAAGATCAACGAAGTCACTGATAAACGTCCTCCAGTTTCGGCCAAAAAACATGAAAAAAGGCTCCTGACACCGCTCATTGCGTCATCAGGAGTCATTAGCGTCTGTGCAATTTCGCCAGCCCTTTCTCTCTGGCTGACGAGGTGAACTCCATCACCAGTATGTTGTTAATAGCAGTATCTATTATATCATGGAGGGATGCAAGAGGCATAGGAGAGAAGAGACTCCTGGGCCACAGCCTTCTGAGATGGTCTGCGGATACCACCATTAAAGACCACATACGATGAAACGCTTTCGTTCATGGTGTCGTTTTATGAGTAGTTCCCATCACAGAGCATACTGTTTGTGGTAAGAAGTATAACAGATCTTTTTATCCGTTTGTACATGTAAAATGTGTTGATTCGCCATTCTATGGTGAGAATTTTTTCTGGAGAAGAGAGAGGATACGGGAGTACAGTCTATCATGGTTCAGCCACAGCAGTCCCCTTTACATGAGCAGGTATCGCTGTATGCCTCGCAGATTGAGACTGCCCTGTTTGAGGTGAAGCGTCTGATAGTTGGCCAGGATCATCTGCTGGAACGGCTCTTTGTCGCGCTGCTAGCGCGCGGACATATTCTGCTTGAAGGAGTACCCGGCCTGGCAAAAACCGCTGCCATCAAATCGCTTGCTCAGGTCGTGAGTGGCTCTTTTGGTCGCGTGCAGTTCACACCCGACCTTGTTCCCGCCGATCTTGTTGGTATGCGTATCTACCATAGTAAAACCGGCGATTTCTCTACTGAACTGGGTCCCGTCTTCGTGAATCTCCTGCTGGCTGATGAGATCAATCGCGCGCCGGCTAAAGTCCAGTCGGCTCTGCTCGAAGTGATGCAGGAGCGCCATGTCACATTAGGGAAACAAACCTATCCCGTGCCAGATCCATTCCTGGTCCTGGCGACCCAGAACCCTATCGAATCAGATGGCACCTATCCACTGCCTGAAGCGCAACTTGATCGTTTTATGTTCAAGACGCTGGTGGATTATCCTTCCTATGAAGAGGAGATTGCGATTGTCGAGCGCGTCATGGGACCCGCCATTACCTTACGTCCACTGCTCTCCATTGAAACGTTGCTGGACATTCAGCGCGCAGTCACGGAGATCTATGTTGACCCTCGCGTGATTTCCTATGCCGCAACGCTGATCAAGGCAACACGTGCTCCGGCTAAACATGACCTGGAACAATTCGACACAGCCCTGCTTTTTGGTGGTAGCCCACGCGCTTCTATCAACCTGATCGTAGGTGCGCGTGCCATCGCTCTGATGCGTGGCCGCAGCTATGTTCTTCCGCGCGATGTGGCTGATCTTGTCCCTGATGTACTGCGCCATCGCCTGGTGCTCAGCTACGAAGGTATCGCTCAGGGGATAACAGCCGAGAGTATTCTCTCTGCACTCCTTGATCGTTATCCCCCCCCGCGCCTGGAGTTAGGAGACCGCGATGTGGCCTGATCTTTTCAGAAGAAGACAGACAGGCGCTCCTCCCAGGCAGGAAGAAACCATTGGGCAGAAAGAGACGCCGGATAGATTGTTGCGGCGGGTACGCTGGACCATCTTACGTCCTATCGCCGCGTCGCTCTGGGGCGATGAGCGCTCACGCTATCGCAGCCCCGCAATGGAACTGACAGAAGTGCGTCCCTATCAAGCGGGCGACGATATCCGCTTCATTGACTGGAACATCACTGCCCGTACTGAACAGCCAGTGGTCCGTATTGCCCAGATGGAGCGCGCTGTGGATGTCTGGTTTCTGATCGACCTCAGTGCCTCAATGCAGTGGGAAACAGCCCTCTGCCTCAAACAGGAGCGCGCGCTAGAATTTGCAGCCGTCGCAGGCCAGGTCCTCAATCGCAACGGAAATCGCCTGGGCGCAATCTTCTTTGCCGACCAGCCGCTTGAGATTGTCCCCCCGGCTGCCGGACGGCTGCACCTGCTGCGCCTGCTTTCGGAACTGCGTGAACGCGCGAATCAGAAGCGTAAGGAGTCAACCAATCTGGAGGCAGCACTCAAACAGGCCGAAACAGTGATTACACGCCCTTCTCTCATCCTGGTTATCTCAGATTTTCTGACTCCCAGCGGCTGGCAGATGTTGCGAGTAAGCTGGCTCTACGACACGAAGTGGTGGCAGTACGTCTCTCTGATCCACGCGAGAGCGCATTACCCGATGTCGGCCTGATCACACTTGAAGATCCAGAGACGGGAGAGCAGCTCATTGTTAATACGGCAGACAAAAACCTGCGCGAGCGTTTTCGACAGGCAGCACAAAGCCAGGATGAGCGTATCCGCTCTGAATTGCTTACCTGTGGTGTGGACCTGCTCCTGCTGGATACCCATGAAGAACTTCTCCCGACATTTGTGCGCTTTCTGGCCGCACGTCATCAGAAGCGCGGCAGACGAGCAAACACAAACAATTCTCTATTCCGGTCAAACAGGCAATCCGGTGTTCACCGTGCCTGATAATGTAGAGAGTGAGGGACAGCAATGTTTTTTCAGTGGCCTCTGTTTCTTTTCAGTCTGAGTATCATCCCTCTCGTGGTGTTGCTCTATATCCTGATCCAGCGCCGGCGGCAAACCTACGCAGCGCGCTTTACCAATCTCGCATTGCTACGCAGCGTTGCCGGCCCCGGACCGGGCTGGCGGCGCCATCTTCCACCATTGCTCTTTTTACTGGCCCTCACTGCGCTGCTGGCAAGCCTGGCACGACCTATGGCAGTGCTCTCGGTCCCCCGTGAGCAGGCGACGGTTCTGCTGTTGATTGACACATCGGGATCAATGGAGGCCAGAGATATGTCGCCTAACCGTATGGAAGCAGCAAAGCAAGCCGCTCAAACATTCGTTAAGTCACTCCCACAGCATATGCAGGTAGGATTGATTACCTTTAGTGGTACCGTCAGAGTGAGAAATCTTCCCACCCTCGATCACCAGCAGGTGCTGCGTTCTATCGATCTGTTGCAGGCCGATGGAAGCACGGCTATCGGCGATGCATTGCAAACGGCTCTCGACCAGGTCGCGCAACAACAAAAGCAAATGCATGCGAAGAAAGGAGAGCTTCCCCCCGCAACCATCGTTCTCCTCTCCGATGGAGCTAACACGGTCGGCAGCTCTCCCATCGAATCGGCCACACGCGCGAGAAATGAACAGGTGCGCGTCAATACCATCGCTATCGGCAAACGTGGCACTGCTTCGACGGGGAGTGGCTTCGGATCAACGAGAACAGAGGTGGACTGGCAGACATTGCAGCAGGTCGCAACGATGACCGGCGGGAAATACTTCTATGCAGAAGAGGCCAGGACGCTCCAGCAGATCTATACAGAACTAAGTTCACGCATTGGATGGGTACAGGAGCAGACGGAGATCACGGCCCTGATGAGCGCTGCAGGCGCGATCCTGCTGCTTATTGGCGGGATGTTGAGCCTCCTGTGGTTCCAGCGGCTGCCCTGACTTTCCAGGAAAGCCAGCCAGACGTAACAGAGAGACTCCACCTGCTGCCTTGTCATCTTCAAGAAAACGTTTACTATTGAGGCACTATAGCATGCCTATGCTGAAAAAGTCAAGCGAAGAGATTGACTGGACGGTTGCTACCGGGTACATTGTTACTGGAGAGAAAGGATAGCCGGCCCAGAGAATTTCCGCTACCGACGAGTCTTGTTGTGAAGGTTTGTATTGCGCCCCTTTAGAGAGTTGAACGAGTCCCTCTACTCGATTGAGACGCCTCGTTATTTGCTGAGGGAAAGGAAAGCATTCCATGAAAACAATGGATAGTGACATCAGAGAAGAGGTTTTTGTAGACGAGTATACCGGTGGACTGATCGGACCGAGCCTGGGTTTTGCTGCGACAGTCAAGGATGGGGGACATATCCGCTGCGTGGTGCCGCCTGGCTGCTGGGGACCGATGATCACGCCGGAATTTCGCGGCGGACACGAAGTCACGCGCCCGGTAGCCGTCGCAGGAGCACGAGTTGGTGACGCGCTGGCTATCACTATCGAGTCGATGCGAGTGCTGTCGCTGGCAACCTCTTCCGGTACGATGGTGACGAACAGCGCGGCCTTTGGTGATGACCCTTTTGTCGATAAAAAGTGTCCGGGCTGTGGCACACCCTGGCCTGCCAGTCGCATTGAAGGGACGGGAGAAAGCAGTATTCGCTGTGCCAGTTGTGGAGCAGTGATCAACACGTTTGGCTTTGAAGAGGGATATACTATTGCCCTCGACCATGAAAGCCAGGTCGGCCTGACGATGGATGCAGCGAACGCTCACGATTTTGCACTGCATGCCCGCGAGGTGGCCGCCCTTCCCCCGAACGCGCGCCAGCATCCCATCCTGCTCTTTGAGCCTCATACTATTCCCGGCACGCTGGCCCGGCTACGTCCATTCATCGGCAATATCGGCACGACGCCGAGCGCGGATCTTCCCGACTCACATAATGCCGGGGACTTTGGCAGTTTCCTGATCGGGGCGCATCACCCCTATGCCATGTCACAGGAGACGCTCAACCGCGTGAAAACTGATGCGCACCTGGACACAAACGAGGTACGGGCCGGAGCTGTACTCATCTGCCCGGTCAAGATTGACGGTGGTGGCGTCTACATCGGCGATTGCCATGCCAATCAGGGCGATGGAGAGCTGGGCCTGCACACGACAGATATCACTGCTGAAGCGCGCGTTCGTGTCAATGTAATCAAAAATCTGGCCCTGGATGGCCCGATCCTGCTGCCAGTCGCTGAGGACCTGCCCTTTATTGCGCGTCCTTATACAAAAGACGAGCTGGAAGCAGGCGCGCGACTGGCTCAGCGTTATCATGTACAACTTCAGCACAACGTCGGTCCGCTCCAGTTTATTGGCACCGGCCCGAATCTGAACGATGCGACGGATAACGCCATTCACCGCGCTGCTGAAGTGCTCCACATGACAGTGGCTGAGGTGCGCAACCGATGTACGATCACCGGGGGAGTGGAGATTGGTCGGCTACCCGGTGTGGTACAACTGACGATTCTTGCGCCGCTGGACCGGCTGGATGCCATCGGCATCGGCTCGCTCGTACGCCAGCAATACGGCTTGTAGACTACCCTCGCTTGCCGGGGCCGGGGCGCTCTTCCCTCCTGAGAGGAGCCGCCCCGGCTCTGCGCGCTTCCGCAGGTCTCTTGCTTACCTCCAGTGTTTCATGGGCAGACCCGGCACCGGCGAGCGGAACGTCGGCAGGCGCGACATTGCCAGCGAGCCGACATAAACAGTGCGCAGGTCAGGTCCACCAAATGTCACGCTGGTGACGAGTTGCAATGTCTGACCAACCGTTGCCGCCATATCCGCCGGCTGCGCCGTGCCATTGGCAATCTTTTCGGCAAAACTCGCCAGCAGGGCTTCGTTGGCTTCCTCAAAGACAACGTGATAATCGCCATCCGTCGTGATGATGCCCACGCCATTGCGCAGCGGCGTCGTCACCCACACATTCCCCTCAGCATCAAAGGCGAACCCATCCACCAGCGCCCCCAGGCCCAGACCATCCGGCCCAAAAACTTCTTTCTCCCCCAGGCTCCCATCCGGCTGCACCCGGAAGCGCAAGATGCGGGCCTTCATCGTCTCCGCCACATAGAGATACTCTTCCTTCGCATCCAGCCGGATCTCGTTCGTGAAATAGATACCATCATAGACGATGCGCGGTCCCTTTTCATCGAGTAGCACAATATAGCCATCAGGACGGGGAGCGGCTGCCGCCGGCCACCACTGAGACTCCCGCGTCGAAAAAGCCAGCCAGAGCCGATTCTTGCTGTCGATAAATACATAGTTTGCGCTCGATGTAGCTACACCGTCAATCTCGGTTAACATCTCGCCAGTCTGCCCATCAGGAGTGAGCTTCTGGACCGTGCCAGTAGCGATGTTTGCTACGTAGATTGTGCTATCATCGGCCATTGCCAGTCCGTTCGGCTCACCACCGAGACCGCCCAGAAATTGCTGCGTTCCATCGACATTGATGCGTGTCACGCCGCCCCGGCCATCTGAGACCCACAGCGTGCCGTCTCGCTGCGCGATGATGGACTCTGGTCGTACGAGGTCGTGACCCGTAAAGGTGAGGTCGCTCAACGCCAGCCGGAACTCTTTGATCGGAATGTCTACACTGCTCATGGTTCGTCGCATCCTTTCTGCATCGAAAGTCCCTGTACTACACTAATAAAGTGATGGAGAATCGCGCTATTTCTTTGCCCGTACACTCCGACCCCGATGTCCGTACGGGACGAGAAATACCAGTTAGATTGTACAATATAATATGAGCAGGCTGGCCGGTCAGCATTGACCGATCAACGCCTTTGAAATTGCAACAATAGAGAGGATCACACCATATGTACATAGCCGTAACAAAGATCCCCGCCAATCCCGGCGGCAGACAGGCAGTAATAGAGTCATTCAGGCGCGCAATGCCCGATATGAAGCAATTCAGCGGCTTTCTGGGCCTGGAGATCTGGACCGCCCAGGATGGCTCGCTCCAGGCAGTTTCTCGCTGGACTTCAAAAGAGGCGGTTGAGGAGTACATTAGCCACAGCGCCTATGGCCGCCATCACAGCAATATCAGTAGCGAACAGCGGAACGCCCCAGATCTGGTGTCTTACTACGAGGCTGAGGTCATCAGTTAACGCTTTTTTCTGTCGGGCCTGGAACGATCATCTCGTCTCAGGCTCTTTTTGGATGGTGAACATAAGTGTGGGGGTCCAGGGGGCTTTGCAGGCCCCCTGGCAGAGAATGGGGGTGTCCCCCATTTCACTTTTTCAATGGATTTGATATTATATATTGAAAAAGGAGTAAAAAAAGAGATGCAGGCACTGCTCGGCATTGACCTCGGCACCACCGGTGTTAAAGCAGCTCTCTTCGCAGCCGAAGATGGGCATGTCCTGGCTGATGCATTCGTCGATTATCCCCTGTTTCATCCCCACCCCGGCTGGGCCGAGCAGAATCCCGCCGACTGGTGGCGGGCAACCGTTGCCGCCATTCGTAGCTGTCTCGCCATCGGTGCTCAGCACAACATCCAGCCCGGAGATATACGCGGTCTTGGCCTCTCCGGTCAGATGCACGGCGTTGTGTTACTCGACGAGGCGAACCGCATCCTGCGCCCCTGCATCATCTGGGCCGATCAGCGCAGTGATGCCCAGGCGCGCTGGATGACCGAACGGGTTGGCGCGGCTCGGCTGATCGCATACACCAGCAATCCTGCGCTCACCGGCTTTTCAGCACCCAAGCTGCTCTGGGTGCGCGATAATGAGCCAGAGATTTTCGCGCGCGCACGTACGCTGCTGCTGCCCAAAGACTATATCCGCTTTCTGCTCACCGGCGTCAAAGCAATGGAGATTTCTGACGCGGCTGGTACAGTCCTGCTCGATGTAAAGCACGGCGCCTGGTCGCAGGAAGTGCTTGCCGCCATCGGCCTCGATCCGGCGCTGCTCCCGCCCGTCGTCTCTTCTCACACAATCAGTGGAACAATCACAGCAGATGTGGCGGCCCAGACCGGCCTGGCCGAAGGCACACCAGTTGCCGGTGGGGGAGCTGATAATGCCTGCGGCGCCGTCGGCAACGGTATTGTCACATCAGGACTCGCACTCGTCTCCGTCGGTACCAGTGGCATCGTCCTCGCCTACTCGGACACGCCCCGCGTCGATACTTCCGGTCCCATCCCGCGCGTCCATACGTTCAATCATGCCGTCCCTGGCGCCTGGTATCTTATGGGCGTGACACAGGGAGCCGGCCTCTCGCTGCGCTGGGTACGCGATAACATCGGACTGCCGGAGCGCGCGCTGGAACGCTGGACCGCTACTGATGCCTATGTGACACTGGCGCAGGAAGCCGCCGGAGTGCCAGCCGGCAGCCAGGGCCTGATCTTCCTTCCCTATTTGCAGGGTGAGCGGACGCCCCATCTCGATCCCTATGCGCGCGGCGGCTGGATCGGTCTCACCGCCAGCCATGATCGCCGTCACCTCATTCGCTCCGTCATGGAAGGGGTTGCCTTTAGCCTGAAAGACTGCTTCGGCATTATCCGCGAGCAGGGACTGCGCCTCGAACAGATGCGCGCAACCGGCGGCGGAGCTAGAAGTTCACTCTGGCGCCAGATCATCGCCGACGTACTCGGCGCCGAACTCGTCGTCACCAACGCGAGCGAGGGACCAGCCTTCGGAGCCGCTCTGTTGGCCGGCGTGGCCTGTGGTGTCTATCCTACCGTTCAGGCCGCCTGTGATCAGGTTGTGCGCGTCGTAGAGCGTACCGAACCCGATCCCGCCACAGCCCCGGCCTACGCGCGCGCATACGAGACCTACCGCGCGCTCTACCCGGCGCTGAAACCCATTATCAGCATCCCTCTTCAGTGAGGAGTAACGGTAGAGAAGGCAGATCATCCTATGATGGGATCTCTTCGTGCATCCGGGGCCGGTTCGCCGCAATACTCAGCACCGGCTGGAGTCCTCCTCTGACCTGCTGGACACGGCTCACCTCGAAGCCAGTTTCGCGCACGGTACGCAGGGTATCGCGGTTCCAGTGGCAATTGCCCAGGCAGAAACAGCGAGTAGTCAGTGGCACAAGCATATCCTGGATGCGAGCGGTCAGTTTTCCTTGCGCACGCACATGCTCAAGAAGCAAGAGCGCACCGCCCGGCTTGAGTACACGCCAGATCTCACGTAGTCCACGCTGCGGATCAGACACCGAACAGAAAACAAGCGTCACCAGCACGCTATCAAAATGGGCATCAGGAAACGGCAGCACCTCGGCGGCAGCCTGCATCAGATGGACAGGGACGCGAGCAGTGGACAGCCTGCGCTCTGCATAGGCCAGCATCGCCTCGTCCGGCTCAACAGCCTCTACGCGCTCAACCTGCGCAGGCTGGTAAAAAGGGAAATTTTGCCCTCCACCGGCACCCACCTCCAGCACAATGCCACGCGCCTGACCGGCGATCTCCTGTCGCAAGGGATCGATAAACCGCCGGGCGGCGGGTCGGTTCGTCATCCATTCGTAAAAAGCAGCAAAACGCAGGGAGGAGTTTTTTTTGTTCAGAGGGATCTCTTGCTTGACCATAACATTCTCCTTATGTTCTCAGACGAACAACTTTTGTGATTCTCCAATGCTGTGCTTGTCTGCACCTCTTCGAGCCAGGCAGCAATCCCCCCTTATTTATCGCCCATCCGCCTGACAGAAACCTGCTATCTGAAGCCTGTCAGCTAAGTAGGTGGACCTTAGAATTGAGAAAAAGGGGGAATGGGGACACCCCATGCCCCGCCAGGGGCTGGCGCCCCTGGACCCCGCTTCTCATTCGTTCTGTCCACCTACTTAGATTCGGCCAGCAGAGAAAAAAGGCGCCACCGGCCATCGGTGATATAATAAACAATGGAGACGAATCGTCTCGTGTGTCCTGGCGATGCCTTTCTACAAATTGGCACCGACAGGTTTTGCAGCGACAGTTCAGCAGGCAGCGTAGCAGTTAGTTGGTACCGGCTATTTTGAACGAAGAAAGAAAGGGAGCATCATGGCAAGAGTGCAAATAAGTAAAGGCAAATTCAACGGATTACAGACCTGCGCCAACAAGCAGGGAGTCATCGCAGCCGCTGCAATGGACCAGCGCGGCTCGCTGAAAAAAGGTCTTGAGAAGGCCGGCGGCAGACCGTTCGCCGCCGAGGATCTGACAGCGTTTAAAACGAAGGTGACGAAAGTGCTTACCCGCTATGCCAGCGCGATCCTGCTGGACCCCGAATACGGTCTGCCAGCCCTCGAAGAGCGCGCGCCGGGTTCCGGCGTCCTGCTAGCTTATGAGAAAACCGGCTACGATACCAGCGTCAAGGGGCGCTTCCCCGACCTGCTGGACCACTGGAGCGTCCGCCGTCTCTCCGAGGCCGGAGCCAACGCTGTCAAAATTCTGATGTACTACAATCCTCACGACGACGCCTCGATCAACGAGGTCAAGCACGCCTTCATTGAGCGCGTTGGCAGCGAGTGTGTTGCGCTCGACATCCCCTTCTTCCTGGAACCCGTCACCTACGACGACAATTATGATGAGAAGGGCCTGGAGTACGCGCAGCTTAAACCGGAATACGTCGCGGCGACGATGGAAGAGTTCTCCAAAGATCGCTACGGCGTCGATATCCTCAAAGTCGAAATTCCTATCAATCTCGCCTATCTACGCGGCAGCCGCGCCTACAAAGGCGGCGACTACGCCTATGATCACGAGACGGCTCTGGAACACTTCCGCGCCGCCGCTTCCGTCGCTAAAAAGCCGTTCATCTACCTGAGCGCGGGTGTGGATAACGAGGTGTTTCTCGAAAGCCTGGAACTGGCGATAGAATCAGGTGTGCCGTTCAGCGGCGTGCTCTGTGGCCGCGCGACCTGGAAAGAGGGCATCCCGGTCTTCGCCAAGAATGGTCCCGCCGCCCTCGAAGAGTGGCTGCTCGACCAGGGCGTGAAGAATATTCAGGCCCTTAACGAGATTCTGGCTAAGGGCGCTCACGCCTGGTACAGCTTCTACGGCGGCCTCGACAATATCGAAGTTGTCGGCTAACTTTCCACGCACATCTACTGTTGGAGCCTGGCTGCATTCCTATTGCAGCCAGGTTTCGGTTTTAACGGTTCATCCCTCCTGCTGCGTTGATTTTTTCATGTGAGGCTTCACTACCATCTGATAGTAGTCACACAGGTCGGTCAGCACACACCTGCTACAGCGCGGCACATCATACACGCAAATCCTTTGCCCATGTCGCAGTAGTCCTTTGTGAAAGTTATAAATTTTTTGCGCATCGTTGGGTAGGAGTGCCTGCAATAGATCGTGCGCCCGGTCCGCCGACACTTTCTTGCCGATCAGTCCCAGGCGAATCGAGATGCGATGCACATGCGTATCAACTGGCAGAATCGGCTTGCGCGCACTGAACAGCAGAACGCAGGCCGCCGTCTTAGGTCCCACGCCTGCAAAACGGCTCAGCCAGGCCTCGCCCTCCGCAACGGGAATCTCGCGCAAAAAATCCAGATTGAGAGTTCCCCGCTCATCGGTAATCTGGCGCAGGATGGTTTGCAGACGCGGCGCCTTGACTTCCGGCCAGTTGACGTTCTCGATGGCCTTCTCCACCTCAGCGGTGGGCGCATCTCGCACGCCTTCCCAGGAGCCAAAACGCCGCAAAAGAGTGTCATAGGCCGCAGCAGTCTGCTCGTCGCGCGTCCGATGCGAGAGGATGATATCCACAAGCTGGCTCATCGGATCTTTGCTGGACCAGGCCGCGACGCCATAGAACTCCGTCAACCGGCGCGTGACTTCCAGGGCTTTCCGGGAAAGAACGCCAATGTCGTTTGACGGATAGCCGTAATCAGCAGCGTTGCGCTCCTGTTTGATGCGCCGGCCTGGCTGTTTCATAGATTATCTCATCCTTTCGCACTTGCGGCGGGCGTGATCCTTACATGATCCAGGCATAATCGCTGCCTGCCTGGCGCTTGATCCGGCAGCCGAAGAGTGTGGATGTCGTCGAAAGAATGAGAGGGCTGTTCATCATCGGAGCTATAGTCCTTTCTCGTCAAGGGATACAATGACCTTCTGTCCCTTTTTTATCAGGTCAGAAGAGAGCGTCGGCGTAATAATAGACTCAACGCCAACGCTTCCCTTAGCATTACGCCCCAGAGGGGGGGACGGTTACAGCTCGCGCTGTCGGGTTTTCCCGTTCAAGACGCTGAAGACGCGCTCTCTCGTGGCTGGTAGAACAACACTACAACCCCGGAAGGATGCCTCTTCGTGTCGACCAGTTTCAGCTTCACCGGCTGCTGGATGTGGTGAAAAAGAGGCTTTCCACCTCCGAGAATCAGGGGATGGACTAAGACCTGGTACTCATCGATCAAGCCATAATTGGTAAGAGTCTGGATGATACTGGCGCTCCCGTAGATCAGTATATCGCGCCCCGGCTCCTGCTTCAGTTGCTTGATCTCTTCCGGCACCACCTCTTTTCGCAACGTGGAGTTGTTCCACTCTACGCTTTCAAGCGTCCTGGAGAAGACGATTTTGCGCATCGCATTCAATTTGCGCGCGTATGCCTTCTCGCTCTCAGAGACATCTGGCTTGTCAGGTACATAGGGCCAGGAGCCGGCAAAACTTTGATAGGTCACTCGCCCCAGCAGGAGCGTATCGGCTCCATCGACCACCTCGCCCTCATACAAACCCATTGCTTCATCGAACGTTTCTCCAACCCAGTCCATCTCTCCGGCTGGACCTGCGATGTAGCCATCAAGCGTGACCCACGTGGTCGTAATAATTTTTCTCATACGTTTCGTTTCTCCTTCTCTTGGTTGCTCGTCAGATGAAGACATTATGATCCATCCAGAGAGGCGTTGTCTTGTACAAAAACGGCATCTGCTCAGGTCGGCTGTGCTCCCGGAGCTGCGCCGGCGTCTGGCCGATCAAACGCCTGAGCGAGCGGGTCAGGTGTGGCTGATCAAAATAGCCAGCCTGCTCAACGACATCCAGAATCGCAATGCCCTGCTGTAAGAGATGTGTGGCGTAGCGGGCGCGTTCGATCTGACGAACCGTATTCTGCGTCAGCCCGACGGCTCGCAAGAAACGGCGCTGGATGGTACGAGGATCGCAGTTCTGTCGCTGCCCCTGTAGGACGGCATCGACGACCGGATCACGCGCAAGCAGCCCCCTACGCACCAGCCAGTCAGCGAACGTGTCAGCGTTGTCGTAATTAGGAAGTTGCCAGACGGAGCCTGAGAACCAGAAGGCGTTCTCCGCCACGACGGGCAGATTCACCTGTCCATCCACCAGCATTCCGGTGGACAGATGCGGCAGAAACGTCCCTACCTTAAAGAGAATGCCAAGCCACTCTCCATCCCCAGGACAATCTCCCTGCGGCGTCGCTCTGGTCTCTGGCCCGCGCATCGTTACCGTGACCTTGCCCTGGAGTTTGCTCACCACCAGCTCGCAGCGGCTGGCAGCAATGGAGAGAAACGGGTGCGCTCCCTCACTATGGCAGCGCCAGATCCGTTCGACAACAGGCGAATCGGATGGTCTGTCCTCGTCAAAGAAAATCATTTCATCTCCCTTTGAAGTGCCAGGCAACAGCTTGACTATCTTCTTTTTCTCCACCCGTGCAGCCCAATCGGAAATGCCGCGCGAAGCAGCAGGACAGAGATGGACAGCAGCCATTTCTGTCTGCTATATTTGACTGAGAAGAAGATTTGTGGTTCTTCGGTCTTTCCCTGTCCCTGACAGCAGGGGAAACTATTACATGCTTCAATGGCTCAGGACTAGCGCCGCACAGTTCACAAGCAGTGGGGGAAGAAGCATGCATGTCAAACAGGCTCTGAAGGTTTCACTGGTCAAGCAGGCGGTTGGCACCGAGGGAAAGGTAGACAAATGTTTACCTAACCCTTTTCGCCTTTTTTTGCCGCCTGTAGGATTTTGGCGACCGTGTGATAGAAGCGCGTGGTCGTTCTGTCACCCAGGACTTTGAAGCCTTGAGATGTGGGGGGACGGCCATTGATAAGATACCAGACGATGAACGCTTCGTAATCCGTCGCGTGGATGATTTCCATATCGTTTTTCGGGGTACGGAGCGGCAGAGCAAGCGTACTCGGTATGATCTCGGCAGTAAACGTCACACATAACCGCATATCGGGCGTGACGTTCAGATGCTGAAACGGGTTAAGTATCATGATTTGCTCAAGTTCCGCGATGGTGCGTAAAAAAACAGGAACTTCATAACCCAGTCCTCTGTGCAAATGGTGCTCAAGCGTGCAGGTGATTGTTTCGCGCTCCGTTTGCTCCGTCTCAAAGAAGACATTGCCACTCTGGATGTATGTGCGGACATTGCTGAAGCCCGCCTCCTTGAAGATCTCGCGCAGGCGCTCCATCTTGACCGTATGGCCGCCGACATTGATGCCACGCAATAACGCTATATAGAGCATGTTCTCTCCTCAGTTTTATTCAACGTGCTACTGATTTGAGATACGTTCGGGCTTCAACAGCGTTGCGCAAATCTAGCACGCGCAGCGCAATCTCGCGCGCCTCCGCCAGCCTTTTTCTCCTCGGCGATAGTAATATTCTTGGTCGTATGATAGTCGCCACGAACCCCGATCTCTGCTGCCCCCGGTTCTCCTTATAGAGAGAGATTCTCGTAGGGGTCCTCATGTCCCCGAATCGGAGAGAGGGACATCGTTCTCCGTGCCGTGCGGCAGCCAGCGCGGCACAGAGGAAGGATTCTTTTGACCACCGGTCTGTGCGTATGCGAGAGCTATTGCTGCCCGCTTATTATGGATGCCATCGATGCCAAAGTTCAGGAAAGTATACTACAGCGGTCTTGCTGTGGATCAGATCAGGAAAGGGGCTTTTTCTGGCGCGCCAACAAATTTGGTCCCCATCCGATGATGACAATGACTGCCGCGATAATGGTGAGCATGCCGGTAACAAACGGATCGAACCCTGAACCGTAGTTGGGAAAGAGAGACCAGCTCACATTATCCATGGCATGAACCAGGATGGCGGCAAAGACACTTTTGCCCGTGTTCGTGTAGATCCAGACAATGAGGAGGCGTAATGCCACTCCTTGCAGGTCGTGCCAGATGATCCAGCTTGCCGTGTAGTGCGCCTGGAGATCTGGAATGAGGTGCCAGAGCTGCCACACGATCCCTAAAATCAGGCCGGCCTTGAAGACTCCCCACCGATTTTGCAGGGGGTCAAAGGCATAGCCCATCCACCCCAGTTCTTCACAGATGCCTGCGAGAAAGTAGATGCAGAAAAAGACCGGCGCCAGGAGCAATGGAATGCTGATGGGATCAGGCAGCGGCCATCCCATCACCCGCATGACGAGATAAGACAAAACATAGAGGCCAGGACTCAACAACAGGATGGGGACATACCAGATCTTCTGTTTGATCTTCTGGTAATCAAATGCTCTCTTGAAGAGCGCCTTCAGGCCGTCGAATCCGCTTTGCCTGGAAGAAAGCAGCAAGGCGGCGGTCAATGGACTCACAAACATCAAGGCGCTTGCGGGAAGCTTTACGGGAAACGGTAACTGATTTCCCCCAATCAGATAGAAGGGAAGGCTCAGGACCAGGACCAGCAAGAAGTAAGTGAGGGGGCGCTTCTCCTGGGAAGCGTTGGGATTCGTCACGGGTCGTCTCCTCTCTGCTGAGCATTGTACAACAGACACCCTTGCCTGATCAAGCACCGGGACCCAGGACTCAGGAGACGGATGTGCCTACTTGCAATCTCGCCCTCCCTCCTGAAGAGAAAATTCAAACTTTGTGCAAGGGGCTTTCTTCCTCCTTCTCGTTGGAGCTGGCCTGCAAGAATCCCTTTTCAGCCTGATACGCCTGTTCGTTGACGGAAAGATGGAAGAGATCAGGTCGCGCATAATGACCAACCACATCGAAATCCATTTTTCCGCGAATAATGTCTCTTCGGTCAAGATCCGCTATTAAAAGAGCATCCATGTCAAACACAGGACCGGCAAGCATTTCTCCCAGGGGGCTGACAATACAACTTCCTCCTCTCGAAAGGATGGTATCTGGATCATCTCCAAATGGAGTTGTATAGTCTTCGGGGTAGTCGCTTCGGCGGGCAAACTGATTACAGGACAAGACGAAACACCGCCCCTCCAGGGCAATATGTTGCGTACTGTGAAGCCAGGTGGCTCGCCCATCTGCTGTCGGAGCGCAATACAGTTCAATTCCTTTGGTATGCTTATCATATCCCTGAAGAAAGGAGTGACCAGACGTTAATTATAGGATATAACCTTTACGCCGCGTGAGAGTCAAGAGGGAAACAAGGAGATTCTGAAGATTGGAGAAGAGACCCCCGCAGGGGAAGGTCAGAAAACCCTCCCCTTGCACCGGTAAACACCGGGCAGTAGAAAGTACCACTTAGCGGTTATCCCAGCTATGGAAGAGCACGGGATCGGTCCGCGTCCCACTATTGGCCGGATACTCTTTGCGCACTGTTTTATCGGATACCGTTGCAGAAACATTACCATACTCATCCACTTTCACTGTGGCTTTTTCAGGGCCACCCGGACAGGTAGGCTTGATGCAATACGCATAATGTGGCGCGGCTTTTGTCAATGTGAGTGTATAGCGCGCTACGCCAGAAGCGGGGATGGGAATATCGAAGAAGGTACACCCTGTGTCCTGCACACGCGCGCAGTTCCCATGCAACAGCGGGCAATTGCCATACACCCTGTCTACCGTTCTTACTTTCTTCTGCGGAATCGACTTCGTAATATTCAAGCCGTTGCCGGTCAGCGTGATCTTTTCTCCACCGAGCGCCTGCTGGCAGGAATCCAGCACCTGCACCCAGACTCTCACCTTATCCTCTGCTGCACGAGCAGGTGAGCTATTCACCTGCATTCCCATCACTGCCAGACCGAGCACAGCTAGCGACATCACCAGACCATACACCCATTTCTGTCCCATACGGTTTACCACATACGTCTCCTCTCCTGATTTTAAGGCATTCCTCATATCAAAAAGTGAAAAGCAGGAAGGTTATCTCAGTAACTTTCCTGCTTCTATCTTAGAGAATAGACGAAATTGAGAGTTTCACCGTTAGGTCAGGAGATCAGAGGCAACTCATATCATTCGTATTTTGAGTGCAAAGCCATGTCACATCTGAGAATTGTCATACAGCACGCGATAGAATGCTGGCAAAACCGGCGTTCCCCAACCTGTCGTGTAATCCCAGTGCGCAGTAGCGTTATAGTACAGATTGTTGCCTTTCGTCACATCATAGTATGGCTGCCGGTTGCTCGCGCTGGCAATGGCCGTGTAGAACGTATCAGGCGCATACCAGAACAGATCACGCTGCGCAATCAATCCCTGATTGACCAGCGCCATGCCCGCAGCCCAGATCGGTGTAGCTGCGCTTGTTCCGCCAACTCCAATCCACTTCCCCTGGAAGTAGACCGGGAGATTATCGGCAATGGCTGCAATATCCGGGAGCTGGCGCATGCCTGTCGAATATTTATTACGCACGCCGTCGCCCACCTGCCATTCAGGTTGCTTAAATTGTACGCTTAGCCCGCCGCCACTGCCCCACTGGTTATGGCAATAGACCGGCTGCGAGCCATCTGACCACACAATCTCATCTGCACGGGTGCCGTCCTTCCCCAGGAGCATCGTCGTACCCCCTACGGCGACGGCATGCGGCGCGCTGGCGGGAAAACTCACGGAGCGCAGTCCATAGATTCTCATACCATATGCCCCACAATCACCGCTGGCAACAAACACCGACATATGCAGCGAATTCGTCAGAATTTGGATGCTCTGACTCATTGCTCGCATATCATCGGCGGTTAATAACTGTTCCGCCTGTCCCAGGCTGATGCTCACCAGTCGTCCAGCATCGCGTGTTTTCCCAGCATTATCCACGATGATCTGCCGTAGCACCTGATTGATGCCCTGCACAGTGGCGTTGGCCGTCTGGTAGACAACGATATTCGCTCTGGGCGCCAGGCCCTGGATCATCTCAATATCCAGCGTCGCCTCACCGCCGGGCGCCGGAGCTTTCTTGCCGACCGTTACCGTTTTGATCTGATTCTGCGCCCCCACACAGGCCCCGTAATGATCAACGTCGCTTTGATTGAAGCCGTCAATCTCCACCAGATTAATCGTCATGTTCTCGCCGCGCCAGCCTGCCTTCCACAACTGGTCAAAGCCATAAGCGCGCGCCACCACTTCAGGGGACACAAGCCCCGGGCGGGTCTGACAGCCTTGCGCGCGCTGCAACTGCTGAATCTCACCCCGCAGCGGAGTAAACTGTGCCAGCGGTTGCAGTGGCAGGCTATAATTATCCAATCCGGTGACTGCCTGAATCTTCTCAGCAATCGCTGTGGGGATTTTCGGAAGCTGATTCAAGTCAGGCGCAAAGAAGGTGCGATTATCAATTTTATGCACCACAAACTTCGTCTGCAACTTCTGTGCAATGACGCTAGCTTTTGCCTCAATCGTCATCACCGTGCGGGTGCTATCCAGACTGATGGTCACATTCTCCCCGCTGAAGAACGCCTTGATCTGCTGGTAATCCTGATCGCTGATCCCTACTTTGCTGGCAATATCAGCCGCGCTCACCGACTCTCCTGCCTGCGCTATCTTGCCTTTCCCCATCTGCTCCAGTGCAGCCTGATCAATTTTGAACGTTACTTCAATGTGCAGCACCTGGTCAGCGGGCAATGTCCCGGAGACCGGCGCTTTCCATGCCAGATCGGGGAGACCCGGCTTCCACGTGGACCACTGCATCTTGATAGATGTAGGAGATGTATCACCGGTATTACCGGTACTGCATCCAGACAGGATGACGAGAAGCATAGAGAGGGCCAGCAGAGGCGCCCATTTGCCGCTCCGTCGCGGGACGCTTCCCTGCGCTTGTAGAAGAAACACTGCTCGATCCTCCATAAAAATTTAAGAGAAGTAATGGTAAGAAATGTATCAACATATTGTCTATGCTAGAGATGTTTTTGTTGCGCTTTTCTCTCCAGAATTGCTCGCAGCGAAGAGTATTCTGTAGGTGAGTGTACTATAGAAGCACAGCGTTTGCTGTGAACTACTTCACAATTTTCAAAAAAGAGAGGGGGGAGTCTGGGCGCCTTGCGCACCCTGGCGGGGACAGATGCCTCTAACCCCGCCATTGATGGCGGGGCTACGGTTTTTTTCCTGTCCCTCTCCTGAGAGAGAGAAAGATCCCCCGACCGGATTTGATATTACTTAGCGCGGTCCGGCGCTACGAATCTCATCAGAGGGCAGAGTAAACTGCTTGAAGTTTTCTTTGAAGTGCGCAGCCAGTTTTGTTGCCTGGCGATCATACGCCTCAGGATCATCCCAGGTATTGCGTGGGATCAGGAGTTTCGTCGGCACATCGGGACAACTTGTCGGAACGTGCAGGCCAAAGATCGGATCAACGACCATACTGGCTTTGTCGATCTCCCCGCTGATCGCCGCCCGCACCATCGCACGAGTATAGTTTATATTGATGCGCTCACCCACGCCATACGGTCCGCCAGTCCAGCCGGTATTGAGGAGATAGCAGCGCACTTGATACTTCTCGATGCGCTCCCGCAGCAGATCTGCGTATTCGCCGGGCCGCAATGGCAGGAACGGCGCGCCGAAGCAGGCGCTGAATGTCGCCTGCGGCGATGTCACTCCACGTTCCGTGCCAGCCAGTTTGCTGGTATAGCCTGACAGAAAATAATACATGGCCTGTGCAGTCGTCAACTTCGAGACGGGTGGCAACACCCCGAACGAGTCGGCAGAGAGGAAAAGCACCGCCTGAGGATGGCCAGCTATCCCATCTGGCACGACGTTCTCAATAAAGTCTACCGGGTAAGCCGCGCGTGTATTCTCCGTCAGCGACGCATCACTATAGATCGGCTCGCGCGTCTTCTCATCCAGCACTACGTTCTCATAGACCGCACCGAAGCGTATCGCATTCCAGATCTGCGGTTCATGCTTGCGCGAAAGGTTAATACACTTGGCATAGCAACCGCCCTCAAAATTAAATACGCCGCTATCGCCCCAGCCATGTTCATCATCCCCGACCAGACGCCGCTCAGGATCAGCCGAGAGACTCGTTTTTCCCGTCCCCGACAGACCAAAGAAAAGCGCCACATCCCCTTGCGGTCCGACGTTGGCAGAGCAGTGCATGGGCAGGACGCCTCTAGCTGGTAGAATGAAATTCAGCACGGTAAAGATCGATTTCTTCATCTCACCGGCATATTCAGTTCCAGCGATCAAGACGAGTCGCTCTTCAAAATCAATAATGATGGCGGTATCTGAACGTGTGCCATGTACTTTAGGATTGGTATGGAAATGCGGCACACAGAGGATCGTGAAGCCAGGACGCTCTTCAGTCAGATCGCTCTCGTTCGCACGTAGGAAGAGCTGGCGTGCAAACAGGCTGTGCCAGGCCAGTTCTGTGATGACCTGGATCGGCATACGGTAGCGCGGATCGGCTCCTGCTGCCGCATCGAGGATATACACATCACGACCCTGTAAATAATCCGCCAGGCTGCGACGTACCACCGCAAATGTCTCAGGAGACATGGGGTGGTTGTTTTCTCCCCACCAGATCTTCGCGCTCGTCTCTTCATTCGAGACAATAAATTTATCTTTCGGAGAGCGGCCTGTATGCATGCCCGTTGTCGCTCTTAAAGCCCCGTTTGCTGCAAGAATACCTTCACCTCGTGCCAGGGCATGTTCCACCAGAACTGCGGGCGGAAGATTCCAGTGAATATTGCGCAAATTTACTAAACCATAATCCTCTAACGCCTTCCGGCTCATCATCATTGTCATAGTTCTCTCTCCTCAATCGGGGATCTCTCAGCCATAAACACGTTCCAAACAACGATCACGGCATACAGGCTCGCGCTGTTGCCCACCGCGAGCATCTTGTTTCCTTTCCCGAATAATTGTTAGTCTACCAGACTTATGCAGCAGGCGCAAGCCAGAAGCGGCTCCATCATAAAAAAAGTGTTATGCCATAAAAGGGCTGACAAGAATCGAAGGATCGCAATAAGCCCCCTTCAGTAGCCGGATGAACATACTGGTCTTTTTTAATTGCATCTTATGCTCGAATTAATCATAAGTTTACAGTTATGTACTGCTTCAAAAAGTCATATACAAAGGGATGTCTCTCCCTACTGTACCGCCAGAGGATAGGCCATATAGAGGCCGATGAAGAGGCGCAGGTAGCCTCCATCGTCGTCTGCATAGGCGCTGGCATGAGAGTTGCAGAGATCGCATTGAAAGCTGACAACAGGAGAGGGATTCGTGACGCCGTCATGCCTGGCGTCAAAGGAGGAGCTGCCGGTACGGGAGCCAAAGAGCACCGCGATGATACCCACGTTGGCAAAATCCGCCACATGGTTCAGGATATACTCGGCACGATTGTCCTGGTAATGGCCTGGCGTATTGTTCATGGTCTGGAAATACTGATTGCCAACTGGCACCTGCCACAGCACCATACGCAGGTGAGTGGCCTGGCAGAGCAGACTGAGAAAACTGAGTGCGCGTGTAAAATTGGGAAATGTGCGATTGTGACGGTCCCACCAGATACCGCTGTGTCCGGCCTCTTCACCACCTGGACCCATCACGTCGCTCGCCATCACATCCCAACGTGAGACGTTTGCCGGATTGCCAGCCAGACCCGCGCTCTTCAGAAACTGTGCTTGCTTCTGTACCAGACTTGCCAGATCGAGGTCGCTTCGTGTCTCACTCGCAATGTCGATACCACTGGCCCAGGACACCGCATTGAGCGCCAGCAGGGCATTGGGCGCTTCGGTATCACGCATATGCAGCAGCGTCCAGGCAAAGCCCTGCGCAGTGTCGGGGAAGGTCGCAGCGGCATAGCCAGAGGATCTGACGCTGGCAGGAATATGAGCCGCATCGGCTTGCTCCCCGGCAGTTCTTTGCAAATGGCCCCATAAATCAGGCTCAACAATGATCAGCACCGGTTTGCTAAAAGACCTGACCTGGCGCAAGAGCAGTTCCCAGTGCGCATAATACGTCTTCATCACGCGCGGATCGGCAAGGCTGGCCGTCTCCTGCGCCTCCTGTGCCTGCCTGTTTCCTGCGCAGGCCGAAGCGGGGCGTGAACTAGCGGATCTACATAGATCCGTGTAGATAAATACCGGCATATAGCCGTGCCGGGCGCTCTCCTGCATATAGGCCAGAGGAGACTGTTCCGACTGGCTTCCCTCTTGCTCCCATCCTTGACCGGCATTCATACTGCCGGAGAGAAAATAATAGCGAAAGGCGAAAGCAGTGCCATTGTGCGCTCGCATCTCGTCGAGCACTGTTGTCGCTCCCGGCGCGTTGAATACGCCAAAACTAAAAAAATGCGGCATTGCAGCGGGAATCGTACCAGCAGGAACGGGCGTTGGCTGCCGGGAAGAAGAAGCACTCTGGTGAGAGCGCATATCCGGCGTGGGACTGACCGTTGGCGTCGGTACCGCGATATCATCAGGCGATACCTTGCTCGGCGTCACCGGCGAGGACCTGTCCGCAGCGCCGCAGGCCGACGCCAGCAGTAGTATAGTCAGGCAGAGCACCACTGGCATCAGTCGGTATTTCACACAGGCTCTCTGGCAGGTGCGACCGGCCAGGTTCGTCCTATCCACTCGCAGATTTCTCCCGCTATCTCTGAAACTCTTTTTATAGCAGTATAGCAATTTTTTTTGATAGTCTAGCTATTTTAGGAACTCTGGCGGGGTTTTTTAGCTTTCCCTTCTCCTTTCTCCCAAAAGGAAAAAGAGGTTATCGGGGACATCCATAGGCGTTAACTTAATGAAAAAGGGAGGTCCCGGAGGGCAAGATTCTCCGGGACTTCCCTTTTTGTGAAGCTAGGAAGAGGGATGACCGGCAAGACCGCTATATTGACCGTAGGCAACACCTTTTTTGCTGAGCGCAAGGTTGGCCGCAGTCGTACGAGAGCTTACCGGAAAGGCGATGACCAGAACGCCGTTGCGGTAGGTGACGTTGGCCTGGCTGGCATCGACGGGCGTTGGTAGATCCAGTTCACGACGATAGCCCCCCACACTCCACTCATCAATCAGCAACTCCTTGATATCCTTTAATAGACCCCGTATTTCCCCTTGAATAAGCAGATGAGCTTCAGGCGAAACCTGCACATGGATATCTCCCGGTTCCATGCCCGGCAACGGCACAGCAACCATCAAACGATCGGTCGATCGGTACACCTTGACCGGCACATGCTGAACTTTTTCCTTCTCTTGCATGTAGATACCCGCCTCTTTCTGGACTATGAGCAACAAATACACAGACACATTGATATACTACCACCCGGCATAGCATGATGCCATGCCGGGTTAATTTGCAGGATTGCGCCGATTCTCCGGCGTATCAGTCGTCAGGCCCATTTCCAGTTGTTCACCCCAGTCTGTACCGGACTCGCGGCCCGGCGCCTCGGCCTTCTTGCCAGGCTGTTTATGAGATTGCCTGACGCCGCTCTGAGCAGGATCATAGCCCTCTTCGGCTCTGATCACCCCTTGCTCATCTGGACGTTCTGCCTCTTCCTCGGCACACGTATCACGCGGAATCCCGTAGTCGATCTCAGACTGTTCTGACTGCTCGGCGGCTTCTCTGGTTTTACCTGCACCTTGCGTTGCATAGTAATTTACAGGTCGTCCCTCTTCTGCCGCCTGCCGCGCAGCCCTGGCGCGAGTAGTCCCCATCTGTCGTGCCAGCGTATCCACATCCTGCCGCGATGTCGCAGGCAGGTCAGCCTGGCTGCCACGAGATTTTCTTTTTTTATTGCTCTTACTCATAACCAGCAGTCTCTCCTGATCTTATCTGGATAGTCTCTCTCACCCACAAGAGTGGCACGCGCCCGGCTCGACGGAAGTTTCAAGCCGGTTCTTGCAACATCATCAGAGTCCTATTCACATAGCACTTTGTTCCCAGCAAGGAGACTATCCTTACCAGATCCTTTACAGTAGTTAAGAATTTCTACATAGACGCGCATAACTATACACGTGAGGGAAAAGCGTGAGCATTCAATTCACTCGCTTTACCAGTGACCAGATAACTAAGATGGCCCCGGACAGCCAGGTGGCAGCAGCAGGAAAGTCGCTCGCCAGCGCAAAGCACTGGCAAAGGACCGGTTTGAGTGAAGGAGTCCTCTGGGGGGAATGTAAAGGCAGCGCCATCTACCAGGTCCGCATTGACCTCTCTTCAATGGCTGTTAAATGCAGTTGTCTGAGCCGCAAGCAGCCCTGCAAGCACGCTATCGGACTGCTTCTGCTCACAAGCACCGCTCCCGACCTGATCACCGAGCAAGAGGCGCCCGACTGGCTGAAAGAGTGGCTCAGCCGGCAGGCAGCAGCCAGCAAGCGCAAAGAAACACGTGCTGCAAAACCGGCAACCGATGCCGCCGAAGCCCAGAAAGCCGCCCGGCAGAAAACGCAGCAGAAACGTGAGGCCCAGATTCAGCGTGGCCTCGAACGCCTTGACCTCTGGCTCAACGATCTCGTACGCAGCGGTCTGAGCAGCCTGGAGACGCAGCCGGCGAGATTCTGGGAGGATCAGGCGGCGCGGATGGTTGATGCTCAGGCGCCGGGCATCGCAGCACGCTTGCGGCGCATGGCTGCTCTTCCTAACGCCTCGCCTGACTGGCCCGAAAAAGTGCTCCGCCAGATGGGCCAGATCGCCCTGCTAACGCAAGCTTATCGCCGGATCGATCAGCTCGAAGCGAGTCTTCAGGAAGATGTGCGGCTCCTGGTCGGCTGGACACTGACAGAGGAAGAGGTAAGCGCGCGCGGGGAGCATGTCATTGATGACTGGTTGATTCTGGGACAGGTCAACGAAGATGCGCCGCGCGGCACCACACAGCGTACCTGGCTGCTCGGAGCAATAACACGGCGCTCAGCCGTCATCGAGCAGTATGCACCACCCGGCGGCATCTACCCCCAGGTCATTCCGCCCGGCAGTTGCTGGCAGGCCGAGATCACCTACTGGCCCGGTGCGGCCCCGCAGCGCGCCCGCATCGAACAGCTTCATCGCACAGGCGACGTGATTCAGCAACGGCTGCCAGGAGTCGCCGGCATTGAGGAATTCTTTAACGAGGTGGCTGCGCTCGTAGCACGCCAACCCTGGCGTGAACGCTTCCTCTGCGCCATACGTGACGTCGTGCCACTCTACGATACGACAGGCCAGCGCTGGTATATCCGCGACCGCCAGGGCCTCGCATTGCCACTGCATGGCAACGGCCACTGGCAGTTGCTGGCGCTCTCAGGAGGTCATCCAGTTGATTTCGCCGGCGAATGGGATGGCGAAGCATTGCTGCCATTCGGCATATTCACACATGGCAGCTACTACCTGCTAGAGAGGACAGCATGACGAATCCACTCATCACAACGGCTATTATCGGCACAGGCCAGCAGGATACACCCGAAATAGCAACAGGAACGCAGGTCGATAGACTGGCGGCTCAACTGACGGACGCTGAGACCGAGCGCAGACTGCTGCTCACAGCCAGCGCCTGGGCTGCCTATCGCCGCGCCGGCTCTATCGCACAACCGGCTCCCACGCTGCCGGCTCCAGCACCACAGGAGACACGCACAGTCTGCACGCAGCAGGCCGCACATCTGTTAGAGAGCCTGTTGCAGAACGCGGAAAAATATGGCGCACTACTGCCAGAAGCTGTAACGCTGCTTAAACAGGCCGGGCTGCGCCTGCCACATAGGTTGCTACCTGCCTTCCTGGACTATGCCACTCGCGCAAAAGCGCTGCGTCCGCTGCTTCACCTCGTGCTTGGGGAGCGGGGACGCTGGCTCAGCCAGTTCAATAGCGCCTGGTCCTGGGTCAACGATTTTCTGACAGACGAGCAAGAGACTTTGCCGGACGATGCTGAGACAATCTGGCAGGAAGGGACTACCGGGCAGCGTGCTGAATTGCTGCGGCGCCTGCGCGCCGTTGACCCGGCCAGAGCGCGCGACTGGCTTGCGGCAACCTGGAAGCAGGAGAAAGTCGAGGCGAGAGGCAAATTTCTCAGCACGCTCGAAGTTGGCCTCGCCATTGAGGATGAACCGCTGCTGGAAAAGGCGCTGGATGATCGGGGCGAGAGCGTGCGCTCTCTCGCTGTTTCGCTGCTGGCGCGACTGCCAGCATCCGCTCTGGCGCAGCGCATGCGCGAGCGGGCCGACAGCATGCTGGATTTTGTAAAGAGCAAGCAGCCTTTTGCGAAAGGCAAACTTCAGGTGACGCCACCAGATCAGTTAGAAAAAGACTGGCAGCGCGATGGCATTAGCGCTCGCTCGCCGAAAAACAGTGCTTACGAGAAAGCGCAGGAGTGGTGGCTGGCACAGGTACTCGCTTACGTGCCACCAGAGCACTGGGAACAGCGTTTCACCACTTCAGCAACCGAGTTGATCATAGCG
>JADBKA010000370.1 GCA_014896635.1 Ktedonobacteraceae bacterium
CGGTCATTATCCTCGAAGCGATGAAAATGGAGAATGATCTGCCGGCACCAATCACCGGCAAGGTCAAAGAAATACGTGTCAACAAGGGACAGGCAGTTGACCAGGGACAGGTACTGGCTATCATTGAAGGGGCTTAGATGGATGGTGTGCTCAATATAGGCCAGGCGGGCATCACTGCCTGCACTGCCACGCTACTATGTTACCATAAGAGAGCAGTACCCACCGCGCCCGCTCTAGCCAATCTTTCTCTTCTTAACCAGAATTTAAAGGAATTTTTCCTTCCCCATAATCTGCGTATGCTATAATCGTTGGTACACAAAGGAGGAGAGGCTCATGGGATTCCACGTGAGCAAAAGCGCCGAAGAGTGGCGCAACACAACAGCACGCGCTGCTCAAGAGAAAACAAAAGTACGTAAAGAGAGGTTCGTTACCAGTTCTGAGATAGAAGAGCCGGCACTGCTTACAGAAGAGGATCAGCACGACTTCGACGCTCATGAGAAGCTCGGATATCCAGGCGAGTTCCCTTTCACACGCGGCATCCATCCAGGGATGTACCGCTCGCGTCTGTGGACAATGCGCCAGTACGCAGGCTTTGGCACGGCAGAAGAATCGAACAGACGCTACCACTACCTGCTCTCTCACGGCACAACTGGTCTCTCCGTCGCCTTCGATTTACCAACACAAATGGGCTACGACGCTGACAGTCCGCTGGCCGAAGGAGAAGTGGGGAAAGTCGGCGTCTCGATCTCCAGCCTGGAAGACATGGAGACACTGCTCCAGGGCCTGCCGCTTGAGCGCATCAGCACCTCGATGACGATTAACGCTACCGCCAGTATCCTACTTGCGCTCTACATCGCCGTCGCAAAAAAGCAGGGAGCCGATATACGCAAGCTCTCAGGAACCGTCCAGAACGATATTTTGAAAGAGTATATTGCACGCGGCACCTATATCTATCCTCCACAGCACTCGATGCGCATTATTACCGATATCTTTCGCTACTGCGCCGAGCATCTGCCGCGCTGGAACACCATCAGCATCAGTGGTTACCACATTCGTGAAGCAGGTGCAACAGCCGTTCAAGAGGTCGCCTTTACGCTTGCTAACGCCATCTGCTATGTGCAGAGCGCCATTGATGCCGGGTTGGACGTAGACAGGTTTGCCGGCCAGCTCTCTTTCTTTTTTAACAGCCACAATAACCTGTTTGAGGAAGTCGCCAAATTCCGTGCAGCTCGCCGCATGTGGGCGCATATCATGCGTGACCGCTTCCATACGAGTGACCCGCGTTCCATGATGCTGCGCTTCCACACGCAGACGGCAGGTTCTACATTGACAGCGCAGCAGCCTGACAACAACGTCGTGCGCACCGCCTACCAGGCGCTGGCGGCTGTCCTGGGCGGTACGCAGTCGCTGCATACCAATTCTAAGGATGAGGCGCTGGCACTGCCGACCGAGGAATCGGCGCGCCTCGCGCTGCGCACACAACAAATTCTTGCCTACGAAACAGGTGTCGCCGACATCGTTGATCCGCTGGCCGGGTCCTACTACATCGAATACCTGACGGATGCAATTGAAGAGCGCGCCTGGAAGTATATTGAACAGATCGACGCACTCGGCGGCAGCGTACGCGCCATCGAGCGCGGTTTTATGCAAGCGGAGATCGAGCAGGCTGCCTACAACTACCAGCGCGCCCTTGAGCAGGAACAGGAAATTGTCGTCGGGGTCAATCGCTTTATCCAGGAAGAGGAAGTACGGCCAGCTCTGCAACGAGTCGATCCCGAAGTCGGCAGGCACCAGGCGGCCCGGCTGGCAGCTCTGCGCGAGAGACGCGACAACGCTCTTGTTGAGCAGCGCCTGCGCGCACTCGCACAGGGAGCAGCAGGCACAGAGAATCTGATGCCTTTGATTATCGACGCAGTTGAAGCGTACGCGACACTAGGAGAAATCAGCGATACATTGCGTCATGTTTTTGGCGAACAGAGAGAATTTCGCAGTCTAGAGTAGAAATAGAACGTTTATGGAATATAGTAGTTTAGAACAGGAGGCGGCATCACACATCGTTCATCCCGCACGTGATGCTGAGCGTAGTACAGAGAACATTCACGAATCCGGCACTGCTAACAATGCACACCTTGCGTACGCTCCCATCGGCATTTTCGATTCGGGCGTGGGAGGTCTCACCATTCTTTCCGCATTGCGGCAGGTACTTCCCCAGGAAGATTACATTTACTTTGGCGACACGGCCCATCTCCCTTATGGAGTGCGCAGTGAAGAGGAGATTACCGGATTTGCATTACAGATCAGCCGCTTTTTGATCGAGCAGGGTGTCAAGCTGATTGTGGTCGCCTGTAATACGGCATCTCAGGCGGCGCTGAACACGCTGCGCGCAAGTTATACTATCCCTTTTGTAGGTGTCGTCCCGGCAGTGAAGCCTGCTGCACGTATGACCAGGCGCGGGCGGATCGGTGTAGCCGCAACGAACCAGGCAGCAAGAGCTGCCTATCTACGCAGGCTCATTGACGATTTCGCCGAGGGCATTGACGTGTATGCCGTTGGCTGCCCGGAACTGGTGACACTGGTCGAGCACGGCGAGCTTGAAGGAACTGCCGTAGAGGAGACACTGCGGCAGGCTTTCGAGCCACTGCTCAGTAAAGGGGTTGATGTGATCGTCCTGGGATGCACGCATTTTCCAGCACTGCGTCCTGCCATCGAGCGCGTTGCAGGCAAACAGGTACAGGTAATCGACAGTGGAGCGGCTATAGCGCGGCGAGTCCATTCGCTGCTGGAGGCAGAAAACTCGCTACATCCAGAGCAAGAGAGCCGCATGGGAGCGATTCAGCTCTGGTGCAGTGGCGAACCGCGTTCTTTCAGTAAAGTTGCCAGCAGGCTGCTTGGCTATCCTGTCGCTGCTCAGCACATTACGCTGCCCCAGACATGAACTGAACAGAAAGGGAAGGCATTCTTTCACTCCCGCATTTTTAGATGACGTTTTTAAGCAAATTACGAGGAAAAACATGCCAGATCGAATTACACTGAACGAAGACAAAGAAACAGTGTTAGCATCTGCTCCATCGATACCTTTGTATATCCACTTTGCCAGATATGTTTCTACTATTCTCTCGCCTTCGGTCATCTCTGTACCTTTTATTATCCTCGTTGCGCTCTACCGGGCAAGCAGCACAATCGTAGCTCTGGGATATGCTCTGATCACACTTTTTTTTCTCAGTGCCGGCCCGCTGCTCTACATCGCAGCAGGTGTACGGGCGGGAAAATTCACTGACATGGATGTCAGCATGCGTTCTCAGCGTCTG
>JADBKA010000371.1 GCA_014896635.1 Ktedonobacteraceae bacterium
CCCTCCCTTGAAGAAGACAAGCGTAGGCACACCTTCGACATGCCATCTTTGTGTGAACTTTCCCTGTTCTTCGACATTCACTTTTGCGAACGTTATTCGATCCTGATATTCACGGCTGATAGCAATAAACTCAGGCTCCTGAATCTGGCAAATGTTGCTCTGTCCAGAGGTAAAATTCACAGCCAGTATCTGTGATGGATCGGCATTCGAGATAACCTCAGCAAAAGCCTCTTTGCTCACCTCTATGTAGCTATCGGCCATAGCTTCCTCTTACGCTAGAAAAATGACGCTATTCTGTTCTCAAGGTATCACCCCTCCATAAGCGTTGTCAAGCGTACGCTGCCTGCTCAGAGCTTTATTCGCCCTCAGAGGTTGACGTCCCACAAGACGCGCCCGGACGATGACGGAGATGGGGAAAAAGCAAGCAGAAACTGGCGCTGTGCCAGCGGAACTTCATAGGCAATCGTTCCCCGGCTCTGCGCGCCGGGAGCTATCTTGCCAGCAGGATGCTGAGTAAATGTCGTCATCGTCTCATAATATTCGTGTCCAGTATTATCCTGGAGCACAAATGCCAGAATGCTTGAAACAACCTGCTCACCGGACGAGATATTTTTTAACGACAGGGAAATCACCAGATAAACTTTCCCGCCAGGCGGCTTGCTCAGATTATTGCCTGGACTGGCCTGTGCGTTGTCAACCACAACCTGCCACGTCTGTGCGATAGTGGCGCTCTGCCCGATTTTCATGTGCTGGCCGGTATTTCCTGGAAGCAATGATAAGAAAGGAGAACCAGGGAGCCAGAGCAACAGGCCGACTCCAGTGCCAGCAACAAGCAGCAGAGCAACAAGCACTCCTACAATCACAGGAGCTTTGCGCCGCGAAGTCCGCCGGAAAGACTGTCGTGTTTGTGGCATTGGCTGCGCCTGCCATTGAGTCCAGGGCGAAGACATCGGAGACATCGAAGACGTCGGCATAGGAGTTGACGGCAGTTGTATGTATGCCTGGTATGCAGGCATACCAGGCATACCAGGCATACCAGGCATACTCTGCCCCTGAGCGAATAGTGGGGGCGAACTGCTAATAGCCTGCTGGCTCTGGCTCTGCACAGCAAAAGAGGCCGCTGGCATTCCCTGTCCACCCGCGATCTGCTGCCCGTAAGGCGTTGACACTCCTTGTGCAGCAGAGTGCGGACCACTCCACGATCCTTGATTGCCGGGCATGGACTGAGGATTCAATGGAGATGATAACAGGCTGCCGCCCGCTAATTGACTATTTGATAGCAATGGTGTTTGCGGCCCGCACTGTCCACCCGTTTCCTGCTGTCCATAAAGCACCGGCTGACCTGGCTGACTACCGGTTGAGCCTGGGAAAGGGGTAGCTTGTGTTTGTGGGCCTGCCTGACCTGCTGTGATCTGCGGATCAGTCGAGGCAAAATGCTCTCTCAGGACATTGCGCGCATTGATAAACTGCCGGCTCCTCTGAGGGCGCTGCTGAGGATACCGCACGGCGGGCGGCGGCTGGATAGCAAAAGGCTGCGGTGTGGTCGGAAGTGGGATTTGAGACGGAGGTTGATGAGCCACTTGCTCCTGCGAAGAATCGTCCATAAAACTGCCTTTCGCCATCCTTTTTTCTCTCATTTTTACTAACTAAAAGCAAACAGTGCCACCGCACTTTATTATCTAATAAGTAAGTATGTTCCAAAAAGAGAAATGTAGTTATGATCTGGTGAAGAAATGGTAAAGAAAAGATCTGTGGGACGGCAGCCCTTTGCTCTATACATGAAGCAAAGGGCTACAGTAGGCGATTATGTTTCCACCTCACAACGCATCGCAGAACATTCCCTGAGCACAGTTTGAAGCAAAGGATGAATAGTGATCATTTTGCTCTGCCGGTCGCGGCGGATGAGTGAGCGAGCCAGCAGACTCCTCAAGAGCGTATTAAAGCGCAGAGGATCATCCATCAGCGGCGCAAGCTGCGGGCGGAGACGCACCGCGCGGTCGATCAGCAGGCGCTCTGGCAGCGAATCGGCCTCCAGCAGCGGCCACATCATCAATAGCTCAACAGCAGCAGGATTGGACTGCTGTACCCACTCAAGAGCATGCATAAAAGCTTGCACCACTGAGTAGGGATAGTCACTATGGGTATCACGCTCGCTCAGCAGACGCAGCAGGTAAGCCTGGAACAGGTGCAGGAAGTCGCTCAGGCTACACAGCGTCTCTTCGATATAAGCGCCGGCCTGGTTGAGAGCCTGCGGCAATCCCCCCATCATTTCCACCAGCATGCACGCCTCAGCATAGTCAGTAGGAGACGGCGTGGATGCATCTTCTCCAGCAGCAGACTGAGGCTCTACAAGCCTGGTCCGGCGCAGCAGAAACTCGGCTCCCTCTTCCAGCGTCATCTGAGGTACCTCGATACTCTGTGCCATGCTACCAGGCGCCTGCAAGCGTGTCGTTACTAGCAAGGCTCCCCCACCGATTTTTGGCAAGAACGGCCTGATGCACTCAACGTCCTCGATATTGTCCACGATCAGCAACCAGTCCTGCCGCTCACCAAGCCAGTGCAGAACCGTATCGACGATGTTTCGATCAGTTCCTTCTTCGTCCATGAGTTGCAACTGCTGCACAATAGAGGCGAGACTTGCATGCACCGTCTCTTCTGTGTCCGCCTGTACCCAGAGAACCGCCGAGTAATGCTGCCCATAGCGGTATGCATATTCGAGCGCAACCTGGGTCTTGCCGATACCCGCCATGCCGCATAATGCATACGGCTGGACAGCGATGGACCCGGTCTGCCGGCTCAGAAGCGTATGCAGACGCCGCAATATCTCCTCTCGTCCGCTAAAAAAGGGATTGCGCTGGTAAGGAATCTGCCAGACAGATGGTGTCGATCCCGTTTCCCCGAAAGCCGGTGTATGATCATATGGACGAGTTTCTACAGCGAGAGACTCCTCATCGCTTACAAACCCGAGTTCGCTGGCACTGACCTCGAACAGCTCGCAGAGACGCTGCCGGAAGTAGAGATTGGGCAGCATCACCCCCCGCTCCCAGCGACTCACATTCAGGTTGGTGGTGCCGATCTTCTCTGCAACCTGGGCCTGCGTCCAGTTATGCTGAAGCCGAAATGCCTTTAACAGGTGATGATAGGATGCCATCTCTTTCTGCATTGAAAATTGCTCCTGCTAGTTTTGCACTTATTTCTATTAAGAGGAGAATAACATGAGAGAAACAAAGATTCGGGATGCCCGCTCCCCGAAATCAGCGGGATCTTTCCTGTGCTCGTTACCGGAGAAATGTCCCGGATGATTAA
>JADBKA010000045.1 GCA_014896635.1 Ktedonobacteraceae bacterium
AGGTAGAGCAGGCTGTTGCCACCTCTCAGGGAGTACATGGCTGGCTCTGGCGGCTCCGCTTTACAAGCGCGAAGGGCGAGTTAGCTCTGGCACGTGGCGCCTGGGAAGAGGCGGCGCGTCTTGCAGAGGAGACCATCGCCCGCAGTCGTCGCACGGGTCGCCTGAAATATCAGGCGCGCGGTCTGGAAATCCAGGCACGGGCGCTTGTGGCGCTGAACCGAACACAGGAGGCTATAGCTCTGTTGCGCAACGCGGTTGAGCTGGTTCGTGCGACAGGAGATCCAGCGCTGTTCTTACGCGCCGCCGCTGTATTGCTGCGTCTTTGTGATGATGAGGCACTGTTCGTGGAGGCGCAGGCACGAGTGCGAACAATCGTGCAGGCGCTGCGGGATGAAGAACTGATTCGCCGCTTCCTGCATGCCGAAATCGTGTCTCCCCTTCTTTCTTCTGGGATGCAATGAAGCTGGCAGTCAGAAATTCTATGATTCTTTAGCCGTGCTACCTGTTCGTGTCTCTTCAAATTCCCCTATTACAAATGCAACGCAATTGCAACACCCCTTATGCTACCCTACCACCATGCTCCTACGTATGGAGACAGGATCTTTTCTCGTTTCTGAATGGTACCGGCTGGCAATCTAGCCGGTGAAAAAGGGAGACACCAGTGTTGCAGGCGCATGAAAAGACAGTACAGGTCCTGGGCATTGATGCCGGCGGCACCATGACGGATACCTTCTTCGTCGATTCTGACGGGGAATTCGTCGTTGGCAAGGCGCAGAGCATCCCGGAAGATGAAGCTCAGGCACTCTTTGACTCCTCAGCAGATGCCCTCAGCCAGTGGGGGTTGAAGGTGGAAAACGTTCTACCGCAAATGGCGACCGGCGTCTATTCGGGAACTGCCATGCTCAACAGGGTCGTGCAGCGCAAGGGTATGCGTGTTGGTCTGATCGTCAACCGGGGCATGGAAGACTTTCACCGGATGGGGCGAGCCATCCAATCCTATCTTGGTTATGCCTATGAGGATCGTATCCACCTCAACACACATCGCTACGATCCCCCGCTCGTCCCCCGCGAACTCACGCGCGGAGTAACCGAACGTATTGATATGTCTGGGAATATCGTCATTCCTCTCTACGAACAGGAGGTATATGCAGCGGTCGAGGACCTGCTCAAGGCGGATGTGCAGGCCATTGCCATCAGTCTGCTGCATTCGTACAAGAATCCCGTGCATGAGCGCCGTGTGCGCGATATCGCAACCGAAGTTCTTGCCAGGGCGAAGCGCAATATCCCGGTCTTCGCTTCTGCTGACTACTATCCACTGCGTAAAGAGAGCCATCGTACCAACACGACTATCCTGGAAGCATATGCGGCAGAACCATCGCGCAAGACGCTGGTCAGGATTAGCGAGCGCCTCAAGGAGCAGGGCGCGAAATTTGATCTGCGCGTGATGGCGAGTCATGGCGGCACCATTAGCTGGCAGGCGAAAGAGCTGGCGCGCACGCTGGTGTCCGGCCCGATTGGCGGTGTGATCGGAGCGAAGTATCTGGGTCAGCATCTCGGCTACAAAAATATTGCCTGCACCGATATCGGCGGAACCAGCTTCGATATGGCGCTGATCGTCCAGGGCGAGTTCACCATCCAGCCCGATCCTGACATGGCTCGCCTGGTTCTCTCTCTCCCGCTGGTGGCGATGGACTCTGTTGGTGCCGGCGCCGGCAGCTTTGTGCGTGTGGACCCCTATACGAAGGCGATTCGTCTTGGTCCTGACAGCGCGGGCTATCGCGTGGGCGTTTGCTGGCCTGAAAGTGGCATTGACACCGTAACTGTTTCTGACTGTCACGTCGTGCTTGGCTACATCAATCCTGACAATTTTCTGGGTGGGCAGATCAAGCTAGACCGTGAGCGCGCCCGCCGCGCTATTGAGGAGCAGGTTGCTACGCCGCTTGGCCTGTCGGTGGAAGAAGCGGCAGCTGGCACCATTGAGCTGCTAGAGTTCCAGCTCCGTGACCACCTGCGCGCCATGATTAGCGCGAAAGGCTACCATCCTGCCAACTTTGTCTGCTTCTCCTATGGCGGGGCTGGTCCGGTGCATACCTATGGCTATACTGAGGGGCTTGGCTTTGAAGACGTGATCGTTCCCGCCTGGGCTGCTGGCTTTTCGGCCTTCGGCTGCGCCGCCGCCGAATTTGAGTATCGCTATGACAAGAGCCTGGATATCAATATGGGGCCTGAAGCCAGCGCGGAGAGCCAGAGCGCGGCAGCCCGCACGCTGATGACGGCCTGGGCGGAACTGGCCGAGAAGGTCATCGCTGAATTCACGCTCAATGGCTACGATCCACAGGCTGTGATCCTGCGCCCCGGCTTCCGCATGCAGTATCGCGGCCAGCTCAACGACCTGGAGATCGAATCTCCGCTGCCGGATGTAAAAGCTGAAACTGCTGAGGACTGGCAGCGCCTGACCGATGCCTTTGAGGCCACCTATGCCAGGGTATACGCGAAGGCAGCAAAATCGCCTGAACTCGGATTCAGCGTTACCGGTGCGATCATGCGCGGCATCGTGCAGAGCGTCAAGCCGCGTATTCCAACCGAGACGCCGGGCGACAAAACTCCCCCTGATGCAGCTTACGTAGGCCAGCGACCAGTCTATCACAGTGGCCGGTGGCTGGATGCAAGTATCTGGCATATGGAAGCCCTGCAAGTCGGCAATCACATCAAGGGACCGGCCGTTATCGAATCTCCGGCGACAACCTTTGTTGTCCCCGAAGGCTATGAAACGACCCTTGATCCTCATCGTCTGTTCCATTTATATCGCTACACAGGCAAATAGTTTCGTCTGCTTCAATCGCTGCTTCAAGCAGTGAACTCACAGGAGGCCGTAATGGTAATCAAGAATCACGAGGTTGCGCAGACCACTTCCTACCGTGAAGAACAGGGCATTGCCTGGACTGGAACAACGCTCAAGCAGCATCGGGATGAAGTGTTGCAGTTGACCCACGCCACCAGACATTACAATGGATTGACGCGGCTAGAGTTGAAAGAAGAAGAGCCAATTCGTTATGAGAAGATCTTTGCCAGGCTGCGCGCCGGCGTGGTGCATGCCCGCGAGACGGCCAAGCGTATCGCCGCTTCGCCGATTGTGGAACAGGAGGGCGAACTCTGCTTCACGCTTTATAACGCGGCAGGCGATTCGCTGGTGACTTCCACCGGCATCATTATTCACGTAGGGACGATGGGCGCGGCCATCAAATATATGATCGAGAACGGCTGGGAGGAGAATCCTGGCATTCGCCCTGGTGATATCTTCACCAACAATGATTGTTTGCTTGGCAATGTCCACCCGTGCGACGTACATACAATCGTCCCGATCTTTGTCGATAACAAACTGGTTGGCTGGGTAGGGGGAGTGACGCACGTTATTGACACAGGCGCCATCGGTCCCGGCTCGATGACAGTCGGGCCGGTCCAGCGGTTTGGCGATGGCTTCCAGGTCACGTGCCGCAAAACCGGCGAGCATGACCGTATCAACCGCGACTGGTTGCATGAGAGCCAGCGTTCCGTCCGCACCACGCGCTTCTGGCTGCTCGACGAGCGCACGCGCGTTGCCGGTTGCCATATGATCCGTGACTTGGTGATCAAGCTGATCGAGGAAGAAGGGTTGGATGCCTACCTGCGATTTGCCTACGAAGTGATCGAAGATGGACGACGTGGCCTGGTGAACCGCATCAAGGCGCTGACTATTCCGGGCAAATATCGCCAGGTATCTTTTGTAGACGTGCCGTACCGGCATGAAGACGTGGCGGTTCCCTCGCCTTTCGCTAAGATCGACACGATCATGCACTCGCCATCAGAAATTACCATCAGCCCTGATGGCACCTGGTCACTGGACTTCGACGGAGCCAGTCGCTGGGGCTGGCATACCTACAATGCTCAGCCTGTCTCTTTCACCAGTGGCATCTGGGTGATGATGACTCAGACGCTGATCCCGACCGAGCGCATCAACGATGGAGCCTACTACGGCACGCATTTCAAGCTACCCAGGGGCAGCTGGATGAATCCTGACGACCGGCGAACCGCGCATGCTTACTCCTGGCATTTCCTGGTCTCGTCCTGGAGCGCGCTCTGGCGCGGGTTGAGTCGCGCCTACTTTGCGCGCGGTTATCTCGAAGAGGTTAATGCCGGCAATGCCAATACTAGTAACTGGATGCAGGGCGGTGGTTTCAGCCAGTATGATGAAGTACACGCGATCAATAGCTTTGAAGCGGCAGCCGAAGGGACCGGCGCCAGTGCCGTGAAAGATGGCGTTGATCATGGAGCGGCCATCTGGAATCCCGAAGGCGATATGGGCGATATGGAGATCTGGGAGTTGGCCGAACCATTGCTGTACCTGGGGCGCTCGGTCAAGACCAATTCAGGCGGGTATGGAAAATATCGCGGCGGCTGCGGCTTTGAAACGCTGCGCATGGTCTGGAACGCCAAAGACTGGACGATGTTCTTCATGGGCAACGGTTATATCGTCAGCGACTGGGGTCTGATGGGCGGCTATCCTGCGGCCACAGGCTACCGTTTCGAGGCTCATGACACCGACCTCAAAGAACGCATTGCCAGACAGTTACCGCTGCCGACGGGAGCCGACGTTGATCCCGATAATCCTCAGTACGAGGAGCATATACAGGCGAAGCAGCTCAAGCGCGATAAGCAAGCCATCACTTCCGAGCAAATCTTCGAGGATTATGACCTGTACCTGAACTATCTGCGTGGCGGCCCCGGCTTCGGCGATCCCCTGGATCGTGAAACCAGTCGTATCGAAGCGGATCTGAACGGCGGCTATCTGCTACCACGCTATGCAGAGCGGGTATACGGTGCAGTAGTCGAGCATGATGGCGATACATGGCGAGTTGATGAAGAGAAGACGCGAGAGCGACGAGCAGAAATCCGGCGAGCGCGTCTCGCGCGTGGCAGGCCGACCAGTGAATGGATGAAAGAGGAGCGTGAGAAGATCCTGCGCCGCGAAGCCTCCGTCCAGGTGCAGCACATGTTCGCCACCAGTTTTAACCTCAGTCCAAAATTCCTGCGCGAATTTAAAACATTCTGGCATTTGCCAGAGACCTGGCAGTTGAAAGAAGAGGATCTGGCGATGCCGACGTTCGGCGCGCGTTATCGCATGGGCGTTGAGCAGTTGCCCGACGTTCGCCCGCTAAAACTGGTAGAAGAATGAGTTAGACTGACCGGGTGTGCAACCTCTGCACACCCGGTCCTGAAAGAGGAGAACTGGCATGCCATACGAACGCCTCAAGATCGAAGAACTGATCGATGGAACAATTGATCCTGAAACGCTCCATCGTATGCTCTCGATGCCGAAAGACCCGGAGCGTTTTCAGACCTACCTGGATATTTTGCAGCAGCGAGTCCCCTGGCAGGATCGTATTCTCCTACCGTATGGACTCCACCTGTATATTGTGCAGAAGGCTGATACGAAGGAATGGGTTGTGAAGTGTGATTGTGGTCACGAATTCTGCGACTACCGTGAGAACTGGAAGCTGCATGCACTGATTTATGTGCGCGATAACGAGGAGGCCCTCAACGAGATCTATCCCCGCTTAATGGCGCCAGATCCCACGTGGCAGGTGTTCCGCGAATACTATTGCCCCACCTGTGGTGCCATGCTGGACGTTGAGGCCCCGACTCCCTGGTATCCGGTGATCCATGACTGGGAACCGGATATAGAGAGCTTTTACCGCGACTGGCTGCAACTCCCCGTACCAGAGCGCGCCGATCCACCGGTACCGGCCAGGTAGGTTTGTGTAACAATGCGCCTGCAGCCAGGCATTGATCCATACCAGGGTGTTACCATAGCGCTGTTTGTTATGGTAACGCCCTGGAGAGAAGTTCAGCGCTTTTCAGTTTTTGGGAAAAGCGAGGAGGTGTTTCCCGAAAATATCTTTTTTCCTATTTTTCTCTTCTGAGGGAGAGGACCCTGAAGTTAACGTGAATAGATGCTTCCCGAATTTTGCCATAAATGGTAGGGCAACAGTTTTCTCCTTTTTCTTCATTGGGAGTACAAAGGGAAAAAAGTCTACTCCCTTAAGTTGGCGCTTAAGAAGGCGCCGCCGTATCTCTCACCAGAGGTAAAACAGAGATTCGGGTATACCGAAAAGCTCTACTGGTGGAGATCTCCACTTTCAGAGTCGATGTGGATGATATGTTATAATAAATAGCGAAATTTTGTTCCCTTCTCTAAATTACCAAGTCACAACGTAGATCGTTCGCCTGAAAAGGCAAAGTTTCCGATGCCAATGATGGTCAGGAGAGAAACGGCATGTGTAATCCCTGGTTAGCTATTGATCTTTCCAGAGATCCCAGGAAGCATGCCAGCATCTTGCGGCGGGCCTGGGAAGCGTATTTAAGCGATGGGATCGTACAGCCCGTTGTGCGCTCTGTCGTGATGCAGTCCTGGCAGCGCTCTGCCGCAGGAGGTGCGTCACCAGAGAACGTGCTGGCGCCGGTTGTACACAGTCTCGATGAGGTACGCGATCTATGGCAGGAGCATCCTATCTCGCGTATCATGCCGGTTATCCACGATTTGCTGACCTGGTTAGCCGAAGAAGCAGGTCATCTGGTTGTTGTCAGCGATGCTGAAGGTCATCTGCTCTCGATAGAAGGGAATCGAAAAGTGCGTGACTGGGCGGAGCAGATGCAATTCGTGCCAGGGGCAAAATGGAGTGAAGAAGCAGCCGGAACCAATGCTATCGGTACAGCCCTGGCATTTGATCACCCTGTCCAGATCTTTGCTGCTGAGCATTTCAGCCAGCATGTTCATAACTGGACATGCTCGGCAGCGCCCATTCATGATCCTGCCACAGGAGAGGTTCTCGGCGTTATCGACCTTACCAGCAAATTGCACACCGTACACCCACACAGTCTGGCGCTGGTAGCGGCGGCAGCCAGAGCTGCCGAGGCTGCTTTGAAACAGAACGCAGAAATGCTGGCTGCTCACAGGGATAAGTATACGCTCAAGTTTCTCACCACGCGAACCAGTGCTGCATCTCATCCCCAATCTCAGCCGGTACTGCGCATGAACGCGCTTGGGCGTGACCAGATCTCAATGCAGATTGGGGCGCAGCAGTTTTCGTTTAGCCGGCGTCACAGCGAGATCCTGACGCTGCTGGCGCATGAACCGGCGGGCCTCTCCAGTGACAGGCTGTCGGTGCTGCTCTATGGAGATCTCGGCAACCCGATTACAGTGCGAGCTGAAATGAGCCGCCTGCGCAAAATACTGGGTCCCTGGCTGGAGACAAATCCGTATCGCCTGGCTCTGCCGGTGGAAGCGGATTTCCTGACGCTTGAGCATTTACTCAAGCGTGGAAATGTGTACCAGGCTCTGGAGTTGTATCGAGGACCGCTGTTGCCCGGTTCCGGTGCGCCCGGCATTGCCGAGATCCGCGAGCAGCTTGAAGTCTGGCTGCGCCAGGCCATTCTTACGAGACGAGAACCGGAACTGCTGCATAAGTGGGTAGAGACCGGTGCCGGGCGAGACGATCTGGAAGCCTGGGAGATCCTGCTAGGGCGCCTTGATCGGCAAGATCCTCTTGTGGGCAAAGTGCTTGCCCGCGTCTACCAGTTGCAATAGAAGGAACTTTTGCGCGGCAATGCTGTTTATCCCTCCACGTTGCAGGCTGAGGAGCCAAAAATGCGCGTCAGTGTCGGCTCGATCTTATTGCAGTGTGGGATGATCACTTGCTGGTTGGAGCCTGCTGAGGGGTCGTAGACGTTGGCATAATGGCCGAAATCCTGATCTCCCTGTCCAGGTCCAAGTGTGATACGCTGGATCGAAGAAGCGGAGAGCGTGCGTCCAAAATTGGCAAAGTCGATCATTTCCTGTTCACTCAGATCGGTATAGACCTGTCCCGTCAGATCCTTGATCAGCGCCGGCAGATTATTCACGATACTTGCTACTGTTAACTTCTGTCTCAGCGCCTGGAGCACCTGCTGCTGGCGCTGCGTGCGCCCGATATCGCCTACCAGGTCTGCGTGCCGTGAGCGCACGTATTCCAGCGCCTGTTCCCCGTTGAGGTGCTGTGGTCCCGGCGCGATATAGAGACGTTTGTAGGCGTAGGGATCGTTCGGGTTGGCGTTTTTGCCGGTATCGTCTGGGTAGGCATCATCCACAATCGGGTGAGTGACATCAATATCTACCCCGCCCAGTGTGTCGATCACCTTCGCAAAGCCGCTTAATCCTACCCAGGCATAGCGATCAATCACGATCCCGTAATCCTGTTCAATCGTTGTGCGCGCCAGGCGTACACCGCTCTCAAACTTGTCATCGCGGTTGACTCCTAGCAGGAACGCCTGGTCAATCTTATGCATACCTCCGATCTGTGGCACGAACACCCAGGAATCGCGGGGAATGGAGACGAGGTAGACGCTGCCAGCCTGCGGGTCGATATGCACCACCATCATTACCTGCGTCAGAACGGCAGGGAAGCGGTATTTCTGATCATTGTCGCTACCAAGCAGCAGAATGTTCCAGGAACGTCCCTGGATGCCGTTATAGCTCGGAACGGCATTGGCAGGCTCGCCCTCTCCTCTACTAACCGGGCGGATGAAATTTGTCAGTGGCTGGTGTATAGTGGTGTAGTAGTAGCTAAATGCGAGAACACCTGCAAAGATTACCAGAAACACCGCGAAGAAGATCAGCGCGGTGCGCGTCGGGTTGATCTTGCGTTTTCGCCGCCGTCCGTGCTGCCCGCGCTTAGTGGGAAGAGGCGGCAGCGAAGGAATCGGCAGTGGCGCCGGGGTGTGCGGTGGAGTGGGTGGGACGTAGGGACCACGATGTTTCTGCTGCTGGCCCTCTGAGGCACCTGCCGCGAATCGTCGAGGATAGGTGGGAGAGGGAGGGAGCGTGGATGTGGATGAAAGGTCAGGAGGCATATAGGGGCCGCGCGGGCGATAGGGCTGCGCATCCGGCTGCTGTGGTCGAGGCTGATCCGATTGTCGAGAGGCAGGCTCTTGCAGTGGAGGATTATTCTTCCTTTGTGGCTGCAACTTTTCTGTTGACTCGTCATCCATGATAGCTCGATCCCTTACAGCATCCCTTTGTTGAAGAGGGGTGTGAACATTGCTATCTCTGCCAGTAACTGGCCTGTACTGGAAATGCCCTCATCAAAGAGTTTCAATATGCCAATAGGCATAGTATAACCCAGACGAAGCAGAAAAATATAGCCCGAATCACAATTTTGAGCAATTCTTGAGGAATGCAAGGAGGATTTTTCGATGGAGCTGGAACACATTCAACAGGAACTGCGAGCCGCACAGCTGGATGGCTGGCTGTTTTACGATTTTCGCCAGTCCAATCCCATCGCGTATCAGGTGCTTGGTCTCTCACTGCAAGATTTTTACAGCCGCCGCTGGCTCTATTTTATTCCGGCAGAAGGCGCTCCCACTGCTATCGTCAGTGCGGTTGAGTCGCATGTGCTTGGCGCGCTGCCAGGCCAGCGCCTGGTTTTTGGGACGTGGCAGGAACTCCACGAGCATATCCGGTCCTGCCTCAGGCCGGGCATGCGTATCGCAATGGAATACTCCCCGCAGAATGCCATTCCTTACATGGCGCGCGTTGATGCCGGGACAGTCGAGCTGGTGCGCTCTTGTGGCGTCGAAGTGGTCAGTTCGGCCAATCTCGCACAGCGTTTCCTGGCGCAGTTGGATCGCAAGCAGCTTGCCAGCCATCGTGAGGCCGGGCGACGCCTGATCGCTGCTAAAGACCGACTCTTTGCCGAACTGGGCGACGACCTGCGCAGCAGACGCGCGCTTGACGAATATCAGGTGCAGCAGCGTTTTGCTGCGCTCATCGAACAAAGCGGCCTGGCGCTCTCAGAGCCGCCGCACGTCGCTGTCAATGCCAACGCCAGCAATCCCCATTACGAGCCGACTGCTGGCCGGCATAGTCCCATCCGGCGTGGCGACCTGGTGCTTTTCGATTTCTGGGCGCGCCTGCCGCAGCCTGATGCCGTCTATGCCGACTATACCTGGATGGCCTTTGCCGGCACAGAGGACGAGATCCCGCCGCGCCAGCATGCGATTTTTACTCTGGTCAAAAAGGCACGTGATTCGGCCATCGCTTTTGTACGCGAGCGCGTGGCGGCACATCAGGCTGTCGAGGGCCGGCAGGTTGATGATGTTGCACGCGGTATCATTGCCAGGGCTGGCTATGGCGACTACTTCGTACATCGTACAGGCCATAACATCGGCATCTTCCTGCACGGCAATGGTGCGAACCTCGATAATTTTGAGACGCAGGATGATCGTCTGCTGCTGCCCTTCACCTGCTGCTCCGTTGAGCCGGGCATCTACTTGCCGGAATTTGGTATCCGCAGTGAGGTCAACCTGCTGATTCTGGAAGATGATGCTGAAGTCACCGGCACGCCTGTTCAGGAGCAGATTGTGGCGCTGATGTAGCCTGAGAAAAAGGGAGGTGCCAGCGACTACTACAACCCGCATTCCCCTCTGGCGTATATACAGGTGAGAAATAATCAGCGATCATAACGTACAGGAGACGAGAGGGCGAGCGATTCCCTGCCAGAGGGAACATGCCGAGGTCCTTTCTCAGGGAGAGATCCGGTTAACGGGGAAGGTGAACCCGTCCCGCTCCTGCCTGTGAACAATGGAGGCATATACTCATGAGTGATTCGTGGGAACCAAAACCAGAGACAAACGGGGGTACAGAACTGCCGGGACAGGATGAGATAGATAAGCGCCTGGAAGAGATCAAGCGCATTGTCATGCAGGGCGCAAGCGAAGCCCAGGTACGCATCAAGCGTGCTGTCGATAGTGCCAGTGCCTATCTTCAGCAGACACAGACAACACCGGCACCCCGCCAGGCGACAAGCGTAGAGGAGCATCGTATTCGCCAGCTTGTCAATATGTGGAGCGATAAGAACTGGCGTGTGGCGCGCGAGCTTGGCTCGTATATGGATGTGGTATCCTGGAGCACGGATGAGGTCTGGGAGGCCACACTGCAAACGCGCTGGGAGACGCGCAGTATGGAGGTGGCAACAGAGCCATATACAGGCCGTCCTGCCGGTATACCGCAGCCGCTGCTGCCTGTCTGGGACTATGAACTGCCCGAAGTTGTGGGGTTGAAGGCTCCCGAAACGCGCACACGCCTCGCGGGACTCGATGAAGTCGTGGCCTGTACCAACTGTAATGGCACCGGGCGCGCGCTGTGCAGCAACTGCTCAGGGCGTGGCTGGATCGTCTGTCCTGATTGTAAGGGACGGACAAAAATACGCTGTGCGACCTGTCGTGGACGCGGCTATGTTGCCGACTGGACGGTCAAAGAGAAAAAGCCTTTCTTCCGCCGTCAGGCAGAGAACGTTGCCAGCTCAGTCGGCGGCAAAGTGGCCGACATGTTCGAGAATATCCGGCTGCAAGGCGTGCCTATACCCAATCCGCTGGACGCCGATCCGGCCGCTAAAGGTCCGACGGTCCCCTGTCCCGATTGCATCAATGGAGAGGTGGACTGCACTTGCGGCAATGGCAAACGGGTATGCGCCGTCTGCCAGGGCGCGAGAATGTCACTCTGCAATGCCTGTGGGGGAACCGGTAAACTGGTGCGTCACAGCGACATTGTACGCCGCTTCGATTTGCGCACCGCAACGCGCATCATAGGCGCCTGTCCTATCCCACAGCAGCAATTGACGAAAGCCGATGGCGAGCTGGTCTATAATGCTGAGGTTAATGAGATGCTCCATCCAGAGGCGCCACCGGAACGTGTGCCGCTGGACGTCTGGCAGACAACTGTCGCTCTGGTTGCAGAGGAAAGCCAGGCGCCCACCAGAACGGGCGTCGAGCCGCAAGCATCTTCACGACCTACCCTGCAAGTGATCGAGCTGGTGCGTATCCCTTATACGAAAGTGCTGTATCGCTATGCCGATCAGGACTACCTGCTCTACATCTACGACTGTGAAGGACACGAGAAATTCTTTGCGGATCGCTACCCGGCCCGCTGGGATCGTATTGAGCGGCTCGTCAAGGCCATTTCCAGCGATCTGCTGGCGCCCATGCAACCAGGACCGGGCATGCCCCCGAATCCAGAAAGACCTTATTCCTCTTATGGGCAGAGCAATGATCGCGCATCTTCCGATGTTCCTTCTTACTCGATCACCGAAGAGAAAGATGATGACAACCAGCCAGAAAAGCAGTAGTTCTCTCTTCCTGTACAGAATAGGGCGACCCTGACGGTCGCCCTGGCCCATCCCTAATATCAAATCCGGTTAAATAGTGATCATTAGCGTGGGGGTCCAGGGGGCCGGCACGGCCCCCTGGCGGGGTCTGGGGTGTCCCCCCACATCAATCACTTTTTAAAAAGATTTGATATAAAAATCTACAGGTTTATGATATCTGTAAGGATGGCAGATCTTCTGTTTGGATGAGAGGCTCCTTTCCAGTATCAAAGCATTTCACTTTGCTCTGATACTCCCTTGCGTTCAGATGGGCAAGATGCTTGCGCATCTTGCCAGTCCCGCCGGTGGCGGGACGGATCTCGACGGGTATCAAGATTTCATCCTATGGTGCTTTCAGAGAAGCAATATGGGATGACAGGATAAAGAATACTTTGTTCTGGATGTGCCGGCGCTTTAAACAACCCAGTGACCTAGCAGAAACAGCGTGAGCAGTACAAAAAGCGTCGCGCCTGAAACCATCCGGTACGTCAATTGGAGAGGCTCGTATTCGCCCAGTCTTGCCAGCACAATAAAAGCCGGGAAAATTTCCAGCATATAGCGTCCCTGCGATTGAAGCGGGAATGCTATCCAGTTGATCGGCACTGACTGAAGGAACAGAAAAAGTGTGATCGCATAAAGACTGTAGGACAGGTAGGAGCGAGGGAACCGCCAGGGTCCGAAGAGGCCCAGAAGAATCAGCGTCAGTATCAGCAGCGTGGGAACCAGGTCGAGCAGATTATGCAACGCCTGAAAGCTCAACAGGCCGCTGCTATGCTTGATAGCGAAAAACGATTTCATGGCTCCCCACCAGGGAACGGTGAAATACCTTCCCCAGTGGCTCTGTGCATGTGAAAAGGCTAGTGCGTCGTCGAAGCGTGCATAGCAGTAGAACGCGAAAATACCCACGCCCAGCGGGATCAGGGCCATACTGATGGCGTTCGTCAGTTGTGGACGCAACGTTGTCCAGCGGAACTCGTGCTGGCGTAGATATTCATAGCAGAAAGGCAGCAGTAGAAACACGCCCGCCGAGCGCGTCAGGCTCGCTCCCATGCCGAACAGGCCGGCCAGCCACCAGTGTCCCCGCCTGATGTGGTAGAAGCAGAGCAGCACCAGGCACAGGAAAAGCGATTCGTTGTAGGCCGCGAGAAAGAAAAAAGCTGTGGGGAACAGTGAAAGAAAGAGAACCGTGCGCCTGGCCATCTCATGCTCGAAATCTTCACGCACCAATTGATAGAGGACAGTACACATGATCAACCCGGCGATATTAGAGATGAGCAAACCGGCGATCAGCGGGCTGGTAACAAGCGGGGAGAGACCTTTGATCAGCAGCGGATAGAGCGGAAAAAAGGCGGTACGCCAGGATTCGGTATAGCCGTATGTGGCAATATGAATGTAGTGTCCTGTATCCCAGTGATGCCACATCTCCCACAGTGTCTTAATACGCGCGTTTGAAGCATCAAAGTCATTGACCTGGAAGAGGATGAGAAGTATAGTGATAATGAAAACCGCCAGGTGTTGAGCAATATAGATCGGTAAGATTGCTTTCAGAGCTTCTGCCCATTTCTTCCACCAGACCTGTAGCATATGGTTTTCTCGCTCTTTCGGGGGTGAAGGACTGTTAAGTAGCGCCGGGCCGCGAGGTTGGTTGGCGGCGCCACGAGAGGATGAGAAGAAGCGCATAGTCTTTATACTCCTGTTTTGTCACAGATAGGTCTGCGGTCAGGTTATCAACGACAGGTACTCTTGATTCAAAAGAAGCTGTTTCAGGGAACCCAGCGATTGGTCAGAAATTGTGCGAGCAGGAAGAAGAACAAAGCTCCGGCAACAGCGAGATAGTTCACATGGACCATACGGTGCCTGCCGGCAGCCGCCAGCACAATAAAAGCCGGGAAAATCTCGATCATCAGGCGCCCTACCGATTGCAGCGGGATATCGGTTCTGGCAGCCACCGGTACAAGATGGATAAAGAGATAGAGTGTACCAGCATAGATGCCATAGGCCCATTGCGAGCGCGAAAAGCGCCAGGGACCGATAAAGCCGAGTATAATCAGCGCCAGGATAAAAAGAGCCGGTAGCAGATCAGTCAGGTTGCGCAGGGGGTAGAAGCCGAGCAGACCGCTGCTGTGCAAAATCGTGCGCACCGAGCTGACCATGCCATACCAGGGCGCATGCAATTCGCGGTCCCAGTGTGCTTGCGCATGTGAAAATGCCAGTATATCACCAAAGCGTAGAAAGCAGTAAAGGGCAAAAATGCCGGTAGCAAGCGGCAGCAATGCTCCGGCTAGCACATCGAAACGCAGCTTTTTTAAGTGAAATTGATGCTGCTGCAAATATTCATAGCAGAAAGGCAGCAGCAGGAAGATTCCTGCTGAGCGCGTCAGGCAGGCAAGGAAGCCGAACACGCCCGCTGGCCACCACTGGCCCTGGCGCATGAAATAGAAGCTGAGCAGCACAAAGCAGAGAAAGAGCGATTCGTTGTAGCCTGCAATCAGGAAAAAGCCGGTGGGAAAAAACGAAAGGTAAAGGACGCTACGTTGTGCGCACTGCTCGTCGAAGTCTGCTGCAACCAAGCGGTAGAGCACCGCCAGCAGCACAAAATCGGCAACATTGGCGATGAGCAGGCTGGCAAAGAATGTTTTGTGGACAAGCAGGGTGAGGCCGTGAATCAGCAAAGGATAGAGTGGAAAGAAGGCAGTACGCCAGGCATCGATATAGCCATATGAGGCAATATAATCGAAATGCGTTGTATCCAGGCGATTCCACTGCTGCCAGAGCGTGTAAAGCGGCAGGCTCTGACGCCCAAAATCTCCCATTGTGAAGAGCACAGCCAGGACACTGATGACCAGGGCTGCCAGGTGAACGGCGATATACACTGGAAGGATCTGCCTGCACGCTGTGAGCCATTGAGCCGCGTGATGAGCGAAAGAGGCGCGCCATCGCTCCGCCAGCGGTTTGCGCGCCATTGTTCCGGCAATGCTGGCATGTCTCGCTTCGCTCATCGCTGATGGATGTGTCGTTGCAGATTTTGCATGTGATGACTTCATCGTAGGTAGTTCACCAGTTCCTCACGTTTTATCTGTATCTGCTTGCGTTCGGCTTCTATGCCTGTTGCTTGCAGATTCCGCACCGAGACAGTGCCGCTTGCCAGTTCTTCCTCGCCGATCAGCACGGCATAGGCGGCGCCGGAATCGTTGGCCCGTTTCATCTGGGCTTTGCCGCTGCGATTGCCATAGCTCATCTCGGCCTTGATGCCGGCCAGGCGCAACTCAGCCGTAATTGCTACGGCGGCCTCTTTATACTCCGGCGTTTTGCCGAAGTAGACCACGAAGGCGCGCGTCTGCTCTTCTGCTGGTGGCACGATGCCCTGTCGTTTCATCTCCTGGATGGTTCGTTCTACGCCCACGCCGAAGCCGATGCCTGGAGTGGGCGGCCCGCCCAGAATCTCGGCCAGTCCATCGTAGCGACCGCCGCCGTTGAGTGCCAGCCTGTCAATCTCTGACATGAATTCAAACACCGTGCGTGTATAGTAGTCCAGGCCGCGCACGATCAGTTTGTCGATGGTGTAGGGGACGTGGTAAGCGTCCAGCAGGCGCAGTACCTCTGAGAAATGTGCGCGGCAAGGTTCGCAGAGATGATCGGTGATTTTTGGTGCAGCAGCAATCTTCGGCTGGTCCTGTGGTTGCTTGCAGTCGAGCAGGCGCAGCGGATTCTTGTAGAAGCGTACCTGGCAATCGTCACAGCACTCGTTGAGCAAAGGACGATAATACTCCCTGAGCTTTTCGATATATTGTGGACGGCAGTTACGGTCCCCAATGCTATTGATATTGACGCGGATGCGCCGCAGGCCCAGGAGAATATAGACCTGGTGGAGCAGGCCGATCATCTCTGCGTCGATGGCCGCATCGCTCTCACCTAGCGCCTCGCAGCCGAACTGGTGATGTTCGCGGTAGCGCCCCGCCTGCGGTTTCTCACGGCGGAACATGGGCAGGCTCATATAGTAGAATTTGACCGGCTGCGGCAGTTTGAACAAGCCATGTTCAAGATATGCACGCACCACGCCGGCTGTCCCTTCGGGCCGCAGCGCAACGTTCTGGCGATGTCCCTCTTTATCGGGCCGATCATCGAACGTATACATTTCGTGTTCGACGATATCGGTGCCTTCGCCCGATGTTTTCACAAACACACCAGTCTCTTCCAGGATGGGCGTTTCGATACGTCGGTAGCCATAGAGGTGCGCAATCTCTGTGGCGACCTTTTCAAAGTAGCGCCAGTAGGGCCACTCGTCGGGTAAAACGTCTCGAAAGCCCTGCAAAGTTTTATATTGTTCTGGCATAGTGATTCCTTCTCTTCCACTTACCGCACCGGTTGCCGCAACTTCAGGGGTTCCCCCTTTTTCTTCCTCCTCTCCAAAAGGAGAAAAAAAGGGGAAAAGGGTTTTTTCGAGGGACACCCCCTTTGGCGTAGACTTAAGGAAGTGCCTTCCCCTGAAAAGAGACTGGTACTCCCGCCAGGGGGGCTTTGTTCCTGGACCCCCTTTTTCCATTAAGTTGACGCCAAAAAGGGACCCTGCCTCTCTCCCCCAGGTCTGGGGCTGAGCACTGGCAGCCGGGTGCCTCGCTGTTCTCGCTATTATAGCAGATTTGTGCAGGTGAGGGCAGAGGGATATTTTTCTCTGCATGGAACCAGGTGGCGGGGTCCGCAGTAAGCGAGCGGAGATCCAGGTTGTCAAAGGTGGAGGAGTTTCGGACATGTGGGGGAACGCGCAATGCATAGCATGTTAGGCGTGACAAAGCTCCCTGTAAGGAAGGGGGCGAGGCGGGTGACAATGCCAACCGCCTTTCCGCCTGTTGTGTGGATTACCTGGCAGGGAGCCTTGTTTAGTGGTGGCAGTGAGGAAACAAACAAGACGGGCTACTTTTTGAGAACCGCTTCTGACAGCTCTTTGCCTGGAGAGAAACGAACGCGCTCTTTCGCAGGCACCTCGATGGGCTTTCTGTCGCGTGGATTAACCCCCTTGCGTGCGGCGCTCTGGCGGACCTTGAACGAGCCAAAGCCCACTAAACGCACCTCATTCCCGCTTTGCAGTGCTTCGCGGATAGCGTCAAGAGTCGCCTCCAGCACCTCCCCTGCCTGCTTCTGGGATATGTTGACCTGTTTGGCAATACGCTTTGAAAGGTCCTGCCGACCGATAACGTTGGATGTGGTCGCCTGTTTTGTTTCTTCGGCCATAGGTTCAAATCCTCCTTAGCAACAATCAACATAGTCGCTTTTCCTGTTCCAGTGTATGATGTTACTGGGCCTGAGAAGCGACGCTACAACCTCACTGCCGTTAGGAGTATAGCACGGGGATTTGAGAAATACAAGCATATCACTGCGTCTTTAAAAACGACACATAGAGTAAAGTCGCTCCAGAAGCCATGTTATACCCATCACATAGAGAGAAAATTGGCCTGACAGGCGGCAGCAGGATAGACTCCGCAGAAAAAACCTGGCTAGTTTTAATCTCACTACAACGTGTAGAATCGATCTAGCTTTCCTATGGTACTGTTCAATCTGATTTGCAAAACCCGTAACGGGAGAGCTATTCAACCTGTTCTGGACTGGCGAATTTCAGCGTTTTGCAGTTTTCGTTTATCGTCAGTGATGAGGTACAATACAACAACAAAGAGTTTGACAACGTTCAGAGAGGACAACATTATTGCTATGGCAGATCTCGTCGCCGATAATATTTTCAGAATCTGTGTACCCGTGCCTTTTCCCTTGCGTACAGTTAATATCTACATCCTGAAAGGCCGCGACGGCTGGGTGCTGTTCGATACCGCCATTGGCACCGAAGAGGTGCGCGCTGCGATCCGGCGCGAACTGCAACAGCTCGCTCTCAGGTTAGAGGAGTTACAGGCGATAGTATTATCCCATGCGCACCCCGATCATATCGGACTTTCAGGCCCATTCCAGCAGCAAAGTTCCGCCCCGGTCTATATGCATCCCATAGATGAAGCCATACTCCAGGAATTCTGGAGTGGCAAACATCCACGTACGTTTACTCAAATGAATCGCTTTTTCGAGCCGCATGGCCTGCCACAAGATCCGGCCTATCCACCACAGGTGCCACCGGAAGTGCTGCGCCGCCTGACCATCGTGCCACCACATGAGGCGTTTACACTGGTTGGGGACGGCGAGGAGAGAGAACTGGCAGGCGAGCACTACCAGGTGCTCTGGGTTCCCGGCCATTCGGACGGGCATATCTGTCTCTTCCGCGCGCGTGACGGCGTTTTGCTCGCCGCCGATCATGTGCTGCCGCGTATTACACCCAATGTCGGACTCTACTCCGAGCAGGCGCGGGCTAACCCGCTGGAGGATTATTTGCGCTCGCTGCGCAAGGTGGAACGACTGCCGGCCAGCATTGTGCTGCCGGGACACGGTGATCCTTTTGAGGATCTGGCCGGCCGTGTGCGCGAATTGATCGAGCACCATAGCCAGCGCGAACAGGAGATTCTCAGTCTGCTTGCCAGGCGCCCGCAGCCCGCCTATCAACTGACAAAACAACTCTTCGGCCAGCGCCTCAATACCCAGGATGCCTGGCGCATGGCCCTGGCCGAAACACTCTCCCATCTGGAATATATGCGCTATGCCGGCCACGTGACGCAGCAGATGCATGACGGACTGATTCTCTACGCCGCTGTTTAGCCTTCTGCCGTGCCAGTGTCCTTCAGTTGGTAGTTTTCCACAAGTTATCCACCAGAATGAAAAATTTTGGTGGATAACACTCTTTTCGGAAATGCCCCGGAAGTGGTACAATGAGTGGGGAAAAGTGGGGGAAAGTGGGAGATAACCCTGGCACGGTTAAGAAAGATGGGAGAAAGTGGAAGAGGACATGGCGAGGGAGGCGTGTAATTCCGGCTACTAACGGAGAGGCCGGGCCGCGTTCGCAACTTACTTTGTGGAAAAAGGCAGACAGTCGGCGATGTTTCTTGGCGAGTACGAACATACAATCGACGTGAAAGGGCGCCTGGCGATCCCGGCCCGCTATCGAGTGCAGATGGATCGTGGGGCGGTGATCAGCAAAGGCATGGGCGCCTGCCTGTCGGTGTATACGATGCAACGCTGGGAAGAAAAATCGAACGAACTGGTTGCCAGGATGACAGGTGAGGAACTGCGCGATTTTGAGCGGCGGATTTACCCCAGTGCCAGTGAGGTTGAACTCGATGGGCAGGGGCGCATTATCATCCCCGCCAGGCTGCGGGCATATGCCAGATTGGAAAGCGAGGTGACCGTCGCTGGCATGCGCGACCACTTCGAGATCTGGGATCGCGCAACCTGGCGAGCAGAGCAGGAGCGGCTCGAATCTGAAGGAGAGAAAATTCCTTTTTAAGGCGATCAAGCTATAAAAAATTCTCTGATGTATGTAGAACATTCACAACACGTGCCGGTGCTGGTGGAGGAGGTGCTGGAGGCGCTGCAACCCCGGTCGGGCGGCCAATATATTGATGGGACATTAGGTGGAGGCGGCCATACGGCGGCAATCCTTGAGCGATCTGCCCCGCATGGTAGAGTGCTGGGCATCGACATGGATGCCCAGGCGCTTGCCCGCGCAAGGACACGCTTTGCTCAATATATAGAGCAGGGACGCCTGGTACTGGCACACGGGAACTTCGCCGATCTTGCCCGCATTGTCGCCGATGCCGGAATCTCAGCCGTGCAGGGAGTATTGCTTGATCTGGGCTTCTCCTCAGATCAAATGGCAGATCCACAGCGCGGTTTTTCGTTCAGTGTCGATGGCCCGCTGGATATGCGACTCGATCAATCTTTGCCGTTGACCGCCGCCGACCTGGTCAATTCCGCCAGCGAAGAGCAACTGGCAGAGCTGTTCTGGCGTTACGGTGAAGAGCGGCGAGCGCGGCAGATCGCTAGACGCATTGTGCGCGAGCGTGCTAGAGGTCCAATTACGCGCACAACCAGGCTTGCAGCTCTCGTAGCTGCCGGGGTTCCTTATAAGCCCGGCACAATACATCCAGCGACACGAGTTTTTCAGGCGCTACGCATAGCCGTTAATCGAGAACTGGAACATCTGGAGATGGTACTCCCCCAGATCCTGGAAGTGCTGGCTGTGCCGGGTGGTCGGACGCAGGGAGGTGGCAGAATGGCGATCATTACATTTCAGTCGCTGGAAGACAGAATAGTTAAAGAGTTTATGCGCCGCGAGGCGCGGGACTGTCTCTGTCCACCGCATGTACCTGTGTGTATCTGTGGTCATACAGCCCGCCTGCGCATCCTGACGCCAAAACCGGTTGTCCCGGCGCCACAGGAAGTTGAGCGCAACCCCCGTGCTCGCAGTGCCAAACTGCGAGCAGCCGAGCGCATCATGGCAAGCGGTGGTCTGAGCTGAATGAGCTGAGCGCGCTGCGTGTCTATACGGGTTCCACAGCGTGGGATAGGTGATCCGCATAATAATCCGCGAAAGAGGGAGAGAGAGCTTATGATCAATCAGAAAGAGCGAACAGAGGTTCAGCGAGCCACGTTATCCCGCACCATTCTGGCAGCCAGGCAGCGCCGGCACATCTCCCCGTTCTTCCTTCGCATGGGACCTGTAGCATTAGGTATTACCAGTGTGCTGCTGATCGGCATGATGGCGGTTCTCTATCTTAGCCAGCTCGGCCAGGCAGTGGCTGCTAATCAGCGGCTTCAGGACATACGGAACCAGCAGGCAGCGTTGCAGCGGCAGAATCAAGAACTGATCTATACCATCGCTCAGGAACGCTCACCGGCGTACATCGCCGCGAAAGCGCGGGAGATGGGCCTGATTCCCGCAGACCCGAAGGATGTGCAGATACTGGTAGTCCCACATCTTGCGCCAGTCTCGGACGATGATTCCGAGACGGCGGGTTCCCCTTAGGCGTCAACTGAACGAAAAATCAGGGGTCCAGTCCAGGGGACGGCCAGCTTCCTGGCGAGGGTTCGGCGAGTCCTCACACAGTGGGGAAATGGTTCCCCAGAGGGGCAGAAGTGTCCCCGAAAGTTTTTTGTTTTACAAACTTGCGAATAGCCCACCTGGCAGAGAAACAAAAAACCGGCAAGAAAGGAGTGGCGGCGCTTCTCCCTTTTCAGGCATGAGCGGGTTACGCGCTGCAAGAACAAATGAGTGCAGAATTGAAGCGCGCACGGCATCGGCAGATGTTTATTTTCTTGCTGGTTTGTGGCGGCATGCTGCTCATGCTGGCCCGGCTCTACTACTGGCAAATCCTACAATCGCAGGACGGCTATCGCCTGGCTCAGCGGGCGAATGATGAGCACATTCAAAATCAAAAGTTGAACGCCCCGCGTGGATTGATCTATGACGTCAACGGGCAAATTCTTGCCACAAATGTTGTGCGTGACGACGTTTATATTATGCCTATCCAGTTCTCTTCCGATCATCCCGATGCAGAAAAAGCCCAGGGGGAATTACGCAGCCTCGTCCATAAATTGCACCAGGTGCTACCAGATGTCTCGGAAGAGTCGCTGCTCAAAAGTTTTGCGTTGGATCGCTCTGTGGTAAGGATCGCCGGTCCGATAGAGCCTGCGCAGAGCCAGCAGTTGCGCGCTTTGCACCTGCCGGATGTGTTTCTTGAGCCGCGTACACTGCGCATCTATCCCGCAGGCGACCTCGCGGCCCAGATTCTCGGTTTTGTGCGACCTGATGGGGCAGGCGTCTATGGGCTTGAGGAACGCTATAATACGCAACTTGCGGGTAAAGCCGGCAGCTTTTCAGCCGAGACCGATCTCAACGGCAATCCGCTGACCGTCGGCGCCAGTTCGTGGCAGCCCCCGGTCAACGGCGCGAATCTTACCCTGACGATCAACAGTACCATTCAGTACCTTGTACAGAATGCTTTGAATGAGACCGTACAGCAACAACAGGCCCAGAGTGGCACAGTGGTGGTGGTAAATGTACGGAGCGGCGCGATTGTGGCAATGGCCGGGTCTCCGACGTTCGATCCAAACAATTATGGTCGCTATGCTGGTGATAAAGGCTGTCTGAACACTCTGGAGGTCTATTTTAATCCGGCACTCTATTGCACCTACGAACCGGGTTCGACCTTAAAAGCGGTCACGATGGCAGCCGCTCTTGACCAGGGGCTGATCACCCCTGACACGACCATCAACGATCCGGGCTATATCACTTTCAAGGATGCTGTCACTGTGACGAACTGGAACCATAAAGCCTATGGCCCTGAGACGATGACACAGGTGCTGGAACACTCGGCCAACGTGGGAGCGGCCTATGTCGCGCATAATCTGCTTGGCCCTGATCGCTATTATCCTTACCTGGAACGCTTCGGCTTCGGCCAGCTTACCCATATCGGGGGTCAGGAGGCCGCCGGTGGGTATCGCTCTCCCGGAAATTCTGGCTGGACTCCCAGTGACCTGACGCGACAGGCGTTCGGGCAGGCAATACAGGCTACACCATTGCAGGTGGCGATGGCGTACCAGGCCATTGCCAACGGGGGCGTGATGATGCGGCCATACCTGGTATCGGCAATCGACGATAATGGCCGGGTGAGCAGTATACAGCCACAGGTGCTCCGCCGTGTTATCAGCGATCAAGCGGCCAGACAACTCGCAAGCATGCTGAAAAGCGCATCTAGCGCCACTCCGCTGGCACAGGTCCCCAGCTACACAGTGGCAGTCAGAACCGGAACGGCTACGACTCAAGGGATCTCTGATGACCAGACCGAGGCTTCGGTGGCCGGCTTCTTGCCGGTAACAAATCCTCAATTTGTTATCCTGGTCAAGATAGACCGGCCACAGAAAAATATCTATGGCAGTACAGCGGCTGCTCCTCTCTGGAGGACCATCGCTCAGCAACTGATGTGGCACTATCACATTCCACCGGACCGGTCATGATCTACTTTTGTAGATGTAAAGAGTAGAGCAGGTGAATATGCAAGAAAAGAAAAAAAGTCAGGCTGATCAACCTGAAGAATTAAGCGAGGTATGGCGTGAACTGCTTGGTAATCCGCCCGCTATCTCTGCTGATCAGCCGGGGCAGGAGCCTCAGGAGTCTGAGAAGTCTGAGGCGGACGAAGCGCCTATACCGGTGCTTGCCAATGATCCCTGGAGCGAGCTGGCTCACTCCAGAGGCACCGAGGTTGTCGATTTACAAAAGATCCATTTGCAGGTCGATGACCAGGAAGTCGAGCATGTGCTCGAAGTGATGCAGGAGCAATCGCCGCCGGGCCAGCAGGAGAGGGTGCAGAAAACGCAACCCTCTGATTGATCGGAGCAGATGCCAGGACCACAGACAGGCAGGCTATGGGCGACCAGGAACAATCTCCTGCTCTGTTGCCCGCCGCCATGCTCTCTCGCATTTCGGCAGCCTGTTCTGTAAAGAATATAGTAGAAAAAATGTTCAAAGTCAAGAGTGAAAAGTACGAATTTTGATGTTTCGAGACAGATTGAAGCGGCAAGGACATAACGGAACTGGCAAATCGCGTCGGCGGAAGCGAACCGACAGCCTTGCCCTGCCCACGCTGCGCTCGCCGGCCCTGGAAGCCGTTCAGCGGCTGGACCAGTCGAGCCGGTCGTCCAGAAGAGTCAGGCGTCGTGGGTGGCAAAAGGTGAGTTTTGCTGCCGAAGACATGCTATCGCCGCCGGCAATGCCGCGTAAGCGTTTGCCGCCGCTCAGGCGCAGGGTATCGAGCGCCAGTTCGATTGAGGATGAATCTGGCAAAAAGCAGTATCAGGCTGGCGCTGCTGTGGGTACGGTGGGTACGGTGAGCCGGAGGCAGGTAGCGGAACTTCCCGCTGCGCCAGATCCTGCACAGGTGATCAGCGAGGACGAACAGCGCAAGCTGGCCGCGCTGGAGATGCGACTGCCGCGCGTTGCGGGCAAAATCGATTCCTGGCTGTTGATCATCGTGCTGACTTTGTTGTGCATTGGCCTGGTGATGGTTTACAGCGCCAGTTCGTTTATCGCGGCGCGCTACTATGGCAATGCCTCTTACTTTTTTCAGAAGCAGTTGTTGTGGACGCTGCTCGGCGTTACGGCCATGCTGATTACGATGCGCATTGATTACCGCCTCTGGCGGCGTTTCTCGCTCATTGGCATGATCATTGTGCTGCCGCTGCTGGTAGCCGTGCTCATCTTTGGCACGAGTGCGTATGGGGCAACGCGCTGGTTTACGATAGGCTCATTCATCTCGTTTCAGCCGAGCGAACTGACCAAGCTGGTGCTGGCGCTGTATATTGCCGACTGGCTGGCGCGTAAAGGGAATCAGGTAGAGACTTTTCTCTATGGCCTGGCGCCGTTTGTCATCCTGGTGGGGGTTGTGCTTGGCCTGGTTCTGCTGGAAAACGATATGGGGACAGCCATCATTATTGCTGGCCTGGCGGCTGCGATGTTTTTCACGGCGGGTGCCAATATTTTCCAGTTCTTGCTGGCGATGGGCTGTGGCGGTCTGATCTTTCTCACCCAGGCGTTCAAGCCGTACCGCTATGCGCGCCTGATGGGTTTTCTGGACCCGTTCAAAGACACGACGGGCAAAAATTTGCAGCTCTACCAATCTCTCCTGGCGCTCGGATCGGGGAGCTGGTTTGGCGTCGGACTGGGGGCGAGCCGTCAGAAAACAGGCTGGCTTCCTTTGCCGTATATCGACTCGATCTTTGCCATTATTGGCGAAGAACTGGGTTTTATCGGTTGCGCGCTGATTGTGCTGCTGTTTGTCTTTCTCGCATTTCGAGGCTTTCGCCTGGCGCGGCGCTCCCAGGATATGTATGGGGCGTTGCTGGCAACCGGGCTAACGACCTGGCTGGTGTTACAGGCCATCATCAATATAGGTGCGACCACCGGCACAATTCCGTATACGGGGGTGCCGTTGCCTTTTATCAGTTTTGGCGGTTCGTCACTCGTCTTTTCGCTGGCGGCTGTTGGCGTGTTGCTCAATATCTCGCGTTATATTCAGGAACCTGAGAATCCTGCCCTTTCAAGGCGCACAATCACGGCAGCCATTACAAGAAGTTTACGCGGAAAAATAGGGCGAGACGGGCAGTAATTGCGTGTCCCGATGGAGATGCTGTATTTATGCGAGTAGTAATCTCAGGCGGAGGAACTGGAGGACATATTTATCCAGCCCTGGCGGTTGCGGCACAGTTACGCGACCTCTATGGGGCTGATATTCTCTATCTTGGCAGCGATGATGGTCTGGAGACGCGCCTGATCCCTGCTGCCGGGCTGCGTTTCGCTGCAATCAAGGCGGGCAAGTTGCAGCGTTTCGTCTCCTGGAAAACGGTCCAGGGCGTAGCGCGTGTGCCGGTGGGGGTTGTTCAGGCTATCGGCATTGTGCGCAGATTTCGTGCTGATGTGGCCTTTACCAGCGGCGGCTATGTCGCCGTTCCCGCTGGCCTGGCGGCGCGTCTCAATGGCGTTCCGCTGTTGATGCACCAGCAGGATGTGCCGCCCAATCTGGCGAACAGGCTGCTTGCACCGCTGGCGACGCGCATCTCGGTCTCGTTCGCCGATTCGCTGCGTTACTTTCCGGCCTCTAAAACGGTCTGCCTGGGCAACCCTGTTCGCCAGGCTATGCTGGATGTGCGGCAGGTCACACCCCAGCAGGCGCGTGTGCAACTGGATCTGGATGCTGACTTGCCTTTGCTCCTGGTGACGGGCGGCAGCCAGGGTGCGCGGCACCTGAACCAGGTGGTCTGCCGCGCTCTACCTGAACTGTTGAGTTTTTGCCAGGTATTGCACATCAGCGGCAACAGGCTCTTCGATGAGACGCGCGAGCTGGCGGCCACTGCGACAACGAAGCTAGACAAGGGACTGATGCAGCGTTACAGGCTTGTACCATATATGACCGATGAAATGCCGCTGGCGCTGCAAGCAGCGCAACTGGTTGTATGCCGCGCGGGCGCCGCGACGTTAAGCGAACTGGCGCTGCTTGGCAGGCCGGCGCTCCTGGTTCCGCTGCCCCCGGCTATTGGCAGTTCGCCACAGGAGGCCAATGCCGAGACGTTCAGGCGCGCGGGCGCTGCCGAGGTGATTGCCGATACAGCGTTTTCGCCCGAATCGCTGATTGAGCGCGTATCATCTGTACTGGCGCAGCCCGCGCGTTACCAGGCGATGGTGGAGGCTGGACAGACTTTTGCAAAACCGGAGGCGACACAGCACATCGTTGAAATGATTGTCAGAATTGCA
>JADBKA010000372.1 GCA_014896635.1 Ktedonobacteraceae bacterium
GTGGCGCGCTCCAACCGGCGCCTGATGCCAGACCCGCACCACTCTGCTGTGTCCCCCAGCCTTGCCCGCCGGCAGATTGAGCCGACTGCCAGGAATCAGGAGAGGGAAAAGACGGAGGGGTCCCCCAGGAAGGTGCCTGCGGAGCACTCTGAGCGGGTTGATTTGGCATATTCCATGCCGCTTGTTGGGGTGACGAGGGAGTGGCGGGACTGGAAGGATTCCAGGAACGGGAGGGGTCTGACGCGCTCTGACCAGCCATCCCCCAGGCGCCGGGCGATTGTGAGGCGGACGCCGCCTCTTGAGAAGGAGGATTCCAGGCACCAGCAGGCTGATTCTGGGGATTCCAGGCCGGCTGCTGTGCTAGATTCTGGCTACCTGCTCCCGCTGTCCCCTGCGCCTGTGGCCCCCAGGCCCCTCCGGCGGCCCCGGCAGGTCCGCCTCCCCAGCCAGGAGCCTGCTGCGGCTGACCCCAACCAGCGCCAGCAGCCCCACTTCCGGCGGGCTGACTCCATGCCTGTTGCGCCTGGCGCTGCCAGTCAGCAGCACCAGCGCCAGCCTCGGCTCCCTTCTTCTTACTCCCTCGCCAGAGCCAGAGGCCCCCAAGTGCCAGGACTAATGCTATGACGAGAATTGCAACAATAATAATGATTGTTGTAGACGGCATATAGAATTCACCCCTCTCATCGTAGGGACGGCATTGCATTGCTCCCACAGGTTACTGCTCTGGCTACTGGAAGCTAACTCCTGCCACCCGATTCGATTGCATCGGATACCCTCGCCATAGTCCGGGCATCCCTATAACTGCAACTCAATATATGTAGTTTAAACTCTCGTTATTGTAATTTGAAACGCACCTCGACGCTGCCAAAACGCAGCACGTCACCGTCTTTCAGAGAGTGTTCTTCGTGCGGTGTAATCTTGACACCATTCAGGCGAGTCCCATTTAACGTACTGAGATCCTCAACGGTATACTCTCCATGCTGACAACGCAGGTAGGCGTGTCGCCGCCCGACCGTCATGTCAGGCAGGTTGATCTCAGGAAAGTTCCCTTGCGTCGGGTCCTGCCTTCCTACCATCATTAGCTCTCCCTTGAGAGGAATTTTCTGTCCACTAGAAAGAACCACCAGATAAGCCTCTTTTTGTGGTACAGGTTGCGATGCAGGAGCAGGAACACGCCTGGGCGGTAAGTGCCCATCTCGTGCTGTCAAATTCTGTCTCTGGGGTAATGCCTGGATGCGCCCCTGCAACTCTTCAACCGCAAGAATAAACTCCTGCGGCGTCGGGTAGCGCTCTGCCGGCGATTTCGCCAGTGCCTTTTGTATGAAGCGATCCATCTCGATCGGAAGATCAGGGCGCAGGCGACAAATCGAAGGAACTTTCTCACTTTTGTGTTTGATCACAATGTCAATCGCAGTCTCCCCCTCGAATGGCCGCCGCCCCGTCAGCATCTCGAAGAGCACAACAGCGGTCGAATAGAGATCCGAGCGGATATCTGCCAGGCGACCATTGTCCGCCTGCTCCGGTGCGATGTAGTATGCGGTTCCCATAAATACGTTGGACTGGGTGATCGTTACCGTGTCACGACTGCGCGCCAGGCCATAATCGGTCAGTTTCACTACATCGTTCGTATTAATCAGGATGTTCTGCGGCTTGATATCTCTATGCACAACCCCCTGCTTGAAGGCCGTGTTCAGCCCTTCGGCAATCTGGTGAGTGTAATGAAGGGCGCGCTGCGTCTCCATCGGACCATCGTTGATCATATGGTATTTCAAATTCTGACCGTCGATATAATCCATGACGATGTAATGCATCCCATTATCATCGCCATAGTCAAAAATTCTTACGATGTGGGGATCACTCAGGTTGAGCAGGATATGGGCCTCCCGCTGAAAACGGACAAGCAGCTCATCCTCGTTCGAGAGTTCCAGATGCAAAGCTTTCACGGCGTAAATATGGTTATCTTCCAGGTCGCGTGCAATATAGACGGTAGCAAAACTGCCCCGTCCCCGCTCATCTATTAGTTTATAGCGACCTTTGACGATGCGTCCGATCATATCTCCATTCATCGCTCCATGATTGCGCGGCAGCCCATTCCCCTGACGAGAATGACGGATGCGCCCCTCCTTTCGTAGAGGTGCTGGCCTTTCCTCTCATAGAGAGAAAACATTTTATAGCAGAAATCCCTGAATCTCTCCATTTACACGGCTCTTTTGCCGGCTGCTGGCTCAACTATCACTGAATACGAACTTTTACTCTCCGGGTTTGATTGCCGTAAACTTTTCTCGTATATAAGGCGAGAACTTTGCATAGCGGCTACATTATACACCATCCATTTATTTATGTCATGCTTTCCAATCTTCTCTCTCAAGACTGTTGCAAAGTCCCCTTTTCGAGCAGGCGCTACTCTCGCTCCAGCTACCAGCCGGAACAACGTTAACAGTTGGCGATGATATTAAAGACGATATCTCCACGCACCTACACATGGCACCTGAACCTGATGCACACTGTTAGCTGAACATTTCGCTGATGCTCTCGCGGTTATGGATGCGCTTGATCGCTTCGGCAAAGAGTGAAGCGACAGAAACTACCTCGATTTTGTCAGAGAATCTGACGGGCTGATGCTCGACGGTATCGGTGATGAAAAGTTTCTTGAGCGGGCTGGCGTCGATGAGTTCAACTGAGCCGGGCGCTAGCACGCCATGGGTGACGGCGGCGTAGACTTCGCGCGCGCCTTCCTCGATCAGGCGCTGTGCCACACTGGCGAGCGTGCCAGCAGTAAGCGTAAAATCATCGACGATGACAGCGCTCTTCCCACGTACGTCCCCGATAATGCGCAGCACGCTTGCGCGCTCCTCATGACCAACGCGCTCTTTGTCAGCGATGGCAATGGAGACATCCAGGCGCGAGGCATAGCGTCTCGCCTGCTTGGCAAAGCCGACATCAGGCGAGACGATGATCATATCCCGCAAATCAAGCGCCTTGATCCGCTCACAGAAGATGGGCAGCGCGTAGAGGTTATCGACAGGTCTGTGAAAGAAGCCCTGAATCTGCGGCGCGTGCAGATCCATGGTGACGATGCGATCCGCTCCGGCCACTTCAATCGCGTCGGCACAGACGCGGGCGCGAATCGAGACGCGCGGCTCATCCTTCTTATCCCCTTTGGCATAGCTGAAGTAGGGAATCAATACCGTCACCGTTTCAGCTCCTGCCCGCTTGAAAGCATCGATCCAGAAGAGGAGTTCCATGAAATTATCGTTCGCAGGAAACACAG
>JADBKA010000373.1 GCA_014896635.1 Ktedonobacteraceae bacterium
TTGCCACGCTCATCACCTTTCCTGCGACTGGCCGAGACACACGGCGCGCGCATCGAAATGGAGATTGCCCTCTTCTTCCTCGCCTGCCCCGGTCGCATTATCGGCATTACCGGCACACGCGGCAAAACCACAACCTCCACGCTGCTCTACGAGATCCTGCGCGCCCAGCATGCTGCCGGCCAGGGCGCACCCGCCGTGCTCGGCGGCAATGTGGCAGGCGTGGAAACGCTCTCACTGCTGCCACGCATCGACGCGCGGACGCTGGTGGTGCTAGAGCTGTCGAGCTGGCAACTGGAAGGACTGGTGCCACACCAGATCAGCCCACAGGTGGCGGTGATGACCAACATCTATCCCGATCACCTCAATACCTACCACAACATAAAGGAGTACGCCGAAGCAAAAGCCGCGATTTTCCGTTATCAGACGCACGACGATCTTGCAGTTTTCAATTACGACAACGAGTGGACACGTCACTTCGGCGAACAGGCGCCGGCGCGCACCTGGTTCACCAGCCTGCAACTCGGCGGCAGCTTCGAGCGCGGTCATCCCAACATCTCTCCTTTTACTTTTACCAGTACCTCTCTGGCAGGACGCCACAACCTGGAGAATATTCTGCTGGCAACAACGACGGCACGCCTGCTACAAGTGCCAGATACGCTGATCGAGCAGACAGTGCGCACATTTCATGGCCTCCCTCATCGCCTGGAAGAGGTGCGCACGTTGCGCGGTGTGCGCTTCATCAACGATAGCGCCAGTACAACACCGGTTGCCGGGCGCGCGGCCCTGCAAGCCTTTACGCAACCGATAGTGCTGGTAGCCGGCGGCAATACCAAACATTTGCCGCTGGAGCAGTGGCCCGCCGAGATCGTGCGCCGCTGCCGCGCCGTTGTGCTGCTGGCGGGCAGTGGTACTGATGAACTGCTCCCCGCTCTACACACAGAAGTGCAGCGCCAGGGAACAGATGATCCTGTACGCGGTGTGTTCGCCGATTTTCAGCAGGCAATGGAGACAGCGGTCAACCTCGCACAGCCCGGTGATGTGCTTCTCTTCTCGCCCGGCTTTACCAGCTTCGGCATGTTCCTCAACGAATTCGAGCGCGGAGATAGATTCAGGGCATATGCCAGGGCGCTCTAATTCCCCATCTCTCTCAAGATGGGAAAGAGGTTTTCGGGGGACACCCCCGCACCCCCGCCAGGGGGCAAAGCCCCCTGGACCCCCCTGTTTCCCTGCGGCGCTTCTTCCCCCACGCATGAAAAGGCCGCTAGAAATCGCCATCCTTGATATAGGGATAGCACCACAGTGTCACCTGCAAAAGAACCGATTTTAGCCACGCCTGGTGCATTTTCTCCACGTCTGTATCGGCATGCCCTTTCTTTGCAAGAAAAGGCTTGAGCGTGGCGGTAATCGGATAAATCAGTGTGGTGAGGTAACGGAAGTTGATATGCGGAGCTGCATCGGCATGGTCAGTGCGATTTTTTGCTACACGGTGATGACGCAGGCCGATCTCGTACTGGTAGTCGAGCCACGCCTGGTCGTAGTTAGCTGCCGCCGTATCAAGAATCCACTGCCCGAAGCGTTTGCGCACTTCGGCGAGATAGCGCGTGTCGGGTTGACCGTCAGAGGGCCGGCTGAAGAAGTACAGCAGGTGCGGGTGCGATGCCACAAAACCGTACCAGACGTCGAGAATGGCCTCGACCTGGTCGGCCAGGATATCCCTCGACATACGCAGGGCGGCAACATCTTCGTCGCTAAACAGCACTGTCTCTTTCATGCGCTGGAACTCTTCCAGGCTGACGGGTGAACGTGGAACCGCAGAGGTCCCATAGGTATAGCCGGGGATAGCAGTCTGACTCATGAATACTGCTCCTTTCTACTAAAGCACTGAAGAATCATCCAGCATCGCGTTCTCCATGCATATCTGCCGGCATGCCGGCGGCAACGAAACGTTCCCATAGGCGCAGAGCCTCTTCCACTGGCGCCGCCTGGTGATCAGGGCAGGCCAGGCGCAGATCACGGTCCCCAAAAGGCGCGTTAACAAAGGCGCAATGATGAGGCCGCTCAGCATCGGCATAGACGTACGGCTGGAAGAAGTGGCATGTGACGCACATTTGCGCAACGGGAATCTGGCCGCGCTCTTGCAGGGTGCGAATCATCTTGATGAGGCCGCGCAAAAACACGGCCTGCTCTTGCGGAGAGAGCACATCCACAACACCGAGCAGGAAATCAGGCCAGGCCGCAGCACGATCAGCTTCAGCTTCGCCCGCCGGCGTGAGGGTGAGAGCAAGTGCGCGCCGGTCCTCTGCCTGCCGCGTCTTCCGTACCAGCCCTTTGCGCACCAGCGCGTCAATAGCTTCACTGGCCGTCGCCTGGGTGACAGCCAGTCCATTCGCCAGTTCCGAGAGCCGGCAGGCGCCGATCCTTGATCTAAGAAACGCGAGGATCTGGCCCTGGGTGGGCGTCAACCCCTGCTCGCCCGCTTCCTGCCAGAACTGGCTTTTCAGGGCCAGGCTAATTTTGCTCAACCCGGCAATCACGCGACTGGCAAGTGAAATATGCTGCTCCGCCTCTTCCGTCATGTTCTTGCTTTCACTCTCATCAATGTTTAGGACTACTAAACAATAGTATACCATAGAGAAAAGAGGCTGTCAAGACTCTCATGGAGGGGGAAGGGCTACACCACCCAGAAAGAAAAACTGGCAGGTAGCAGACAGACACGCAACCATTTATTCTCGATGGACCAGTCTGTGCTCGTGGTCCCATACACAGAGAGCACGTGAGCCTGGTGGAAGGTCTTGACGAACTCATATGCAGTGGTGTTCAGAGCATCAATGAGCGTACGTTGCCAGAGCATCCAGGCCGGCAGAGAGCCTGTTTCTTCGGCGGTAATGGTAGGAATTTCCCTTCTGTCGTCTCTCAAGAGAGTTACGATCCTTCCCGTGAAAAATGATGTGTCTGCTCACGGTTTTTATGCCGTCTTTATCGGTCACGCCTTCGTATAAAAAATTTCGTCCAACTCTTCCCATAAATGCTCTGGAATTTGCTGCAGCGCGAACGCCACAGTCTCGGCCAGGCGTGCGGGCCGACTGAAGCCGACAATGGTCGAGGTGATGCGCGGATCGCGCAGAGAAAATTGCAGAGCGGCTGCAGCCAGCGGGACACCCGCCCGCGCGCAGGCAGCCTCCATACGCTGTGCCTGGCGAATGGTCGTCTCCGGGGCCTGATCGTACATGTGACGACTCCCCACGCCTAAAGACA
>JADBKA010000374.1 GCA_014896635.1 Ktedonobacteraceae bacterium
CACGTGGCGAATCGTGCTGACGTACGTACCTGTTTGTTGACAGGCGAGGTTGATGTAGTGATTGCCGGGCGCCCGCCAGATGCTGACGGCGTGGTAGCCGAGCCATTTTTGCCGAACGCTCTGGTGCCGATAGCGGCGCCGAATCATCCGCTGGCTGAGCAGCGCCGGATTCCGCTAGAGCGGCTGGCCGAGGAAGTCTTTCTTCTACGCGAAGTGGGATCGGGAACGCGAGCTGCCGTAGAAGAATTATTTGAAGTTGCCGGCATACCACTCAAGGTTGGTATGGTACTTGGTCATGTCGAGGCAATTAAACAGGCAGTCATGGCAGGACTGGGAGTGAGCGTGCTCTCAGAGGTGGCGGTCCAGCGCGAAGTGCGCTGGCGCAAGCTGGCGATTCTGGACGTGGAACAATTCCCGCTTCACCGCCGCTGGTATATTGCCCACCTTGCCCAGCACCCGCTGACGGCTGCCGCCGACGAGTTCGTGGAGTTTCTGCACAGGTACAGCCAGCGGATGCATATTAAATCTGGCTGATCTGTGTTGCCAGGACTTCACGCTTTCCCTGCACGAAAAGCTGGCGCAGCGCCTCGGCAGCCAGAGATAATCTCCTGCCTTTCAGATGCACCATGTACCACTGGCGCTTGAGCGGGAAACCCTGCACATCCAGCATAATCAGATCACCGCTAGCAATCTCCAGGGCGACCGCTTCGGCGGGGAGCACGGCTATCCCCAGTTCGGCGGCCACGCCTGCTTTGACAGCCTCAATGCTACCCAGTTCTATACTGGCCCTCACAGGATTATGGGCCTGAGCAAGGAGCTGCTCTGTCGCCAGCCTGGTTGCAGACTCCGGCTCGCGCAGCAGAAACGTCTCCCGCTGCAAGTCGTGCAGCGTTAATCCGCTGCGGCCTGCCAGCCGGTGCGATGGCGACGCCACTACGAGCAACTCATAGGGCATCAGAAACTCTTTGACGAGCCGCTCTTCATGCTCAACCAGGCTCATCACAGCCAGGTCGATCTCGTGAGCGAGCAGGCGCTCCTCAACGGTATGGCGATCAGAGACCAGCAGCGTCACATGAATCGCCGGGTAGCGCGCATGGAAAGCGGCCAGCAGCGGCGGCACAATATATGTGCCGGCGCTGGTACTGGCCCCTACCAGCACACTCCCCCGGCCAAGCGTGTGAATCTCCTCCACAACCGGCGCTGTCTCGGCTAGCAGTTTCAAGAGTCGCTCCGTCAGGCGCAGGAACTCCTGCCCGGCCTCTGTCAACACAATTCCTCGCCCATCGCGCATGAAGAGCCGCAATCCCAGCAATTGCTCAAGTGTTCTGATTTGCTGGGTGACAGCAGGCTGCGAGAGATAGAGCATCTCGGCAGCCTTTGTATAGCTGAGGCATTGCGCTACGGTGCGAAACACCTTGAGCTGATGAACGGTGAAATCGGTCGGCTTGCCCCCTGTGGAAGCATTGAGCAATTTGTGTTCCGGCATGCCAGTCTCCATAGCAACTCAGCTTCATAGGGACAAAAAGGCTTCCACGCCTTAAGTTTGCAGTCCCTATTCTCTTCTGGTGTTACTGGTGCTTACCGATGTTTACCGGTGCTCCTGCCTCTTCCCTGAAAATTCAACAGGAGTGATCAAGAGAAAACAGCTTAGAGCACAAAAGCAATAGCACCGGATAAATTGTAGCAAATTGCGTCCCCATTAGGGAAGGTGACTTTGAAGCTACCATCCACAACATTGCCCCATTTATCACGACCAGGTTCTTCACTCACATAGTGGCATAGTATCGCTTCCCTGCCAACGACATCACCGTCGAAACTACGAATGAGGCTTAACGCGCGAGGGGTAATCGTCAGACAATAGATTGTTTTCAAACCGCTTCTCCTCAGTTGATAAATTTCCAGCCCTTCCTGAATAAACGCAGAGCCACTGCTTTTTTTCAGGGGACCGGAGCATGCATCACCGGTTCCTTTCTCCTACCGATTCTGGACACATGCACTTCGCCTTCTTACTCTTTCCTGCTTTTACGCACCATTGCCATAAAAGGTTTCAAGCCGAAGCGTCTATGAGCGTCCAGACAGGCGGCTGAGCTTGCTATAGAGATAATTGTACACAGGACAAAAGAAGAAGAGACCAGGCATGATGCCCGATCTCTTCTTCCTTCATAGCAATTTACTACATGTTACATCGCAATTTGCGTTCTCAATCCTGAGAACAGGAGATGTCACGCTCACCCTGTGAAGGATGCGGCTAGTGAATCAAGCCGTGCGGATTGAGGACGAACTTCCTGGCCGCGCCCTTGTCAAAGTCTGCATACCCCTTAGGAGCCTCTTCCAGGGGAATGACGGTGGCGTTGACAGCTTTGGCAATCTGCACTTTGTCATTGAGAATCGCCATCATCAACTGGCGATGATAGCGCATGACCGGACACTGGCCGGTAGTGAAGGAAAGGGACTTGGCCCAGCCCAGCCCAATGCGAATACCAAGCTGACCGATCCTGGCATTCTCGTCGATGCCACCGGGATCGCCCGTAACGTACAGACCAGGAATGCCAAGCTTGCCCGCGACGCGCGTGACGCTCATGATGTCGTTGAGCACGGTGGCCGGGGCTTCGCCTGCACCGGCGCCATGACCCCGCGCTTCAAAGCCCACGCAGTCAACTGCCGCGTCCACCTCTGGCTCGCCGACAATCTGGGCGATCATATCAGGGAGCGATGCATCCTGCGTGAGGTCGATGGTCTCACAGCCAAAACTGCGCGCCTGGGCGAGACGCTCTTTGTTCATATCGCCGACAATCACTACTGCCGCGCCCAGCAACTGCGCCGACGCAGCACACGCCAGGCCCACCGGTCCGGCACCGGCGATATAGACGGTCGATCCTGTCGTCACTCCGGCAGTGAACGCCCCATGATAGCCTGTGGGGAAGATATCCGAGAGCATGGTCAGGTCCTTGATCTTCTCCAGCGCCTGGTCTCTATCAGGGAACTTCAACAGGTTGAAGTCGGCATAGGGAACCATGACATAATCGGCCTGGCCGCCTACCCATCCGCCCATATCGACATAGCCATAGGCGGCACCGGGGCGGGCAGGGTTGACGTTAAGACATACGCCTGTATTCCCTGCTTTACACATTCGGCAGCGTCCGCAGGCGATGTTGAAGGGGACAGAAACGATATCGCCCTTTTCGAGGAACTGGACGTCGCTGCCGAGTTCGATGATCTCACCAGTGATCTCATGCCCTAGTGTTTGGCCCTGC
>JADBKA010000375.1 GCA_014896635.1 Ktedonobacteraceae bacterium
ATAGCCGGTCATAGAGAAGAGTTTCTCCTGCCGCCAGCAGAACAAGAACGGCTGGATGCCTCTTCTTCAGATCAAGAGGCATCCGCCACCTGGAGTGTCTGCCCACAGAACTCGCACCAGCCCACGATCTTGCCGCCCTCCTGGTGAACACCAGTAAGTAGGCGCGCACACTTGCAGACATAGCCGCGTGGACGCGCCGGATTCCCGACGACCAGCATGTACGGCGGCACATCCTTCGTCACCACCGACCCGGCGCCGATCAGCGCGAATTCGCCAATCGTCACACCACAGATAATCGTGGCGTTGGCGCCAATGGAAGCGCCATATTGCACCAGTGTCGGCGTGACCTGCCAGTCGTCGGCAGTTTTCAATTTGCCATCAGGAGTGATCGCACGCGGATAGAGATCATTGGTGAAACAGACGTGTGGACCGATAAAAACACCATCCTCTATGGTAACGCCTTCAAAAAGCGAAACATGATTCTGAATTTTTACCCGCGAACCAATATGCACATGCGATTCAATATATACGCCCTTGCCAATGTTACATTGTTCCCCGACTTGCGCATGCGAGCGTACATGCGCCTGGCGCCAGATGCGCGTGCCGGCTCCTACCTGCGCACCCTCTTCCACTTCAGCCGTCGGATGCACGTAGTATGGTTTATCAGACATTGACTGTTTCCTCACAGGCTTCATACCAGGTTGCTTCTCTGGAAGCAACCTGGTATGAAATCTTGATAGCCGTTCGAGATCCGTCCCGCCACCGGCGGGACTGGCAAGATGCTGGCGCATCTTGCCCATCTGAACGCAAGGGAGTATCAAACATTTGCAGCATTGGTAAAATGCTTGCGAATAAAGGGAATCCAGCGCAGACGGGCAAAAAAGCCCCACAGACCGGCTGCCGCCGCCGCAATGACCAGCCAGTGCCGGTCAGCATCGGCCTCGATACGTTTCAGCAGGTAACGATCATCAGTCGGTTGATTGACCCCGTAGTTGCTGGTCACCGCCCACTCATAGCCGGCCTCTTTCACTGCCTTCACCACCTCATCACCAATATGTTGCATCTGGCCGACTGGATAGGCAAAAGAGCGTACCGGATGCCCAAGATGTTGTTCCAGCGTAGTTCGGCAATCGACTATCTCACGCCGGATTTCATCTGGATCACTCAGATAGGACAGCACATGATGGTTCATCGTATGCGCGCCGTAGGAAACCAGGCCGCTGCTCTCCATCTCGCGTATCTCTTGCCAACTCAGCGGCCTGGCAGGCTCTTCCTCTTCCGTCACTGTATCGGGGACCTGCAAAATCCTGCGTGCCTCGGCCAGGAACGCCTCACGTTCGGCCACCGATGTCGCATGGCGAGCACGCGAGTCGATGAGGTGCGCCAGGGCAGAGCGTCCTTCTTCACTGTCCAGATGATAGGTCTGCCCATCGAACACAGCCTCTTTCACCTGCGCACGTTTGACCAGGCGCGCGCCCTCCAACCACCAGAAATGTGCTCCGCTGTCAACATAACCGGGAATCAGGTAAATGGCAAAAGGGATCTCTAGCTCGCGCGCCAGTTGATAGCCATAGGTATAATTGTCGCGGTAGCCATCATCAAAAGTTAGCACCAGAGGCGTGCGGGGATCGCTGCTGCGCTGCTTCCCTTTCCGTGAGGTATACAGTTCTTGCAGTCCTGCCTCCAGATGGACGATGCGATAGTGGCGGCGTAGATAGAGGAGATGACGCCGCAGATCACCGCCACTGGCGCGATGATAAATCAGCATGAGAAGGCGCGGCCCACGCCGCCTGTGCCACCAGCGTGCGAGCGCCACCAGCCCACTGTAATAGAAACTTCCGGCAATCAAGATAAGTATTCGCCTGCGCATGGTTGATTACTCTTTCATCAAATCGTTTTTCCAGAGAGGAGCTGAAAAAATAGATAATGCAATCGCCTGAACAGTATCCTCATATCAAATCCATTGAAAAAGTGAAAATTGGGAACGTTCCCCTTAAAGCGATGCAGGAGGAGCCTGGGCTTCTCCTGCATTGTATATTAGATAACAACGTTAGCGCACACCGATCACAAAGCGGGCAGCCGAATCGGCCACACGCCTGGCAGCAGCAGCAGCTCCGACAACGAAGCGATAGAAAGGCCCGAAGCAGCGCGCTGCGCTAAAGCCAACGAAGTAGAGACCCGGAATGTTCGTCTGGAATTCGTTGTTGAGAACCGGGGAGCCGCGATAGACCTCGATGGCCTCTGCCAGCGTTTTACCTAACATCGGCAGCCGCTTCACATCGGCTTTATAGCCTGTTCCAAGCACGATATGATCGGCCTCTAGCACGCTGCCATCTGACAGGGCCAGCCTGACTTTGCCATCTACTTCTTCAACCTGCTGGACGCGGGTATTCTCAAGAATCGTCACTTTGCCGAACAGGCGCGGCTTGAGCCATTGTGAACCGGCGGGACCATGCGTGCTATCGACAAGGTTGTCAATCGTTTCGCGTGGCATACGCTGGAGCGTATAGGGGAATTTCTCCAGCAGCAGGTTCATCCAGCCGCTGCCCATGCCCGCCTTAGGCGCTTTGAGATTCTGGAGAAACGGAGGGAGTTTGCCACTGGCAACCTTGACCCAGCGCAGCGGACTGCGCGATACGACGTGTACAGTAGCTCCAGCCTCGTGCAGCAGGGCAGCAGCTTCCAACGCGCTCTGGCCGCGACCGATCACTACCACTCGCTTTCCCGACAGAACGCTTGCATCAATCAAGTCGGCAGTATGCGAAACCAGAGAAGATGGTAGATGCTGGTATTCTTCGGGAATATAGACATAGTAGTGCAGGCCGGGTGCCATGACCACCGCCCGACTGCGCACCACGCGGCCATCCTCCAGCGTGACAACGAATTGTCCATTCTCACGTTCGATATTGGCGACATAGGTCTCGTCAACATCGGGAACAGCGCGCTGCTGGAACCAGAGGCCATAGTCGATAAACATCTCGATCGGCAGCGGGTCCGGCGCGACACGGATGCCTTTCTCTCTAAAGTAGTGGGCAAAATCGTATCGTCCCTCAGGGTCAGAGAGACTCGTGGCCCACCAGTAAGAACGCAGAAGCATGCCCTTTGGCATGTGCTGGCGCCAGTAATAGAGCGGCTTGCCGAAAACCGCTACTTTGAGACCCTTGCCACGCAGGTGAGCAGCAGTCGAAAGTCCATACGGCCCCGCGCCCATTATCACAACATCATACATTGCATCGGGTATCATATCTTTAGG
>JADBKA010000376.1 GCA_014896635.1 Ktedonobacteraceae bacterium
CACACGCCCTCCGTTTGTTGTGCGCCGGAACACCAGCTTATACAGGCTATAGCGCGCCCACAGCCAGGAGAGCACAAAAAGGATGAGCAGTACGTAGGTCAGAACATAGAGGTCCTTCCAGCCACTACTGATGGCGAAGAAGCCCAGGATCGCTATAAGGATGATCGCCTGCCAGGGCCGCATAGTCTTAGCGCCCCTTTCCTCCCCCAACCCAGGCATTGGGTACAGGGACACTCTGAAGAATCTCATCCAGCACAGCCGCCGGCGTAATAGATCTTACACGCGCTGCCGGGGTGACAATGATTCGATGCGCCAGCGTCGGCTTGACCAGCAGCTTGACATCATCGGGGATAACATAGCCGCGCCCACGCATTGCCGCCAGCGCCTGCGTCGCTTTGAATAAGGCCAGTGAGCCACGCGGGCTACCTCCCAGGTAGATGTTTGGATGATTGCGCGTGGCGCTGACCAGCGCAACGATGTACTCACGAATGGAAGGATCGACGTGTACAGTGCGCACCTGCTGCTGTATATGCACCAGTTCCTCAGCAGTCATGATCTGTGCCAGGTCTTCCAGCGGATGATGATGCTGGTGACTGTTCAGAATATTCACTTCGTCGGCAGGTTTGGGATATCCCAGTTTAATGTTCATCATGAAGCGGTCGAGCTGCGCCTCTGGCAGGGGGAATGTACCCTCGTACTCAATCGGGTTCTGCGTCGCCATGACCATGAACGGCTCTGGCAGGCGGTAGGAGACGCCATCCACCGTTACCTGGCCCTCTTCCATCGCTTCCAGCAGAGCGGATTGCGTTTTGGGGGTCGCGCGGTTCACTTCGTCGGCCAGGACAATCTGTGCCATGATTGGCCCCGGACGAAACTCGAAGTTTCCCGTCTTCTGATTATAGATAGAGACGCCGGTCACATCGGTTGGCAACAAATCGGGGGTAAACTGAATACGCTTGAATGTACAGCCTATCGAACGTGCAATAGCTTTGGTCAGAACGGTTTTTCCGACTCCAGGAACGTCTTCGATCAACACATGCCCATGACAGATTACAGCGATTAAACTAAACGCAACCGCTTCGGCCTTCCCCACAATCACTCGCTCAACATTGCCAATCACCCGCTGGACAGCGGTTGCCAGATCCTGTATTGACTGCATACTTCTCTATCTCCCAGTAAGGTGCATTTGAAATAGCTCAACCCGTAGCTTCGTGTTCCTCAGTAGTATAAGTAGTATACAACGATTTAAATAATATACGGTACACCGTTGCCCACTATCACGGCATTTGCAAAAAGCTCTGCAATGATTGCTCCAGGGCAAAAGCTCTAGAGGTATGAGGGTAGAAAAAGATGGAGATTTCTCCTTCTCTCATTACGTTTCTTCCTGGTTTTTGTTACAGCGAAAATCCGGCAGGCGTAGACCGGTCCGCAAAACAGGACTACCCCCGGCGCTCCAACTATGCTATGATGAGAGATATGAGTCAGAGCGATAGCAACAAAACAGAGGAACTCTACGCCAGAATCCGGGGATACGTACAGGGCATAGGCTTCCGCTACTTTGTGATTCGCAAAGCCCAGGCACTGGGCCTGCGTGGCTACACGCGCAACAAGAGTGACGGCAGCGTCGAAGTCGTCGCGCAAGGCTCGCGTTCTGCCCTCGAACGCCTGCTGCCACTGCTGTGGCAGGGACCACCAGAGGCGGAAGTGCAGGACGTTCAAACTATCTGGCGCGCACCTACAGAACAATTCAGCGGTTTCCATATCCGCTACTGATAGTAGAGAAGGACAATTTTATGATTGATCGTGAGACAGTATGTAACGTGGCTAACCTCGCCAAGCTGGCGCTGAGCGAGGAAGAGATCGAGATGTTTCGCGCGCAACTTTCGGCCATTCTCGGCCATATGCAGATTCTCCAGGAGGCCGATGTGAGCAACGTGCCACCTACGGCCCACGCTTCGCGCCTGACCAGCATCATGCGCCAGGACACGCCCCGGCCTTCTTATCCGCCGGAAGTGCTGCTGGCAAATGCTCCTGATCAGGAGGATAATATGCTGAAGGTCAATGCTGTACTGGAGGAATCATAATCACGATGGCAGAAACAGAACTGTATAAACTGACCATTCACGAGGCCGGCGAGTTGCTGCGCCGGCGCAAAATTTCTGCGGTCGAACTCACCCAGGCCCACCTGGATCGTATCCGCGCGGTCGAATCTCGCGTTAAAGCCTTTACGCTCGTCACTGATGATCTGGCCCTGCAACAGGCCCGCGAAGCCGACCGCCGCCTCGCCAGCGAGGAGAATCTTTCCCCCCTGACAGGCATTCCCATTGCGATCAAAGATGTGATCTGTACAAAAGGCGTGCGTACCACGTGCAGCTCGCGTATGCTAGAAAACTTCGTCCCGCCATACGATGCAACAGTGACGCAAAAGCTGAACGCGGCAGGCGCGGTGATGCTGGGCAAGACAAACATGGATGAGTTCGCTATGGGTTCTTCCACCGAGCATTCGGCCTTCTTCCCGACACGCAATCCCTGGGATCTCGAACGCGCGCCAGGCGGCAGCAGCGGCGGGTCAGCAGCAGCGGTGGCCGCCGGTATGGCGATGGGAGCCTACGGCAGCGATACAGGCGGCTCCATTCGCCAGCCCGGCTCGCTCTGCAATGTGGTCGGCCTGAAGCCAACTTACGGGCGCGTCTCGCGCTTCGGCCTGGTCGCCTTCGCCTCTTCACTCGACCAGATCGGCCCTTTTGCACGCGACGCACGCGATGCGGCAATACTCCTCCAGGCCGTCGCCGGCTACGATCCGTGCGATTCTACCAGTTCACCTGAGCCTGTACCCGATTATACGAAGGAACTGACCGGTAGTATCAAAGGCATGCACCTGGGCGTGCCTGAAGAATACTGGGTAGAGGGTGCACAGGAGGGCGTCATCCGTGTTGTGCGCGCGGCTATCGAACGCCTGCGCGAGCTGGGGGCGGAGGTCAGCCCGGTATCGTTGCCCCATACGCGCTATGGAGTCGCGGCCTACTATATCATCGCCCCGGCAGAGGCCAGCGCGAATCTGGCCCGCTACGATGGTGTCAAGTATGGCTTCTCTTACCGTGAAACCACCGATATGTGGGAGGCGATGGAGAAGACACGCGCCCTGGGCTTCGGCACAGAGGTCAAGCGCCGTATTATGCTCGGCACCTATGCGCTCTCCGCCGGCTACTACGATGCCTACTACAAACGCGCCGAGAAGGTTCGCACGCTGAT
>JADBKA010000046.1 GCA_014896635.1 Ktedonobacteraceae bacterium
TCAAAGGAAAAAGGAAAATATATTGCAGTCGTCGAAGGTTCGATCCCTCTCGCTGACAACGGCGTCTACTGTACCATCGGGGGACGGACCGCCATTGATATTGCAAAAGAAGTTTGCGGCAACGCCTATGCAACCATCGCGGTAGGCACCTGCGCCGCATTCGGCGGCATTCCGGCGGCAGCCGGCGGTCCGACGGGCGCGGTGGGCGTGAGCCAGGCCATTCCCGGCTTGCGCCTGATCAATCTCAGCGCCTGCCCGATGAACGGCGCAAACCTGGCTGCCACCATCGTCCACTGGCTGACATTTAAAGAGTTGCCGGCAACCGATGACCTGGGACGCCCGCTTTTTGCACATGGCGACCGCATCCACGACAATTGCCCGCGCCGGGCGCACTACGATGCAGGACAATTCGTGCAGGAATGGGGCGACGAAGGACATCGCAACGGCTGGTGTCTCTACAAGATGGGCTGCAAAGGCCCCAACACATCCTACAACTGTCCTCGTATCCAGTGGAACGATAGCACAAACTGGCCGATTGGCGTCGGTCACGGCTGCGTGGGATGCGCACAGCCACATTTCTGGGATACGATGACGCCGTTTTATCGCACCCTGCCGAACGTCGGCGGCTTTGGCGTCGAGGTCACGGCTGAGCAGATCGGCATTGGAGCCGTCACGGCTGTCGCGGCGCTGACCGCTGCCCACGCCATCGGCACCGTTGTGAGGAAGCAAACCACAAAAAACCAGGCCGAAAAAGAAGCACCTGCTGAAGCATCTCCATCATCACCGGTGGGCAATGGTCAGGCAACTGCATCTGCGACGATGCCAACAACCGGCGGGCAGGGTGAGCAGCAGGAAAAGTCAGGTAAAGAGTAGAACGAGGGAGGAGTCTCTAGCATGACACGTATAGCAATTGACCCTGTTACCCGCATCGAAGGGCACCTGCGCATCGAAGTGGAGGTGCAGGACGGGCAGGTCACGGATGCCTGGAGTTCAGGCACCATGTTTCGCGGCATTGAGTTAATTTTGCGCAATCGTGACCCACGTGACGCCTGGGTCTTCGCTCAGCGCATCTGCGGCGTCTGCACCACTGTTCACGCGCTCTCTTCCGTACGCGCCGTCGAGAACGCGCTCGGCATTACCATTCCCGACAATGCCCGTCTGATTCGCAATTTGATCGCCGGCGCACTGCTGGTACACGATCATGTCGTCCACTTCTACCACCTGCACGCGCTGGACTGGGTAGATGTGACGCTCGCGCTCAAAGCCGACCCCGGCGCAACCGCTACCCTGGCGCAATCCATTTCGGCCTGGCCGAAATCCAGTCGCTCCTACTTCCAGGGCATCCAGAATCGCCTGAAAACCTTTGTCGATAGCGGCCAGCTCGGCCTGTTCGCTAACGGCTACTGGGGACATTCCGCCTACAAGCTACCGCCAGAAGCCAACCTGCTCGCGGTGGCCCACTACCTGGAGGCGCTCGACTGGCAGAAAGATTTCATCCGCATCCATGCCATCCTGGGTGGCAAGAATCCGCATCCTCAGTCTTACCTCGTCGGCGGTATGGCGACCGCGCTCAACCCTGACAACGAATCGACCATCAACGCTGACCGGCTCTCCTTGCTCGCCCAGTTGATTCAGCGCGGACAGGAATTCGTCTCCCAGGTCTATCTTCCCGATGTGCTCGCTATCGCCTCGTTTTATAAGGACTGGGCAAAGATTGGCGGCGGCCTGGGCAACTACATGTCCTACGGCGACTATGGCAGCGATGTGCAAGAGTCACCACAGACCTACTTCTTCCCCAGAGGTCTGATCCTTGACAAGAACCTTTCGCAAATCCTGCCAGTCGATCATCAGCAGGTAGCCGAGTACGTGACACACTCCTGGTACAGCTACAGCGGCGGGGACAACGTTGGACTGCATCCCTGGAAAGGGGAAACGAAGCCGAACTATACCGGTCCACAGCCGCCGTACGAATTCCTGAACACCGATGGCAAGTATAGCTGGCTGAAATCGCCACGCTACAACGAGCACGCGGTAGAGGTCGGTCCGCTCTCGCGCATGCTGATCGCCTATGCAACCGGCAAACCCTATGTGAAGACACCCGTCGATACTGTGTTGAACGCGCTGAAGGTCGATGCAACAGCCCTCTTCTCGACGCTTGGCAGGACGGCGGCGCGCGCTATCGAGGCTCAGGTGATGATAGACCAGATGCCACAATGGCTGGCGAAGCTTCAGGAGAATATGGGACGCGGCGATCTGAGCATTCATGATACCGCCCACTGGGACCCCGCCACCTGGCCGAAAGAAGGACAGGGTTGGGGTCATCACGAGGCTCCGCGCGGCTCGCTCGCTCACTGGGTCCATATTAAAGATGGGCGCATCGCCAACTACCAGGCGGTCGTGCCTACTACCTGGAACGGCAGCCCGCGCGATGCAAAAGGCCAGCGCGGCGCCTATGAGGCTTCGCTGATCGGTACGCCCGTCGCCAATCCCGAACAGCCGGTCGAGATCCTGCGCACCGTCCACTCGTTCGATCCCTGCCTGGCCTGCTCGGTACATGTGCTTGATCCCAAAGGCCGTGAGTATGCCAATATTCACCTGCTCTGAAAACGAGGTGTTCTGATGCAATCATCGCAATCTATGAATGAAAGAGCCTCGCAGCCGCAAACAAAAGAAGCCGGCGCATCACTGCGCATCAGCAGCGGCGATGTCCCCAGGTACAGTGTGTACGTCTGGCAGTGGCCGGTACGCATTACACACTGGGCCATCGTCATCTCCATCGGCGTGCTTACGGTGACGGGTCTCTATATCGCCAATCCTTTTATCGGCACAACAGGCCCTGCCAGCAATCAGTACCTGATGGGAACCATGCGCTTCGTTCACTTCCTGACGGCGTTCGTGTTCACTATCAGCGTCCTGTTCCGTATCTACTGGGCATTTGCAGGCAATAAATATGCACGCTGGAACCAGTTTATTCCCGTGCAGGCAGCGCGGCTGCGTGGTCTGGGACGTATGTTGAAGTTCTATCTCTTCATCAAGCGCGAACCCCCGGCTACCATCGGGCATAACGCGCTGGCAGGTCTGACCTATACCGTGATCTACCTGCTGTTCCTGGTTCAGATCATCACCGGCTTTGCGCTGTACTCGATTCCCTTTCTCGGCGGATTCTGGCCGGCAGCTTTCGGCTGGGTCTTCCTGCTCTTCGATATACCGACGGTGCGCGTGATCCATGATGTTGTGATGTGGCTGTTCCTGGCCTTCGTGATCCACCACGTCTACTCGGCTATCCTGGTCGATATTGAGGAGGGCAGCGGCGTATTGTCGAGCATCTTCAGCGGCTACAAGTCACTGACATCGCGGCAACTGGCAGAAGTACGCGCTGACGAGGCCGCTACAGCAAAGCCGGCACAGGCGGGGAAAGCGGGACAGGAGCATGCGTGAGCAGTCGGCGAACGTCTCTCTGCCGGAGCGGGTGGTCGTGCTAGGACTGGGCAACCTGCTGCGCGGCGATGAGGGTCTAGGTATCCGCGCACTGGAGCGCCTGCAAAGTCGCTACGACGTACCCGCTTCGGTGCAACTGGTTGATGGTGGGACGCTGGGGCTTGATCTGCTCTGCTACCTGGAAGATGCCGAACGCTTGCTCGTCCTGGATGCTGTGCTGACCGATGGACCACCAGGCTCGCTACTAAGAATCGCTGACGACGAGGTGCCTGCCTTCTTTGGCATGCGCACCTCGCTGCACGAGGTAGGACTGGTTGACCTGCTGGCAGTGGCGCGACTGCGCGGCACTGCCCCGCAAGAACTGGTGGTACTCGGCATGCAGCCAGCAACGATAGATTTGAGCTGGGAACTTTCTGCACCGGTCGCGGCCCACCTGGATCAACTCGTTGAGGCGACCGTCAGCGAACTGCGCCGCTGGGGCTTCGTGCTCACACAGCGAGATCAGGTGTTAACCTATGAGATGATAGAGGAAGGAGAACAAAATGTGCCTCGGCATTCCAGGTAAAGTCATCGAGATTGCCGATGAGACATTCCAGATCGCCAAAGTCGATGTATCAGGCGTGAAGCGTGGCGTCAACATCTCGTTGATCGCCTCAGAAGACGTGGTACCCGGCGATTGGGTGCTCATTCACGTGGGCTTCGCCATGAGCAAAATCAACGAGCAGGAAGCTCAGCAAACCCTGGCAGCACTACAGGCGATGGGAGACCCTTACACCGACGAACTCACAATGCTCCATCAGAGCCAGATCGAGTAGGTGTGGCGGGACGACCACACCGCCACACCGCGTCTAGTACCCCATCGGGAGCAGGACGGCAGAGGAAGCGGGCAAGAGTCCGTACCTCTGGCGCTTCCCCCGTAGACGTTAACCGGCTATCAAGCCTGTGAATGTAGCCGTTCCTTTGATCGCCTTGACATCAATCGTGTACTTCACTCCGTCACGGACATTGGTAGCAAGCACACGCCATTGATTCGCTTGATTAATGGTCTTCGCAGTGCTACAGGTAGGAATGGGGCTACCAACATGGAAACAGACCCTCATCTGAACAGGGTTGGTCAGCCTGGTGAGCCTGACATTGATATCCCGGCAGTGAGAAGAAGTCGTGAAAGATTTAGAGGTAGCAGCAGGAAGAACAATAGTTCTGCCCGATTGCACCGTATGGGTTCCCATGTTAAAAGCCTGGCCGAAACAGCTCACTGCCGCCACGTTCGTCTGCTGAGATTTCGCCGGTGCAGCAGAGGTCGATGAAGTGGCCTTATCAAGCACAAACATGGTGGTAAGAAGTAGCACACCACAGAAAATCATTACCAGCTTTTTACGCATATGTGCTTTCCTTTCTCACATTTCTTCAACTTCTAGTAATGGATGTGTTTTCCGATTCATAGCAATCGCTACGAATGCTGCCTGTTTTATGCCAGAAATATAACATCTCGATAATGATAATAAAATAGCGTCAGCTTACCATTTATTTATCGGGCATTCTCAAATTTATTCAGGGAATAAACACCTGCTATCACAGCATCATTTGCGCGTGCTTACGCTTGTGGCTGCTTCAAGCACAGCTTAAAGATGGGTAATCTTACCTATATATGCCGGCGCGCTTTTCGTGTATACTGCTCCTCTAAAGAAGAACTATTAATATCACCTGTAACCATCCAGTTACCTGTACAATAGCGCGAAGGCAGCCTTTCTGCCAGGCGAAAAACAGCCCGGAGGAGAAATTTACTGATGACCGACCACCACGAGGGCTACATAGGCCAGCAGTTTGGTAACTATCGCCTTGTTCGCCTTCTGGGAGGGGGGGATTTGCCGAAGTCTACCTGGGCCAGCATATCTTCCTGGAGACATCAGCGGCGATCAAGGTACTTCACACGCGGCTTTCTCAGAGTGAGCAGGATGACTTTCTCAGGGAAGCTCGCACTATTGCTCATCTTGCTCATCCCAATATCATCCGCGTGCTCGACTTTGGCATGCAGGGGAATATTCCCTTTCTTGTGATCGACTATGCTCCCAATGGGAGTCTGAGAGAGCGTTATCCTAAAGGTTCACGCCTCCCACTAGAGCAGATCATCACCTACACGAAACAGGTCGCTTCGGCCTTGCAGTACGCCCATAATGAAAAACTCATCCACCGCGATGTGAAGCCAGAAAACATGCTGGTGGGACGCAGCGGGGAGATACTGCTGAGTGATTTTGGCATCTCGATTGTCGCCCAGACATCACAGTCTCAGCGCACTCAGGAAGTGATTGGCTCGGTCCCTTATATGGCTCCAGAGCAGCTCCAGGGACATCCACGCTCGGCCAGCGATCAGTACGCGCTGGGGATCGTTGTCTATGAGTGGCTCTGTGGCAGCTACCCGTTCCAGGGATCTTTCACCGAAGTCTATGGGCAACACCTTTTTAGCGCACCGCCTCCTCTGCATGAGAAGAATCCAGCGGTTCCTGCCGACATCGAACAGGTAGTCACGATTGCGCTTGCGAAAGACCCGCACCAGCGATTCAGCAGTGTCCAGGCTTTCGCACACGCACTGGAACAGGCTTATCAGAGGACACAACAGGTAACACAGGCCAGCACACTGGTTCCCAACCCGCCGGCCCAGGCCGCTCCTCCCCCTTTGCCTTACGGGCAAACACTGGTGGCCGCGTCTCCCTCGCCTCCCTCGCACACCCCTCCCTACGTTCGGGAGCCAGCAGCACTCTCAACGACAAAAATCAGCCCTCTCGCTGCCTTTCCAAGACAACGCATATCGCGGCGTACGTTGCTGCTAGGACTGGCCGGGCTGGCAGTGGCAGGCGCGGGTGGCACAGCCTGGTACACGCTCTCCCATCGCTATCCTCCACAGGGGACGCTGATCTACACGTACCGGCTCCACAGTGACAAAATTTCTGCTCTCGCATGGCATGGCGAGCGCATCGCCTCTGCCAGCGACGATGGGACGGCCCAGATCTGGGATGCCACAACCGGCAACAATCCCCACGTTTATCGTGGGCATAAAGAGAATAATATTAACGCGCTGGCCTGGTCGCCCGATGGTTCTCGCATCGCATCCGCGAGTAACGATGATACCGTGCAGGTGTGGGATGCAGAGGTTCAGGGACAGGCGCTCACGTATACAGGTCATAGCGATACAATTTACAGTATCGCCTGGTCATCTGACAGCCAGTATCTCGCCTCTGGCAGCGCCGATAAAACGGTGCGAGTGTGGAATCTCGCCACCCCATCGAAGCTGTACATCTACAAACGCCATACCGACAGTGTGTACGCTGTCACATGGGGCGATAGCCACCACGTGATGGCACCGTTCAGGTCTGGGAAGGCGTCTGACACAAGAGAGCTTTTCTGCAAGCAACCTCATAGAAAGGTTCGTTCATTCGCTCAGAAACGTCTTGCCGCCGGCGGGACTGAGCGATGCCTCTTTTCTCTGCCTACTCATTTATTCTCGCCGCGTAGACGATACCTCCCCACAGGTGGTCGAGGAAAAGCGGCTCTGTATAACTCTCAGAAGTATGCCCCATCGCGGTATACCACGCATACCCACCATCGTATTCATGATACCAGGCAAGCGGATGGTCGGCTCCCGTCGTCCCCCCGTGATAGGTTGTCTCATCCAGCGTCATCAGCACATGGACATGCGCACGAGGACTGGTCCTGAAATTGTACCACTCATCGACGCGCGTCCACCTGGCCGGCAGCGTATGCGTCGAAGGGTGCGTCCGATCCTGCACGTCAATGGTGGCCTGTGTCACCGCCGGATGATTGCGGAAATATGCGCCGACGAGCCTGCCGTACCAGGGCCAGTCATACTCGGTGTCACTGGCCGAATGCACACCAACATAGCCTCCACCACCGCGAATATATCCCTCAAAGGCGCGTTTCTGCTCATCATTAAGAATATTGCCGGAGGTCATCAGAAAGACGACCGCGCGGTACTGAGCCAGGTTGGCAGTGGTGAAAGTCGCGGCATCCTCGCTAAAATCTATAGCGACCTGATGCTCGCCAGCCAGCTTGCGAAGAGCAGCAATGCCATCTTTGATCGAGGCATGACGGAATCCCCCGGTTTTAGAAAAGACCAGCAACTTCACGCTTTTCTCCTTCCCGTTTCCGGCAACTTCCTGATTATCAGCATTGCCCTGCACCAGCGAAGCGCGTAGAGTAAATATGACGAGCACTATTGATAATACGAGCAGAATCGTTACCAGCATAACGACAGGTTTTCTTTCCATGCCTCTCTTCCTCAACATGGCGATCAATACAACGGCGAAAACAGCGTGGGAAATGGAAGTCGCTTGTGGCATCAGCAGAGAAGCAATCCGTTAAAGTTTGCTCGAAATTCCGCTTCCTATTATACCATGTAGAATGATTTTTGTCTGTAGTCTTGCTCCCTATCGTCAGAAAGCGGATATGGTATACTACTTACCAATGTCCAGGCGCGGCGTGCCTGGCGGCACCCGCTTATTATTCTCAGGAAGGATAGTCGTTTGACAGGCACAATTGAAAGCCATCCAGGTGAAAATCCAAACTGGCGCAGGCATAAAAACGCCTGCCCGTTCTACCGCGAACGCTGGTTTCCCTGCAATGACATCAGCAAAGGGGAGCCAATGTACCAGGTTTTTTGCCTTAAAGGGACTCCCCCCATCACAGCCGAGGAACAGGAGAAGTGTTTTCGCAGCAAAACATGCTGCTGGCGCCTGGCCGAAACGCGAGAATCGGCAGCAAGCGGCAGGTCCCGTTCCAGGGCAAAAACTGCATCTACCGCGACCAGAGAAGTCCCCTGACCAATCTGACTGTGACTGGCGCTCAACGCCAGCCCGGCCTAACCGCGTTCGTTGGAATTGTAGATATAGCGTTCCAGGGCGTCGTCGTACGAGAAGAGTTCTTCCGCTTTGAAGAAGCGCGGCACCTCGACTTCAGCAGTTTCCAGGGAGTCGGAGCAGTGAATGAGGTTAGCCTGGACGCTCATAGCGAACTCGCCGCGAATCGTGCCAGGAGCCGCCTCACGCGCTTTGGTAATACCGCACAACTGCCGCACCGTATTCACACACTCGGTTCCTTCAAGACAGATGGCGATGACCGGTGTCAACTGCATGAAAGACTTGATTTCAGGAAAAAATGGACGGTTCGCCAGATGGCTATAATGCACATCGAGCAACTCATCTGAGAGCTGCATCATCTTCAGTCCGACAATTTTAAGGCCCTTGCGCTCCAGCCGCGTGATAATCTCTCCCACAAGATCGCGCTGGATTGCATCCGGCTTCAACAACACCAGTGTCCGTTCCATACCTTCTCTATGCTACCTTTCATAAAAAACTTTTTGCTCTGGCAGGTCGGTTCTCTGTTTCTCTCCCTGACCGTGCCTGGACCGTGTCTGCTCGATTTCAGATTATAGAGAGTTCTGTCCTTCAGCGCAACCCGGCATGGCGGCAACTTCGCTCACCCCTCTCGACGCTTCCCCCCGGTTCGTGTTACAATGTCCCCATCAGGAATTTTCTCGATATAGGGAGAGATGTGCGGAGTAAATCTATTTCTTTCACAGTAGAAAGAGAGTGTTGAAAAAGAGGGGAGCAACGACATGTCAGGTCATTCAAAATGGGCACAGATTCGTCGCGCGAAAGGCGTCAATGACGCGCGTCGCGGACAGCTCTTCACCCGGCTAGGCCGCGAAATCGTTGTTGCTGTACGTGAGGGTGGCAGTGGCGATCCCAATGCGAATTTCCGCCTGCGTATGGCAATACAGCGCGCCCGCGATGCCAACATGCCTTTAGAGAACATCGAACGCACCATCAAGCGCGCTCTCGGTGGCACTGAGGGCGGCAATCTGGAAGAGATCACCTACGAAGGCTATGGCCCCGGTGGCACTGCTGTACTCGTCCAGGCCGTAACCGAGAACCGCAATCGGACTGTTGCCGACGTGCGCAACGCTTTTAACCGCAACGGCGGGAACCTGGGTGAGAACGGCTGCGTTGACTGGCTTTTCGAGAATAAAGGTGTGATCGAGATCCCGCTGCAAGACCGCGATCCCGACGAGCTTTCGCTCGAAGTGATTGATATGGGAGCCGATGACGTGGAACCGGCTTCGCCCGATGACGAAGTGCTGACGGTCTATACCGATCCGTCGGCACTGGAACAGGTTCGCCAGGCCCTTGAGAAAAAGGGCTACCAGGTATTGAAGTCCGAAAACACAATGGTTCCTAAAACCAGGGTTGAGATCAGCGATGAAAAGCAGGCTCACCAGCTTATACGCCTGATCGAGCGGCTGGAAGAACTCGATGACGTCCAGAACGTCTACACCAACGCCGATTTCCCGGAGAGCTTTGCCGCCACGTATGCCTAGCAGCATAAGCACCGTTCATTGAATCGAAAGGGAAAGGAACAGCAACGGATGGGCAATAGCCCGGCGCTCACATCGTCCCTGCCTTCACCCGGTCCACGCATCGCCATTGGCATTGATCCCGGCACAGCGATTGTCGGCTACGCCGTCGTGATGGCTCAGGGGAGCGAGCTGAGCCTGGTAGTGTGTGATGTCATCACAACCCCTGCCAGAATGCCACTGGCACAGCGTTTGCAACTCATTTACGATGGACTGAGCGCCATCATCGCCACGTACAGGCCACACGAGGCGGCGATGGAAGAGCTGTTCTTTGCAAAAAATGCTCGCACGGCGATGACGGTTGGACAGGCACGAGGAGTGGCACTGCTCGCGCTGGCGAACGGCGGCCTGTCGGTCGCGGAATATACACCAAGACAGGTTAAACAGGCTGTCACCGGCTATGGCAGCGCCGGGAAAGAACAGGTGGGAGAGATGGTGCGCATTCTACTGAAACTGTCAACCGTCCCCCGGCCCGATGATGCTGCCGACGCTGCGGCGGTTGCCATCTGCCACCTGCATACGATGCCAGCAGCCAGCAGCCTCTCAGGACTGTGTTAGGATATGCTCTCATGACCACTACCACCCTCTACAGCCCTGCACCACTCACTCACTACTCGCACTGCTTCTTCCTACCCATCCGGGTAGCAAGTTACCGACCAGTAGAAATAGGCGTTACTGCTAATAGCGGAGAGAAGAGGATATTGCTGGGGCGATGATTACAAGCATTCATGGAACTCTCGAAGCCCGCCGGGCAGATTATGCCATTGTACGTGTCGGCGGTTTTAGCATCCGTGTCTTCGCTCCATCCTCAACGCTCGGTCGCCTGCGCGAGCCAGGCACAGAGGTTTCGCTCTACACGCATTTTCACGTGCGGGAAGACGGGATCGCACTCTACGGCTTTACAACAGAGGAAGACCGCGATGCCTTCGAGCAGCTCATCGGTGTCAGCGGAGTCGGGCCGAAGGTGGCGCTGGCCCTGCTCTCGGTCATGGATGCTGCGACGCTCTATAGAGCTATCGCCGACGAAGATCAGCAGCGCCTCGGACTGGCTCCGGGCGTGGGCAAACGGCTCGCCGCGCGGTTGATCCTGGAATTGAAAGGCAAGCTGCCGGCAGTAGTCACTCCCGCAGGAGCGGGAACTGCTGCGGCTCCTGGCGGCTCCATCCAGGCCGAAGTCCTGGAAGCCCTGGTCGGCCTGGGCTTCACTCAGGCCGAGGCTCAGGCCGCCCTGGCGAAGATCCCCAGAGATCAACCAATGACCCTGGAACAGCAGGTAACATACGCCCTGCGTACCTTCTCACGTCAATAAAGACACAGACAAAGCTTTTATTCATTTATTATTTCATAGTAAGGAGTATGGTGCGCTCTGCCAACAAGCAGGTGGCCCACTCGCACCTGAATGGTTTATGGAAGAACGACTGCCGCCAGCATGTGCCTTTGCTATTTCAGTGCTAGATGAGTATAAAGAAAACCCGCAGGCTGTACCCGAAGAGGCCCTGGAAGCGGCTCAGCAGCATATGTCTACCTGTAGCCGCTGCCTGGGAGCCTCTCCTTCTCTTTCCTCACCCAGCGAGGAACAGACCACTCCCAGGCTTCCCGCCGCTCCTTCTAACCGCAAAAAGAAACGCGGACGACAGGCAGCGGCCAGCCAGGATACAGAATCTTCTGCAAGCCGCGAGCAATCCAGTAATTCAGTTGACAGGAACAAACAGGCGCTACAGCTCACACCTTCCGCATCAGTGGCTACGCTGCCAACACCTGGGGGCGAAACAACAGGAAAGGACCTGGCGCTTGCCACAGCCCTGACAGAGCAAGGGACTATCAGTTGTGAGCAGTGTCGCCTGTTGCTGCCAGAGTACGCTGAGGCACTGGAGCAGGAAAAGAATGCCGCAACACTCTACCCGGAAGTACAATTACACTTGCTTACTTGCGAGTCGGGCTGCCCGCTCATCCTGGAGCTTCTCCAGCAGGAGATCAGGACAGGCGGTGGGACGCCACGCGAGCCTATCCGCAACCCTTTCAGCGTCATTGGCTGGGAACTCAGCGGCTTCTTTCACGGTGGCCAGCTCACTCTTTCCCCAAGAATGCTCGCTTCCGGCACACTGATTCTGCTGCTGATCGTGGCTTCGCTCAGCGCCTATTTAGGCATCTCCTGGAACGAGTGGCGCCACCGTCCCGCATCAGTGCAGACGATTCCGACTCCAGACGGCATCGGCCTGAGCGACGGCCTCAAAATTTTCGATGCCTGCAACGCAGCAGCCTACAAGGCCAAACGCGATGCGGCACAGGCCATGAAAAGTGCGGCTCCCGCCCAGGCGGAGAAGCTGCTCGGCTCAGCTATCAATGCCGCCCAATCGGACACCTCCGGCTGCAATAGCGCAGAGGCAGCTATCTACCGTGAGAATCTGCACGTTCGCCAGTCTGGCCGACCCTACGTGGTGGTCGTGGTAAGTTTCGACAGCGGGCCGGGCAACGCCAGTCCCCAGGGAGGAACTGACCGGCATTTCCTCTACGCAGCCGCCACCCAGGAACTCATCGGAGCTTTTATCGCGCAGCAGCAGTACAATGCCACACAGATGAAAACTGAAGATGCGCCTCTGCTCTACCTTATACTCGCAAACACTACCGGTATCGAGCCGGGCGCACTCCAGATTGCAAATATGATCGCTACCCTGGCTCGCTCCACCGACCTCCAGCAACTCGGCCTGCTGGCAAGCGGCCCACACTCCCTGGTCGGCGTTGTCGGCCTCGGCCCTAGCAAGCTAACCGAGGTTACCCTCCCCGTCCTGTGCCGCGCCGGCATACCGCTGTTCGCGCCAACTTCGACTGGACCATTCGTGACCGATCTGCTAACCCAGACATCACTCTACCGCCATTGCGCACCCGGCTTCGCCTTCATCCGCACTTCGCCTGATGATGCGTCCCAGAGCGAAGGAGCCGCGTCTTTCGCTTACAATAAGCTAAAAGCGCGCAACGCTGCCATCTTCTACGATCCCGGTAATCCGTCATCGCAAGCTTCTGCCCAGGCTTTCGCCAATAGCTTCACTCACAACCGTGATGCGCACATCGTCGCGCGAGAAACGGCGATCACCAGCAGTCTACGCGATGTTAACGGGCAGGTCCAGGCATCCCAGGAGGACTTGCAGGCCAGCCTGGATGACGCACTGCGCAGCAAGGTTCGTCCCGACCTGATCTTTGCATCACTGCTGACCAACGATGTCATTACCATCACACAGGCCATCGCTCACCTGCCGGAAGACCAGCAGCCGATGCTCATACTGGGAGGCACTGTCATCCATCCCGCATCCCTCCAGGGACTGGTCCGCTGGGCGCGTCAGCAGCAACTGACCCTGCCGCATATCTTTATATCGGCGGCCACTGCCGTCCACCCGCCCACCGGCAACGATTGGCAAAAGCAGTTCTACGCCACTTTCTGCACTTCGTTCGCCGGCCCCGGCGGCTATTGCAGCGGCGCGGCAGCCCTGGACCAGGGAGCACTCCTGTTCGGCGATAGTATCAGACTGATCACCCAGAGCTTGAACCAGATAGACGCCGGCCAACTCCCCGGCCCGGAGCAAACGATTAAGCATATCAGTAATGCCAACCTCGCCGGCGTCAGCGGCCCTATCACGCTCAAACTGCACGATGATGTGCTCATCACCAACGAACAATCTACTGCCGTTATCCTGGGACTTCAGCAGGACGGGAGCATCCAGATCGTTGAATAGCAACTGACAGGAGGCGCTATTGCAAGAACAACCGAGTCGTGAGGGGATGGGGGTCCAGGGGGCGGTCGCCCCCTGGCGGGGCGCGCCCGGGAACACACGGGTCCCCGCGTTGCGGGGAGGTATCCCCGCTTTTTCCCCATTCCCTCAAAGGTGTGTTGAAAAGGCGCTATGTAAGCATTGCCCATAGCAATTATATCTACCATGTACATTTTCTACGCTTTAGAAGGACAACACCCGTACAGGGTTGACAAACTTTTTCCAGCGGGTGTATCCTTGAGACAGACTAAAGAGACAGGATTGAGAGACACAACGCAATGCTCCAGCAAGGTTGCTGTCGAGCCTGTGGATAGTTGTCAGCAGTCCTGCCATCCAGAATTTTAAGAAAGGTGAGTGAAAGCAGCAACATGCCGGCAACGTTCTACCAGCACTACAACCCGGCGGCTACATATGCCCGCCACGCTGAACGTATGCCCTCCTCCATGCCCGCTACAGGTATGGCTATGAGCATGTGTGCTAATGCTGCTTCTAGCACCTCTGCCATCATTGTGAAAACCGGCGTCGTGACGCCGGTTTCTTTGTTTGCTTTCGCGCTGCTTGCGCTCGTCGTATCCCTTCTCCTCGGCAACCTTAGCCTTATTACCCTTATTAGCCTCCTCCTTATTTGCCTTACCGGACTCGTAGGGCTGAGGAGTCTGGTAAGGCATGAGATGGTAGTAGCCACAACAACTGCACGGGGAGATTAACGGGAGCAACGACGCAACCAATCCAACGCAGGTACCTGATAGAGGGCCTCCCTTGTGGGACGGCCCTCTTTATTATTCATCAAATTCTGTAGTAATCGCTTTTTTAGGAGGAATTATGGCAATCGCTGCAAAGACTTTTCAACAGCCGGGCGCGCCTACCCGCAGAGAGCAGGAGGCTCGTAAACTGCCAGGGAGCCATATCATGTGTGAGGCCCTGATCCGTGAAGGAGTTGACCTGCTGTACGGTTATCCGGGCGGCGCGATCATGCCCTTTTACGACGCGCTGACATCCTATCCTTCCCTCTATCACGTACTCGTGCGCCACGAGCAGGCCGCGGCCCACGCTGCCGATGGCTATGCGCGCGCCACTGGCAAGCCCGGCGTCTGCGTAGCAACCAGCGGGCCAGGCGCGACAAACCTGGTAACGGGTCTGGCGACCGCGTACATGGACTCTGTGCCTGTGATTGCCATTACCGGCCAGGTGGGCCGTCCTCTGCTTGGGCGCGACGGCTTCCAGGAAACTGATGTGCTCGGCATTACGCAACCGATCACCAAGCATAGCTTCCTGGTGCGCAATGCCGCCGAAATCGCTGACGTGTTCCACGAGGCGTTTCGTATCGCGCGCAGCGGTCGCCCCGGTCCCGTTTTGATCGACATTCCAAAAGACGTGCAGTTCGAGGAGGCAATGTACAGTCCATCGGCCTCTATCACTTCTGAAAAGTATCTCCAGCGCAGTCGCGCACAGGTGCAGCCACCATCTGCTTATCTCCTCTCGCAGGCTGTCCAACTGATCACGCGCTCCCAGCGTCCGTTGATTATGGCGGGTCATGGCATCATCCTATCAAACGCCTATACGGAACTGAAAGCGTTCGCCGAGAAAACCGGCATCCCGGTCATTACCACCCTGCTCGGTCTCTCCGCCTTCCCTGAGCACCATCCGCTCTTCCTGGGCATGCCCGGCATGCATGGGCCGGCTTATGTCAACCGCGCCATCACCGAATCCGATCTGATCATCGGCGTGGGACTGCGCTTCGATGATCGCGTCACCAGCAAGGTGAGCGAATTCGCGCCGAAAGCAGAGATTATCCATATCGACATCGATCCTTCTGAGATGCACAAAGTCAAGATAGCGACAGTTCCCATCGTTGCTGATGCAAAAGTCGCCCTGGCCGCCCTGACAGAAGCGGTGGCAGCCAGCGATAGAAGCGCCTGGCTCCAGAAAATTCGCGCGCAGCAGGCAACCGACGAGGAGCGTCTCAGCGCCATTACGCGCCAGGACGATATCCCCGATCCTGCCACGATCCTCAAGGCCATCTACGATGCCACCGGCGGGCAGGCAGTCATTGTCTCGGACGTCGGGCAGCATCAGATGTGGACAGCCCGCTTCTATCCCTGGCGGCGCCCGAACAGCCAGTTTACTTCGGGCGGCCTCGGCACGATGGGCTTCGCGCTTCCCGCCGCGATGGGCGTCAAGATGGGCATGCCCGATGATCCTGTCTGGGTTGTGGCCGGTGACGGCGGCATCCAGATGAATATTCAGGAACTGGCAACACTGCAACAGGAGCGCATCCCGCTCAAAATCGCCATCATGAATAACGGCTACCTCGGCATGGTGCGCCAGTGGCAGCAGTTCTTCCACTCCGGCAACTACTCCGAGACGCCCATCACCGGTCCCGACTATGTGAAACTGGCAGAAGCTTACGGCGTAACCGGCATGCGCGTCACCAGTCGCCAGGAGGTTGAGACCGCTATCAGGCGAGCTATGGAAATCGACGGCACCGTCATCATCGACTTTATCATCGAGTCAGAAGCCAATGTCTACCCGATGGTTCCCGCCGGCGCCGCCATTACGCAGATGATTGAAGAGACGACAGAGGAGAACGCCTGAGATGACCACCAGCCCTACTCCCACTTTGCGCGCAGGACAATCTAACCTGCCACCAGAGCAGGCCCGCGATCATACCCTGATCATCTTCTTAGAGGAGCGACCCGGCTCAGTTGATCGCCTGGTTGGTCTCTTCCGCCGGCGGCGCGGCAATCTGCGCACATTTGTACTCGGGCGCACGGAAGTACCCAGCATCGTACGCATCACCGCCGTTGTCAACGACTCCGAAGTGGGAGCTGACCAGCTTGTAGAACAGTTGCGCAAAATCGTCGATGTGCGCCGGGTCGAGAATCCCACGCCAGAACAGACGATCAGCCGTGAACTGACGCTGGTCAGAGTAAACAGCACGCCAGCTAGCTTTCATAGCATTCTCGATATCGGCCAGATGTTCGGCGCACACGCTATCGACATCACAAAAGAGGCCGTCACGCTGGAAGTCACCGGCACCAGAGAGAAAATCGACACACTCATCGAACGATTACAGCCCTATGGCATACGCGAAGTGGCTCGAAGTGGCTGTGTCGCCATGACGCGCGACACAGAAGATCCAGAGCATTCCGACTCAAAGTAGCAAAGGAAGGAGGCAGGTTTGCGCCTGTCTCCTGATGAAGGAGGAATTTGTATGGCAAGAATTTATTACGATGCTGACGCGAATCTTGAACTCGTTCAGCAGAAAAAAATCGCCATTATCGGCTATGGCAGCCAGGGACACGCCCACGCCCTGAATCTACGTGATAGTGGCTGTGATGTCGTCGTCGGCCTGCCGACTCACAGCAAGACCCGCGCCCAGGCAGAGGCCAGCGGCCTGCGCGTTCTGACCCCTGCCCAGGCGGCGGAGCAGGCAGACGTTATCATGATTCTCATTCCCGATGAGTACCATCGTGAAGTATTTGAGCGTGATATCAAACCTGGCCTCGCTGCCGGCAAAATGCTGATGGTCGCACACGGCTTCAGCCTGCACTTCTCGCAAATTATCCCGCCGCCTGACATCGACGTGGCAATGGTCGCGCCCAAAAGCCCCGGCCATATGCTGCGCCGCCTTTACGAAGAAGGTGTGGGTGTACCCGCACTCTGGGCCGTCTTCCAGGATGCTACGGGCGAAGCGCAGGCGCTGACCCTGGCCTACGCGCGCGGCATCGGCTGCACACGCGCGGGTGTCCTGCAAACAACCATTAAGGAAGAGACCGAAACCGATCTCTTCGGCGAACAGGTCGTGCTCTGCGGCGGCATCACCGCTCTCATCCAGGCCGGCTTTGAAACGCTGGTCGAGGCAGGCTATCAGCCGGAATCGGCCTACTTTGAGTGCCTGCACGAGATGAAACTGATCGTAGACCTGATGTACCAGGGTGGCATCGGCTACATGCGCTACTCTATCAGCAATACTGCCGAATACGGCGATTATGTTACAGGCCCACGCATCATTACTGAGCAGACGCGCCAGGAGATGCGTAAAGTGCTACAGGCGATTCAGGACGGGTCCTTTGCCAGGCAGTGGATACTGGAAAATCAGGCCGGGCGTCCCAGTTTTCTGGCGATGCGCCGCGCCGCAGCTCAGCATCCCATCGAGCAGGTCGGGCGCGATCTGCGCGCCATGATGCCCTGGCTGACCCCGCAGCAGAAGAAGCCGGCAACCACCGAATCGACAGACCAGGCAAGCGAGCCAAAGGCTCATCACACAAAGTAGAACACTGAGGAGGAAACAAAACATCATGGGAGATCCTGCGGTAGTAAAAATTTTTGACACGACATTGCGCGATGGCGAGCAGTCGCCGGGTGCCACCATGACGACAGCAGAGAAGTTGCAGGTTGCAGAGCAGCTCACGCGCCTCAACGTGGACATCATCGAAGCCGGCTTCCCTGCCGCTTCCCCCGGCGATCTTTCCGCTGTCAAAGAAATCGCCCGCCGCACACACGGCCCGGCTATCGCTGGCCTTGCACGCGCCAGCAGCAGCGACATCGACGCAGCCTGGGAGGCCGTGCGCGAAGCCGAGCGCCCCGTCATCCATGTGTTTCTTGCAACCTCTGATATCCACTTGCGCCATAAGCTCAGACTGAGCCGTGAGGAGGCGCTCCAGCAAGTCAAAACAGCAGTTTCCTACGCTCGCAACCTCTGCCCGACGATTGAGTTCTCGGCAGAGGATGCGACCCGCAGCGATTGGGATTACCTCTGTACCGTCTTTGAGACCGCCATCAAGGCCGGAGCCACAACGATCAACGTCCCCGATACCGTCGGTTATACGTTGCCATCCGAGTACGAGGCGCTCTTCCGTTACCTGCGGGAGCGTGTGCCGGGCATGGAAGACGTGACGCTGAGCGCGCACTGTCATGATGACCTGGGCATGGCAACTGCCAACACACTCGCGGCCATCAAAGCTGGCGCCCGCCAGGTCGAAGTGACGATTAACGGCATCGGCGAGCGCGCCGGCAACACAGCGATGGAAGAAGTGGTGATGGCGCTACGCACCCGTCCCGATGCTTTTCACAACGTTGATACTCGCATCAACTCTGTGGAATTGCTCGCTGCCAGCCAGCTCGTCAGCCGCCTGACAGGCCTGCCGGTGCAGCCCAACAAGGCCATCGTCGGCGCCAATGCTTTCGCGCACGAGGCCGGCATTCACCAGGACGGCATGCTCAAGCACCGCCTCACCTACGAAATTATGACGCCCCAGGCGGTCGGCTGGGGCGAGACAAAGCTGGTCCTGGGCAAACATTCGGGCCGGCATGGTTTGGATGCACGCCTGCGCCAGCTCGGTTATAAACTGGACGCGGCGCATCTCAAAGCGGCTTATGCCCGCTTCGTTGCTCTGGCAGATGAGAAAAAGCACGTCAGCGATGAAGAGTTGATCTTCATTGTCGAGAGCAGCAAAGAAACACCTGCCGCGATCTAACAGGAACACAGGCAAGTATCCTCGCTTCCCTCTCTCATCGCATGAGCAGGGACACCGGTGGCATAAACACAGCCACCGGTGATACAATACAGGGAAGCCTCGAAAAAGGAAGGCCACTCAATCTTTTTACAAACCCTGTACTTTTGTACTTGCGTGGTCATTTCCTACGTGAAACATGGTAGAATAGGCTCACTCTTAGAAAGGATGGAGTATGCTTACATCAGAAAGGCAGGGGCCAAGCGATGGCACTGGCATTACCTGCCGCAGTTACAGTCCTGACACCCGCTACGTCGGCTAATCTTGGGCCTGGCTTCGATAGTCTTGGCCTGGCTTTACAACTCTATAATCGTTTTGAGATAGAGGAATGCAGAGGCAATCCCGCTCACCCACACATCGAGATACAGGGGGAAGCGGGCGCTAATCTGTCTACCGGGGCGGATAATCTCTTTTTCCGTTCTTTTGCCCTGCTTTTTGAGCGCCTGCGAATTCCCTTACCAGCAGTGCGTATTCGCATGACCATCAGCATTCCCCCCGGCTGTGGCCTCGGCAGCAGTGCCACCGCAGTGGTCGGCGGGCTGGTGGCAGCCAACAAATGGATTCGCAGTCAGGGTCTGGGGCATGGGCTGACGAGAGAAGAATTGCTGCCCTTAGCGGTGGAGGCGGAGGCCGGCAAACACCCGGACAATGTTGCCCCGGCCTTATTGGGAGGGCTTGTCGCCACAACATATCTGGACGGCAAAATCCATGCAATCAAAACCCCCTTCCCCGATGAGCTGAAAGCTGTCATCTTCACCCCCTCCTTCCCGATGGATACGGTGGCGGGCCGCAAATTGCTGCCGGCTTCCTATCCTAAAGCTGACGTAACCTTTAATACCGGGCGTGTCGCCTTGCTGGTGATGGCGCTACAAACCGGCCACTACGAGATGATCGGTGAAGCAATGCGGGACCGCCTGCATCAACCCTATCGCCAGGTGCTTTTCCCGGCCATGCCCGATATTATCCAGGCAGCAATCGCTGCCGGAGCGTATGGTGCCTGTCTTTCTGGTGGAGGTTCATCTCTCATCGCCCTGGCAAGTTCTCACTTTCATGAGATACTCCAGGCTATGCAAGGAACAGCGCATGCCGCCGGTATCCAGGGAACTGGCATGGTGCTGAGAGCAGATCAGAAAGGAGCGCGGGTGATCATGCCTGCGCGCAGCCGTACACGAAAGGAAGTCAGCGCACGCTATGGCGATCAATTCTGCTGGACCCCCGCCCGACCGGGAAGCTGGCGAGGGCGTTAATTACGCTCAAACAGAGAGCATGCGTCACTACTCCGAGGAGATACAACAGGTATTATCTTCCATTTCGCTCCGCTGCGTGGCCTGTTCGGCCCTCTATCCCGCAATAGAGGCCGGACAGCCACCGCGCTACCGCTGTGAGTGCGGAGAAGTGCTCGACGTCGAAACACAATTCAGGCTTCCCGGACGACAGATGCCGCCTGTCCAGAACAGGCCCGCAACATTTTTCTTAGAGGATGCGGAGAGCACACCTGCCGCCGGTGCGCTCTGGCGCCAGCTCTTCGACGAGCGGGCCGCCAATCCCCCCATCTGGCCTATCAGTAGCGATAGACTACAACTGGATTACAGCGGCGTCTGGCGCTACCGCGAACTGATTCTGCCAGTTCCCGAAAACTATGTGGTCAGCAGGCCGGAAGGCAACACGGGCCTCTATCCCGCCGGCAGCGAAAACTGCGGGCCGGGACAGGAAGGACACCGCCAGATCGGCAGCTACGCCGGACTCGAACGCCTCTTCCTGAAGCACGAGGGAGAAAACCCTACTGGCAGTTTCAAAGACCGGGGCATGACCGCCGGCGTGACAATGGCAAACCTGCTCGGCGCCCGCGCAGTGGCCTGCGCCTCTACCGGCAATACGTCAGCCTCGCTCGCATCCTACGCCGCTCAAGCCGGCATGCGCGCCATTGTCTTCCTGCCAGCCGGGAAAATCGCGGCTGAGAAATTAGCACAAACCCTGGCTTATGGCGCGCAGACCGTGCAGATCAAGGGCGATTTTGACGACGCCATGCGCCTGGTCGAGCAGGTATGCAATGAACTGGGCATCTATCTGCTCAACTCGCTCAATCCATTCCGCATCGAGGGACAGAAAGCCATCGGCTTCGAGATCATGCAGCAGCTCGACTGGCAGGCTCCCGACTGGATTGTGCTGCCGGCTGGCAATCTTGGTAACACCTCGGCTATCGGTAAGGCTTTCCACCAGGCGTATAAGCTGTCGCTGATCAGTCACATGCCGCGCTTTGCCGCCATTCAGGCGGCAGGGGCCAATCCTTTCTACCGCAGCTTCATCGAGGGATTCACGAAGCGCGAGACGGTACGCGCCGAAACCGTCGCTACTGCCATTAAGATCGGCAATCCGGTCAGCTTCACCCGCGCCCGCCGCGTGATTGAGGAGTCAGATGGCCTCGTGGAAGAGGTCAGCGACGCCGAAATTCTGGATGCCAAACGGGTGATTGACCGCGCCGGCATCGGCTGCGAACCGGCTTCTGCCGCCACACTGGCCGGTATCCGCAAACTGGTTGCGCGCGGTGTCATCAAACATGATGAACAGGTCGTTGGTATATTAACAGGTAATTTGCTCAAAGATAGTAAGACAGGTGTTCCTCAAGAGGTGAGCGGTCAGACCGTCACAGCAACAATTGATGCGGTAAGGAGCATACTTACGCAATGAAGCCTGGGGCTTCTCACACAATCATAGAGCGATCATCTCGCCACGAGGCGCCGGCAGGATGGCATGGCCGTGTCCAGGTGTGGCTCGGCTACCCCGAAGTCTACTTCATTGCCTGTGTCGCGGCCTTCCTGCGCCTCTATGGCATTCATACAACCGAATTCGACGGCGATCAGGCGACGATCTTTCGCATAGCATACGACGCAGTCCATCACGGCATGCTCGCCGCGACGGCGAACGGCGCTTCTCTGCCGATTCTCAATCCACCCGCAATCATTTACTTCCTGATGATTCCCGCCGCCTTCAGCGCCAATCCCGTCTGGGCGGCGGGAATGACGGCGCTGCTGGCTGTCCTGGCCGTCCTGCTCACCTATATCATCACCTGCCGCTATGCCGGTCGCCTGGCAGGCACAGTAGCAGCCTCGCTCTACGCGACCGCAACCTACCCGATCTTTTATTCCCGTTTCACCTGGAATCAGAATCTGCTGCCGCTCTTCGTCGTGCTTTTTATGCTGGCGCTACTCTGGGGAGTGGTTGAGAAGCGCAAAGGCTGGCTCTTCCCGGCGCTTTTGCTTGTTGGCCTGCTGTACCAGTTGCACGGATCTGGCGTTATGCTCATCCCGGCGCTACTGATCGCTGTCCTGCTGGCGCCGGAAACAGTGCGCTTTCGTGATCTCATTGCCGGCGTCGTCTCGCTGGCACTGCTCTACGCTCCCTATCTGCTCTGGGAAATCTCCAGTAACTTTCACGATCTCACTGTCCTGCTCGGCACGTCAAACCAGACGGCGCAGGTCGATGCTCAGGCGCTCCTGTTCTACCAACAATTTCTCAGTCCGTATAACGATCTGTTCGCAAAGATTCACTCGATCCTGCTTCCCGCTGCTAACGTCTTTATTACGGCAGGTATGCTGGTGACAATACTGGCGACAGCGGCAGGAGTGACGGCGCTGGCGAGTGTTGTACGCAAAGGGGAACAGACTAGCGAACCGGCGCAGCAGCAAAAGGCGGATGGCAGGCAGCGTCGCTTCTGGAGCAGCCTGCGCACCTGGTGGCGCATGGTACGTGCTGATCCGGGCAGGAGCGGGTTGCTCGTATTGCTCGCCTGGCAGATTATCCCATTACTGGCGCTCTCACGCCACACGATTACCCTGCACCCCCACTACCTGATTATTCTGATGCCCGGTCCATTCATACTGATCGGGATAGTGCTGGCAAAATGTACCTCATGGATACGGCGGCGGCAGAGCGTGCGAGTAGCCGGCCCCCTCGTCATCGCGGCGCTGCTCATCTTCCTGATCACGGCGCAACTTGTCGCCAGCACAGCAGTAGTGTTCGGCCTCTCGCAGGGCGCCTTCCGAGCCGCTGACCTGTCCCGTCCCTACTACAACGATCTGGATTCGCTCCAACGCGCGCTGGCGCGCAGCGATGCACTGGCGCAGCAGCACCAGCTCAAACACATCTACATCGCAGCAGACGCGGCAATGAAAACGGCGCTGCAATACCTGGCAGAACATATACAAACGCCCACCACTGTTTTTGACGACTCCTGCCTGGTACTGCCGGCGACAACCAGCGGACCATCCCTGCTGCTGCTCGGCCCATACAGCGATCTGACGGCTACACTGGCTGCTCAGTCAGGCCAGGCCAGCGTTGTGGAACAGATACGGCGCCTGAGTGGACCACCATTCAAGATTTATGCCATCAAAGGCGGGATAGCAGACCAGAAAGCACAGACAACCTTTCCAGGCGAATTACGCTTCCTGGGTGCGCAACGCATCACATTCAACAATATGCCGCAAGCCATCACAAAATGGACAATTCTGCGCTCAGAGCCAGTACACGCCCGCACAACCTACATGTATACGTTTCGCGTACTCTCTGAGGCAGGCAAGAGCAGCAAGGACATCGTGCGCCAGTGCTCCCTCACTTCGCTGCAACCCGGCGATCAATTGTTGGTAGCCTTTCCCTTAGCTGACCAGCATCAGACGACACTCAATGTCCAGGCACAATACAGTACAGATGCACCACTCACTCTCAAAACTGTCGCCGGTCTGACCCTTGCAACAGGAGCAAGCGAGAATGCACCAGCCATCACCCTGCAAACTCAGGATAGCAGGAGCACACTTACGGTCGCGCTCCCTACCTGATGGCACAATCCGCTAAACCAGCATACGGCTGCACTCCAGACCGGTCCAGGCCGGCAGAAAAAACAGGCAACCAGCGCCATCATCCGCGCGTATATATTTCGTATATATTTAAGGAAGAAGCAGATGCTCAAGGAGTCACAGGAGAAAACCTCTTCTCCTTCTCCCCTCATAGCGGTTTTGCTGAAGCATTTCTACTTATAGAGGGAAACGAAAAGATCGGCAAAACTTCGAGGAATAGCAGTGAAAAAGATCAAGCCACAGCGCACAAGACGCACACTTTTGCCAGCATGGGATATGCCTTCAGACCCGGTCAAGGCAGTCTGGTGGTTCATGCACTGGTCATTGAAAGTGCTGGTACGCTACTTCTGGGTGCCTCTTATCGTCATGGTAGTGATTATCACGGCCAGCAACGCAGTCAGCTATGGCATTGTCAGCGGATTGACCGGTGCCGTTTTTACTGCGCTGGTCGGTCTGATAGTGTGGGCTGTGCTCTCTGCTGTCCTGCGAGTGGTCAACACGCTGACAGGCATCTCCCAGGTAATTTCCGATGCCCAGCAGATGCAACAAAATCTGTATGGCCGTTACGAGTCGCCATTTGCTTCTCCTGCTGAAGAGGAGCACAACGTCGTTGAAGGCTCTATTATTGAGGTGCAGGAGAACAGCAAAAACGGGAAAAACGGGCAGAGAACATAAGCAGCATCTGAACGAAAGAACGTGGGTCAAATTTCAGGAGTTCTCCTGCGCCTCCTGCCAGAGTCGCCAGCCAGCATCGCCGGGTGAAGGAACAGAAGAGAGCAAAAGCGTTCCGCTCCCTTCAATGCGATAGCTGCCAAGAGCAGCGGGCAACACAACAGTTTCCCCTTTGAGAAACGCTTCACTCCTATCAGACGAATCTCCGTAGTAGACACGTGCTTCTGCACCTGTGGAAGAGAGGATCACACAACTGCCAGAGGTTCTGCCAGTAAACGAGCCGGGCCGGTTCTGCGATGGTTTGAGCCGCAGCTCATGCATGATAAAGTAGGGACAGGCCACCAGGCAGCGATCTTCATAACTGTCTTCGCCGGCGAGCAGCACAGGACGTACCCTGACCCGGCGTGAGACGTCATAGCGTGCCACGTCGAGAGAACGATCAATATGCAACTCGCGAGGCTTACCAGAAGCGGTAAGGCGACCATAGTCGTACAGGCGATACGTGACATCGGAGTATTCTTGCAGCTCATATAGCAAAATGCCAGCGCCGATGGCATGCACGGTTCCGGCAGGCACAAAGATAACATCGCCGGCCTGAACAGGCTCTTCATGCAGTAACTGCTCCAGCGTGACATCTTGAATCGCCTGCCGCACGGCTTCACGAGAGGTGGCGGCCTTGAACCCATGCACGATTGAAGCGCCAGGAGCGGCCGAGAGGATATACCAGCATTCGGTTTTGCCGAGTTTACCGCCTTCGTGCTCAGCGGCATAGCGATCATCGGGATGAACCTGTACAGAAAGGCGAGCATGCGCGTCGATGAATTTCGCCAGCAGCGGGAAACGCTTTCCGAAAATGGAAAGCGCCTGCGCGCCGAGCAGTGTATCGCCGAGCAGATTCACAAGATCGCCCAGCGTTTTGCCAGCAAAAGGGCCATTTTGCACAATCGCGCTTATTTCTGTCTCCCAGGCTTCTCCGATAGCACCGGTTCCGTCCGGCAGTTGTTTCCAACCTTCCAGATCGCGCCCTCCCCACAGCGTCTCATGGAATGATGCCTGGAGACGCAAGGGATAGAAGAATACATTTTCTCTCTCCACGTTTAGCACTCACTCTGCTTCGACACTTATTTGAGTTCATTGGATACAACGGGGGAATTCGCCACCAGAACGCCCTCAATACGGCGACGCAGTTTAGCGCGCATCATCACACCATTGATGCGATGAATTTCCTG
>JADBKA010000047.1 GCA_014896635.1 Ktedonobacteraceae bacterium
AGCCGGGTGCAGATCGGCCAACCGCTTATGGCTCACGTTCAACTGCACCTGTGGCACAACGCCGCCTGTGCCGTCGCCTGCCAGGGCGGGCGTCAATTGACCCGTCGCCGCCCTGACTACACGAATCGGCTCGACATAATTCCAGGTGATCGTGCGCTCGCTTAGATTGACCGGCAGCACACGACAGGCGGCATCAACCAGCGGCTTCACGCCCAGGCGGCGCAGCAGGCCGCTGAAACTGATATCCACACCAACCAGCCGTGCTGTCTTCTTGATCTGAGCCAGCTTGAGATCGTTCACTTTGACCACGCGAAATCCCTGCGTATCTACAATCTGCTTATCCAGAATATCGCGCTTCAACAGCAGTTCATCTTCAGTGGGAGTATAAGGTGTAATCTGCGATTCTTTTACTGCAAGTCGCACGGGCATTTCTTCTATCGACTGGACCTGCGACCAGGGAATAATCAGTTCATGACTGCCTGAGACAGGATTAACGATGAGAGCCGTCACAACGGGAAACGTCTCATTCAACGCGACACAGACGTCGCTCAGTACGCCCACACGGCGCTGTTCCTTATCATAGACTCCCTGGCGCAGCAGGGTGCTCAGAAAAATCATTGGTATCACCACCTTTCTGAGGACAGATTATCCACAACTTATCCACAAAAAATGTGTATAAGTCACCCTCACAGGAAAAATCTTTACCGTATTTTCACCATGTTATTACCTGAACAGATAAACCGGCACCTTGCAATAACAGGCCGCTCGTCATACGAGCAAAACCCATGCGCTTCTACATGCATGAGAAGCGGTTTTCTCAGCATACGGTGCCGCTTTAGACTGAACAGGGATGCTGCGTACGCAGCAAGGACAGGCTGGCTGTGATGGGGGTGGTCTTACTCGATGCTATACGTATTCTTCGACGTGTTAGCTGCATACTCATCGAGTAAGCGGTGGTGATACGTGTACAGGCGCTTTATCAGCGGATCAGGAGAACGGGGTAGTATCCCACAAGCATACTCGATGAGGAGAAGAACATCCCCGACAGCAGGTATAAACGAGTGCTATACCTACTATGACCAGGGCCAGCGTCCATGTCCCTCACCTCCTTTGACCCACACAACTGCCGCTTTCTCCGCGCGGCACACCCATGACACGATGGGTTGCCAGCAAAGAAGGACAGACCGGAGTGTACACGCAGTTGCGGGCTGCGACAAAAATTTGAGTATTGCCGGGATTCCCTTGCAAACAGGTCGCTTTCAGGTTTCCCGCAAAGAGTATAGCACGCCAATGCCGAATCGGCAAGAGAAATAGCTCACAGATTACTCTTGAGCTACGCTACTCTGCTCTCGTTCCCATCCCCCAGAGGTTACAAAAATTTTACAAACTCTTGCTCTATTCTTGATAGAAATTTTGATAAAATATAGTAGCTGAGTAGAAAGCTGGGCATAGCTCCGGAGGCGGCTTGAGCCGGATTTGCCCTCACAAAAGGAGACTCTGGGCCAGAAAAAGGGGGTGAAAAAATGCGATATGCGGAAAAGCTTGATCGGATCGACCCCTCATGCTACACTGGAGATGTGGCAGTCAGAATGGCCTGTGCAGCCCGTTAGGGATTGAAACTATGAAAATCCTTGTCATCGAAGATGAAGCGAATATTACGCAGGTGATCAAACTCTACCTGGAGCAGGCAGGCTATACCGTTCTGAGCGCCGCCGATGGAGCAGCCGGGCTGGAGCTACACGCGCGTGAGCAGCCTGACCTGGTGATCCTGGATCTGATGCTGCCCGCGCTAGACGGCATGGAAGTCTGCCGGCGCATCCGGGCCTGGGCCACGACGCCGATCCTGATGCTCACGGCGCGCCAGGGCGAAGAGGACCGCGTTGAGGGCCTGGAAGCCGGGGCTGACGACTATCTTGTCAAGCCGTTCAGCCCGCGCGAACTGGTCAGCCGCGTCAGGGCCATTCTGCGCCGCAGCGCCGTGCCGTCCAGGACAGGAGCAGGCGAAAGCGGGCAGCCCCAGACGACAGAGCGCGCGCCGCAGCACGGAGAAGAACTGCGCTTTGGCGGGTTGATCATCAACCAGCCGGCGCGCCGCGTCACGTTCAGGGGACAGCCCATTGCGCTCACCGTCAAAGAATTTGACCTGCTTGTCACTCTGGCCTCGGCGCCTGATCGCGTTTTTACACGTGAGGCGCTGCTGCACCAGGTCTGGGGCTATACGTATCTTGGAGATGGCCGCACCGTCGATGTACATGTTGGCACCCTGCGTAAAAAACTCGAAACGCTCGCTGGCGCGCCTCACCATGTTCAGACGGTATGGGGTGTGGGCTACAAATTTGTGCCGCAGCCGGCGGAAAGTTAGCCAGATGAAACCGCTCCTCTCTTTTTCACATTTGAGCCTGCGCGTAAAGTTGATGCTGAGTTACCTGGCCGTGACGATGGGCGCGATCCTTTTTCTCACGTTCGCCGTCTCACTGGCTGTGCAAAACTACTTCCGGCAGGACCAGATCAGCAAATTGCAGCATGCGGCATCGTTCATTGCTTACCAGCTTGAACAGTCATACCGTTTCAGCGGCAGCCTGTCGAACAACGGCAGGACGATCATGACGCTCTCCAACGTGCCGGTATTGATCGTCGTGGTAGATACTTCAGGCCAGCAGGTGTTTTGCAGCGAGCCAACGTTCCTCACCGATCACAACTGCCACGATCCCCGGCTCAACCAGGCCCTCCAGGACGCCATGCAGCAGAAAAAGGAAGTGAGCGGCGATCTGGAAGTCCATACCGATGATGGAACTTTCTCATCGGTCTATATTGCCACACCTCTGCAATCTGGCAATCGGACCATCGGCGCAATTTTCCTCTCCTCTCCTGAAAACCAGCGCGGACCAACCTTTCTCAAAAGCGTCAATGATACCATCTTTCTGGCGGGTATCTTTATCTCACTGGCCGTCGTCATTTTCAGCTTTGTGCTCGCACGCCGCCTGACGCAGCCGCTGGTGGTGCTGACTACCGCCGCTGAAGAGATGAAGGAAGGGAATTATACTTCGCGCGTCACTACTCCCAGGACACAGGACGAACTGGGACGCCTGGCCCAGGCTTTTAACGAGATGGCCGATACCATCGAAGCCGATGTCAGCGAACTGAAACGTCAGGAACAGGTGCGCCGCGACCTGATCGCCAATATCGCGCATGATCTGGTCACGCCGCTGACGGCTATCCAGGGCTTTAGTGAAGCTCTGGCCGATGACGTGATCTCCGATCCGGCAGCGCGCCAGGAGACAGCTCAGCGCATTGCCCGCGAGGTACAGCGCCTGCGCCGCATGGTGGTGGATCTGCGCCAGATGACTTCGCTCGAATCAGGCCAGGCCCGCCTGGACCTGGCTCCACTCGATATGCATACGCTCGTCGATGAAACGCTGGTAGTGATCGCTCCCGAATGTGAGCAAGCAGGCATTACCCTGCATAACGATATCTCTCCCTCAACGCCACAGGTGCTGGCCGATAGTGACCGCATCACCCAGGTGCTGCTCAACCTGCTGGATAACGCGCGCCGCCATACGCAACGCGGCGGCAGCATCCATGTGGGAGCCGAGAGCAAGGAACATATGCTCTTTGTCCACGTCAGCGATAACGGTAGCGGCATCGCACCTCAAGATCTTGACCACATCTTTGAACGCTTCTACCGCGCCGACCGCTCGCGCAGCAAATCGACCGGCGGCAGCGGGCTGGGCCTCGCCATTGTGAAGGCGATCATCACCGCCCATCACGGTAAAGTCTGGGCCGAGAGCGAGCCTGGCAAGGGGACGCGCATCACCTTCACGCTTCCCCTTGCATAGGTTCTGGCTCCGGTTCAAAGATCTCTTCAATCGACATCTGGAAAAGACGTGCGATCTTGAAGGCCAGCGGCAGGCTGGGGTCGTACCTGCCCGTCTCTATCGCATTAATCGTCTGGCGCGACACATCCAGTCGCTCGGCGAGATCTGCCTGCGACCAGTTGCGCATCGCACGTAGCACTTTGAGCTTGTTGTTCATCGGTATCTCCATGAAGCGATGGCGACGCCAATACCCCAGAGCGCGATCATCAGCGGAAAGACGAAAAGCCAGCTCAGATGTGGAAAACCGACGTTCTCAAGAAAGCCATAACTGAACGTCAGGACGCCCGCGCCACCAAAGCCAAAGGCCAGCGCCTCAAGCTGGATGCGGCGCTGCAACTCATCCATGCGCTGCAAGAAACGGATATAGGCCATCATGGCAAAAATGGCCGGCACGACCGGAGCCAGCGCCAGCGGAATACGCCACCATGCCGAAGCTGGACTGACATTGATCAGCGTGATCGACACAATCAGCACGATCACATAGGCTCCCATCGCCATCAGAAACTCTCTGGTGTACCGCTTACCCGCAGATGCTGTTTTGCTCATCATTTATTCCTTATCTCCATATGTTGAATTTACCCTTCATGGGCATACCCATTCTGGCTGTTAAACTTCAGCAAAATGCAAAGCTTACTTTCCATAGTGTAAAGCATAGCCACAAATTTGTCAAGTATGCTTGTCTTTTTTTTTATAAATTACTATAAATTACCAGGTGCGATATTCGCTAAGCTCTTGACAAAATCAGGTCGAAGAGTCATCATTTTCAATGAAAGAAATTTTCATTCATTGAAAGGATGGTAGAATGCCACGAACGCCGGAAGCGAATCGACGTATCCGCGAAGCGCAGCGTGCGAAGATTCTGGAGAGTGCCAGGAGCGTTTTTGCTCGCAAGGGGATGGAGACGACGATCATGGATATTGCCTCCGAGGCAGGGATCAGCCTCGGACTGGCCTACCGCTACTTTGCTGACAAGGAGGCGATCTTCTCTGAACTGATCAGGCAGACTACCCCAGACATTTCTGCCGGCCTCCAGCAGCTTTTGGAGATGCCTGCGACGCCGGGGAAACGTCTCGCTCTGTTAATTTCGAGCATCGTGACAGCGCAGGGGCGGCGCGAAACGCTCGAAGCTTATCAAATTCTCAATCATGCACTGCATAGCGGGACCATGCCTGATGACGTGCGTGAACTGCTGGGCAAACGCTATCAAACGCTTCTGGAGACAATGAGACAACTGATTATCGAGGCCCAGGCAACTGGAGAAGTGGCTCCAGGCAACCCGGATCAGTTAGTAGCAATTGTAAGCGCCTGTCTTGATGGTTTAACCCGCTGGGCAGTGCAAAACCCGGAGCAATTCCGCACCTATGTTCCCGATGCTGAGATTGTCCTGCGACTGTTCAAGCTCCGCGTCTCGGAAGAGAGTTGAAATATATCCTCGTTTCTGTGACGGGAAAGAATTAATGAAGCGTTTCCCTATACGAGTTTACATCCCGATGTCCTCTCGTTCTTTTTGCAAAGGAATCGATTGCTTAGCTAATGCGAGACTGGCAGGCGTCACGCGCCTGCCACATCCTTCACCACCACGACGATCTTCGCTGGATCGGACGGTAGCCTGCTCCCACCCTGAATCGACACATCCACCACGCCCTCAACGCTCTTGAGCAGGGCTATCGCATCACCCACAGTTTTGCCGGCGATCAGACTGCTGAACGCCTGCTTCTGCTCATCTGAGAACTGGTAGGCCCAGCGTCCCTTCGCCTCCGCATGGATGGTACTGCCTTGCGCGTTCGTTTTTATCGTCACGTCACCTACCAGGGCATAGTGAGAGCCGGGATTGTTGCTGGCTTTGTCTTTCAGCAGTTGCACCACCAGATCTTTTACAGACTGCGGGTTATAGGCCAGTTGTGTACAGGTGACGGTCACTGTCACCTGAGCTGTGGGGATGTTTCTTCTCTGATCACCTACCGGAACATCAGTCCTCGCCACTGGCGCTGAACACTGCGCGCCGCCCACCGTTTGCTCGCCAGGATGGATCTGCGCGGGCAGCGCACTCTGTGCAGATTGTGCAAGCGCGGGAGCCACAGTACGCGAGTACGCATCAACATCGCTCTGCTGGACGAAGGTATACGGCACCGCATCCACACCACCGGTAAACGCTGCGCTATTTGTCACAGACACAGTATTATTATAAAGGGCGGTGTTGATATCTCCCGCAGCAATATTGCCTTTCGCGCCAGGAACAACGGCATGAGCGGCAACAGTATACGCTGGCACAGTGCGCGGCGAGTTAATCCCCTGATCCATCACCACCTGGACGCCATCTTTGCCTGTAAAGACAGTGCCGGCGGGAATAACAAGCGTTCCTACAGGCTGGCCGGCGGGAGGCGGTATGAGCGCGGTTGAATCGCGGATAGTCAGCGTTCCTCTTGCCGATACAGCCGGGATCGCGCCTTTGCCGGTCCCATTGACCAGCCCGCTTTGCGTCCCTTGCCCGACTGCGGCATGCCCCCCGATCAGATGTCGGGCGGCATCGCTGCTGCCATCGACTACCTGGAGATCGTAGCTATCGGTCACAATCTTGCTATCAGGAACCAGAGTTACAGTGCTGACAGAGGGTATTGCGGTAGGAAACGGCACAAATGGCCCCTTGATCTGCCGATTGGAGAAAGCAAAAGGAATCACGCTGAAGGTTGCCGTCCCCAGGACAAACAACACAATCACTATCGTCGTGATCCTTTTAATGGCAGAGCGCCTTTTCTCCATTTCAGGACGCACGATCACAGTGCCGAGTGTAATGCTCTTGTTTTTCCAATCAACATCCAGTTGTTTTTGTTTGCGTCCTCTGAAGAGTTTGAATTTTCTGGTGAAGAGGTACAGCCAGTTCTTATGATAAGCCAGCCCGCGCAACCTGCGCGTCAGTTGTTCCAGTTGCGCAGAGACGTCAGGATCAGCAGCAGGAATAGGAGAAGAAGCAGCAACCGGTGATTGATCATCACGATCATTACATGTCTCTTGCGAGGGAAAGGAATCATCAACAGATGAACATTTATCACTGTTTTCAGCAGCCTGGATGAGCAATTGTGAATCATCAGCGGAAACGAGGATTGCTTCCCCTGGCCTGGAGTGAGCATGTTTCTCGCTGTCGGTCGCAGGCACCTCACCGGCACCAGAAGAGGCAGTAAGGGCTGAAGGGGCAGGCGACGATTCATCTTCTTCTGCAACAGGGCCAACTATCACTGTTTCTCGACCATCATTACCGGTCTTATCTTCAGATATCACTGAAGGCGGTTCTTCCTCTTCTTCTCCGTCTACCCCTTCTTCAGACGCTACTGGAGGCGGTTCTTCCTCTTCTTCTCCGTCTACCTCTTCTTCAGACGCTGCTGAAGGCTGTTTTCTCTCATCTTCACCTTCTCCTTCTTCTTCATTACTACTAGCCTCTTCTTCAAATATCACTGAAGGCGTTTCATCACACTTCTCTGAGCGTGATGAAAGTTCCTCGTTTTCTGCCGGCGCCGGAGGGATAGACTCGTTCTCTTCAGGAGCGCCATCTGAGGATGGAGCAGATGTGGCACATGTTTCGGCATCGACGGTATCGCTTTGCCCGATAGCCGCATCATCCTCGTTCGTCGCAATAGGAGATGAAAGCTGCGGCAAGACGTCATCGGCAGGGTCAGTAGCCTGAACAGAGAAGGGAGATGACTCGGTATCTTCAGCGGGTTCGCCCTGCCCATCCGGGATAGCGGGCTTTTCATATTGATCGAGTTCTTCAGTCGCCTGTATAGAAGAGATAGTCGCAGGATAAACAGCTGCGAGGTGAGGTTCTGTTTTGTCTTCCTCTACGGCCTCCTGGACAGCTTCCCAGAACAACAAGGCAGAAGTGTAGCGGGCAGCGGGATCAGGAGAGAGCGCGATAAGAATAACTTCGTTAAGCGCAGGAGGGAGGGCCGGATTAAAAAGGCCGGGAGGAAGGGGAACGCGCTGCCTGTCCAGACTGCGCAACTCTTCCAGCGAGCGACGGAAAGGGAGTTGCCCTGCACAGAGCCGGTAGAGCAGGACACCGAGCGAGAAAATATCGCTGGCTGGTTGCGGCTGACCCTGTATCTGTTCGGGTGCCATGTACAGAAGCGTACCGCCGCCGGCAAAAGTATGGTGCGAAGCCTCGACTTCTACAGCCAGGCCAAAATCGCTCAGCACGGCCTCTTCTACCCCATCAGGCAAGCGGCGGAAGAGAATATTCAAAGGCTTGATATCCCGGTGGATGATTCCCTGTTCATGAGCATAGGCAACGGCACTGCAAATCTGGGAGAAGATCTCCATCGCCGCGTCAAAAGGATAAGGAGTACCGGGAACAAGGCGTTTATTGAGGTCGCCCCCCTGCGCATATTCCATCACAATATAAGGGATGGCGGCTTCCTGATCGCCTGCGAGCAACTCCAGTTGCAGTCCGCCATAGGTACGGAGAATATGCGGATGGTGCAGACGGCTGGCGTGTGCCGCCTCTTTCTGGAAACGCTCTAATGTAAACTGGTCCAGTTGATCGGGCTTGATCACCTTGATAGCGACTTCGCGTTCCTCGCGCTCGTCCCAGGCCTGGCAGACATCGGCCATACCCCCGCTGCCCAGGATGCCGTCCAGCCTGTAGCGCGCGCCCAATCGCTCAACGGCTTGTCCATAGCGCCATAGCTTCATGGTTCGCTTATCCTGCACTCTTTATTCAACAATTTCGATTATTCCACACGTAAGAAAAAATTACAAGCAGATGTTACTTCTGTATTAGAGCTGTTACACAAACAGGCAAAAAAAGGCAAGGTTCTGTTTTTTTTGCCACTGCTCAAAACCTTGTAGTAACAGGGCGGTTGCAAAGCCGGGAATAGAAAAGCATGTACATATTCTTACAACGGTCAGCGTGTTATAATAGTTCTATGTTCTTTGCAGAGTATCCTCAGGATCTGGTCTGGCGGCCAGAAAGGATGCCTGTAAATTACAATGTTCTTGATTGAGATGAGGGGATGCAGTTTTATGGCGAAGAAAATTCTGATAATGGACGACGACCCGACCATTGCCGAATTACTGACAGAATCTCTGGCAGACGAGGGCTATGAAACCTACATGGTGACGCAGAGCCTGCGCTTCTACGACGCTGTGCGCGAACACATGCCCGATCTTGTCCTGCTTGACATAATGATGCCTTATCTGGATGGACACGACCAGCTCAAGCTCATGGGAATGCTCAAGGAAATCGGGGGCATCGAGCATCCGATTCCGGTTATTATCGTCACGGCCATGAACGCGGCCAACGTCGCCAAAGATGAGCAGGAGTTTCGTGAGGCTGGCGTCATGCATATTGTCTACAAACCGTTTGACCTGGAGAAGCTCTCAGCCCTGGTCAGAGACACGATAGGAGAACCCTGAAAAATCTGAGGGAAGGAACCGAGGAACATGAGCGTCTCTACTTCTGCTCCCACTGTACGGATTGCCCTGGATGCAATGGGAGGCGATAAGGCTCCCGGCGAGATCGTGCAGGGGGCCATTCAGGCTGCCCGCGAGTACCACATGGGTATTTACCTTGTTGGGCGCCAGGAGGCGATACAGGCCGAACTTGCCAGGCATGATACGCGCGGGCTAGATCTGCCGATCATCCACACCGACGAAGTAATCGAAATGGACGAGCATCCCGCCGCTGCCGTCCGCCGCAAGAAAGATGCCTCGATGGTTGTCGCGTTGCAACAGGTACGCGAGGGGGCCGCGCTTGGCGCGGTTTCTGCCGGCAACAGCGGGGCCATGCTGGCCGCATCGCTCTTCACGCTCAAGCGCCTGCCCGGCGTTGATCGCCCGGCGCTCGGTGGCATCTACCCGACGCGCAGCGGCGTCTGTCTCGTGATCGATATGGGCGCCAACACCGACTGCAAACCGGAATATCTGCTGCAATTCGCCCTGATGGGGTCCATCTATATCGAGCGTATTTTCCATATCAAGGCGCCGCGAGTCGGCCTGCTTGCCAACGGCGAGGAAGAATCGAAAGGGAATCAGCAGGTAATAGAGGCGCATCAATTGCTCAAAAAAAATGCGCAGGCGTTGCATCTGAACTTTATTGGCAATATCGAGGGGCGCGATATCCCCACAGGCAACGTCGATGTCGTGGTCTGCGACGGTTTTGTTGGCAATGTCGTGCTCAAGCTCAGTGAAGGGATTGGCGAAACGTTTACCGACATGCTCAAGGAACAATTGACGAGCAGCCTGCCGAGCAAACTTGCGGCGGCAGTGCTCAAGCCCGGCCTCTACCGCATGTTCAAGCGCCTCGACTACGCCGAGTACGGCGGTGTACCGCTGCTTGGTATCAATGGAGCGGCGATCGTCGCTCACGGGCGCTCCAATGCCAGGGCAATCAAAAACGCTCTGCGTGTCGCGCGCCAGACGGCGGAGATGGGTGTTGCAGCAGCAATCACTGAAGGGCTGGCAAAGCTCAATGCCCCGGAGACGCGGCAGGCGGAAGTCTGATCTATTCTCTCCCAGGAAGCAGGCAAAAGTGCCAGTCTGTGGTATAATATGTGACGTTATCATACGATGGCTTTCTTAGACTCTTTACACTGGCGTGTCTCTTGTCTTTGGCATCCGACATTGGAAGAAAAGACCCCAGAAAACAGGTAGGTACATACATGGATAGACAGCCGGGAAACACAGACTGGCTCCAGAATAATGACAGGCAGCAACTGCGCCCTGGTCCCCCCAGGCGGCCAGATAGGCAGACGCCACAGAACCGCACACCAGGTGGCGGCGGCGGAAGCAATTTGAACCGCTGGCTGCTTTTTATCGTCGGTGTCATGCTGATTGTGTATATCTATACATACTTCAGTTCAAGTCCCACCAGTAATACGCCTCAAAGCGTTGAACTTACATATAACGAGTTTTATCAGCAGATAGATCAGCGCAATATCGCAACAGCCACCATTGTCGGGCAGAGCGAGATTCAAGGCAAACTGAAAACAGCTTATAAAGGGCAGACGAACTATCATGTGATACAACTGCCGTCCGGCGACCCCAAACTGACCCAGAAACTGGTTGCCAGCGGGGCGACTGTCGTCTACAAGCCACCCCCTGATAATTCCTTCTGGCTTTCGCTACTGATCAACTTCCTGCCCTGGGTTTTCCTGATCGGCCTGTTCTTCTTCTTCACGCGCCGGGCAACACAGGGACAGCAGGGCATTTTCAGTTTTGGCAAAAGCCGGGCCAAATTAATCCTCGAAGATCGGCCAAGCACGACGTTCGCGGATGTAGCCGGCGTCGACGAAGCAAAATACGAGTTGCAGGAAGTGGTGGAGTTTTTGAAGACGCCACAGAAGTTCCAGCGGCTCGGCGGGAAGATCCCGCGCGGCGTACTGCTAGTCGGCCCGCCAGGAACCGGTAAGACGCTGCTGGCGCGTGCGGTGGCCGGTGAAGCAGGCGTACCATTCTTCTCGATGAGCGGCTCCGAGTTCGTCGAAGTGCTGGTCGGCGTCGGCGCCAGTCGCGTGCGCGATCTGTTCGAGCAAGCGAAAAAATCTTCGCCAAGCATCATTTTCATCGACGAAATCGACGCCGTTGGCCGCCAGCGCGGCGCCAGTATCAACACCAACGACGAGCGCGAGCAGACGCTGAATCAGTTGCTGGTGGAGATGGACGGCTTCGATAGCAGCCAGGCCGTTGTGGTGATTGCCGCGACAAACCGCCCGGATGGTCTCGACCAGGCGCTCCTGCGACCGGGCCGCTTCGACCGCCGCGTGACCGTTGATCGTCCCGACTGGAACGGGCGTCTGGCAATCCTCAAGATCCACACGCGCAACGTGCCGCTTGCCAGCGATGTCGATCTGCTGGCCGTTGCGCGCTCAACGACCGGTATGGTCGGCGCGGACCTGGCAAACCTGGTAAACGAAGCGGCGCTGCTGGCAGCCCGCCGCAATCTGGATTCCGTCACGCAAAACTGCTTTGACGAGGCGCTCGATAAAATCGTACTTGGCGCCGAGCGGCCTCTGGTACTCAGCGAAGAAGATCTCAACATCACCGCTTACCACGAGGGCGGCCATGCTCTGACCAATCTGCTCATGGAAGAAGGCGACCCGGTGACGAAAATCACCATCGTCCCACGCGGCCAGGCTCTCGGCGTCACCATGTACACACCGCTGGATGATCGCTACAATTACTCAAAAGAATACCTGCTGACTCGCATCGTCACGGCTCTGGGTGGACGGGCCGCCGAACAGGTGGTGTTCGGACGGGTAACCACCGGGGCTGAGAACGATTTGCAGCGTGTGACCCAGATCGCACGCCAGATGGTGATGCGCTGGGGCATGAGCGAGCGCCTCGGCACCATCTCCTTCAGCGAACGCCAGAGTCCCTTCCTGAGCGGGGGCGATACCAGCGCTCCTGCTGACTACAGCGAAGAGACCGCGCAGCTCATTGATGAGGAAGTTGACCGCATCGTGCGCTCCTGCTATCAGCAGGCCATAGACCTGCTAACGGCTCATCGCCCGACCCTTGACCGCATCGCCCAGGAACTGCGCCGCCACGAGACAATTGACGCAAAGCAACTGGCGGCCATCCTCGAAGAAACTGGCGTGCCGATCCCGGCAGCTCAGCTACAATCCACACAAAAAGGCGGCATCACCCTCGCTCCGACTCCCCCGTCGAACGAGCCTGCTCAACCGCCCGAAGTGCAATAATGAGCGTCCAGTCCAGTCCAGGAGCCGGGACAGCTCCTGGACTGGACTGGACGCTTTTACTCCTCGTGCCTATCCTGATTCTCAAAAAACGCTCTCATGCCCGGAAAATCCTTCATCACCTCGTCCAGCACTTCCGCTTTGAGCGCCATAAATGATCCCTGCGCCTCTGCTAGCACCTCGCTCTCGTCATGGGCGGGCGTCAACGTCCCGCTGGCCTGGATCATGCGTCCACGCTGCATCGTCAGCCTTGCACGTACACGTAACAGTGGACCGTAGGGGACAAAACGCCGGTAGCGGATCTCCAGCTTACCGGTCGTTGACCAGGCCGGCGGATGCGCCAGCATTGAAGTCCGGTTCAACGCTTCGTCAAAAATCGTTGCGATAATGCCGCCATGAATCACACCGGGAAAGCCCTGATGCTCTTCACGTGGCTGAAAATCAGAGACTATCGTCTCACCATCCTGGTAGAAGTGCATTTTCAGACCAGCGCTGTTCTGCTGCCCGCAGGCAAAACAGCGCTGATAGTCAGTCGTATCGTTCAGTTGCATGCGCTCTCCACATTACTCGTTTACTTTTTTCTGATAACAGCCTATCACATCCCGATCTGGCTCCACCGCTTTTTAGTACCTACCAGGACAGAAGTACAAAAGCATGGGCGCTCCTGCATGCCGGGCATCACGGTTTCGCCGTTGGTGTGATGGCAGGCGTGGCAGTTGCGCCTGCTGCCGGCGTCGGCGTTGCCGAGCCGAGCTGGATCGAGAGATCGTCGAAGCTTTGCAGGTTCACGACGGTACCACTGCCAGCCACGTACGTCCCGGTTACGGTGTCGCCGGGCTGCACCAGCGGGAGCTTGGGCGAGAGCGAGAGGTTAGCGGTGAAAATGGCCTTCTGCCCCTCAACCTGGATATAGTAGACGGTATTCCCCCCCTGCGAGACGGGCGAGATGCGCAGCACTTTGCCGGTGAAGGTCTGCGTTGCACCGGCGGGCGCGCCGGTCCCGCTGCTATTCTGCACCAGCCACTGCTGGTAATCCTGCAAAGCCTGCGTGAGCGATGGCTCAAACTGCACATTGCTGCCATTCAGGTTTTTGGCGTCTACCATGCCGACAGCCTGAAAGATATCGCCGCTGGCCGTGTTCTGAACATAAATGGCGACCCAGGTCGGCGTATTAAAGATCTGATAGAGTTGCACGCTGGCAACATCGTAGTTGCGGATATTGGCGCGCGTCGATTGGAACGTCTTTACTACGTTATCACCGATACCCAGGCCGCTCAGTGGGTAGAAGTCGGCCTCATTTTTATGCGTATTGAACAGGAAAACGCCGGTGCTCGAATTGTCGCTTCTGGATGCGGAAGTCACGGGAACCAGCCAGACGGGCTGGTCAACGCTGTTGTAGAGCAGTTCGGGATCGCTGGCCGGTTTCTGCTGGCCCTGACCGGAAGGATTGAACCAGGGCGCGTCGTGGTAGAGTCCCCACCATTGCAGGTATTGTGTCACTGTCTCAGCCGGCATGACGCGATCCACCCAGTTCGGCACGTTCTGCGGGCTGTAGCGCGTAATGTTTCCCGTGTGCGCATCTATCACCAGCACACCCTGCAAGTGATCACCTACATACCCGCGAATCGGTTGCATCAACGAAACCGTCCAGTAGGGATGAAAGTTATCGTCCAGCTCCAGCGTGGGATCGAGCAGGCGATCAAAATTATAGCCGCTCAGATAGACGTGCCGCAATAGATCCTGGTTGAGCAGCGCGCCGGGCAGGTACGCCAGTGAACTGCCGGGATTTTTCTCATCCGTGTAGAGCTTCGGCACCGCCTGCGGATTTTCGGCATCTACAACCACAAAGCCGGGCGTGCGCGGGCTGGAGAGGTTGACGAAGAGGTTGTTATAGGAGAGAGGCGCGACATAATACAGGTGCTTGTTGATAGATTGCAACGTGTAACTGTCGGGATCAAGCCGGTAGGCTGAACCGAGATTCTGGCCCGTTGAGCCGAGAATCTGCTGCCCCTTGTAAGAGGCAACACTTTTGCTCACCAGTACGATATGGCGCTCGTCGGTCGGCGGCATATCTTTCGCCTGCTTCATCTGCACATTGGGGATGGCTGCCAGCGCCTTCGCATTTGAATCGAACCAGGTCGTGAAGACGGTAATCAGAAAAGGCGCGGCAATGCCAAGCGCGGCAACAATGATCAGGCCGAAGATGCCAGCAGCAACCTGGCCGCGTGAGATGCCAGCAGGTACGCTGCGACTCGTCGTGCGACTCGACGAGCGATAGCCACCTTGCGCGGCGGCGGCAACTTCTTCCAGCGTCGCCATCGCGGGCCTGAAATAGGCAAACAGGTTGCCGACACAGCTAAAGATCAGCGGCCATGCCGTCCACTGCCAGCCCCAGAACGGGCCGGTGAAGGCAGGTAGGTAGAAGTAGAGGATAAACAGGGAAAACAGGTAGTTAAAGATGAAATACCTGACGAACCAGTTCAGAAATTTGCGCGTGTCGAATTTTTCGCGCCTGCCAAAGGCAAGCCGTCCGATAGTCAGCACGGCCATCACAATCAGTGTTCCGATCAGTGCCAGCAGAAAGATGATCATGAATGTGACTCCTTGTAGAAATAAACATACAATAACAATAACATGTACGGATGAAAGCCCTTTGTGATGCAATTTTCAGCAGGCGCGAATCACCCTGGTAGAAACTTTACTTTTCCCCTTTTTTGTGCTATAGAAATTGTGGCTGGCAATCGTTCTGCATTTCCTCGCAATGTGGCTGCAATTTCGGCTGTACGTTCTGCTCTACCGGGGCGATTGGACTGAAAAGAAGTCTTACCGCCGATGAAATCACCGATCAGGTGCTGTACTTTCATCTACAAAGGCATAGCATCGACAGCATCTCTTTTATGGGCATGGGCGAGGCTCTCGCCAATCCCCACACGTTTATCGCTCTACGAACGCTCACCGATCCTGCCCTGTTTGGCCTATACCTTGCTGCAAGGGATCAACGATACGCCCGCTCACGCAGAGGCGCTTATCGCTCTCCTCAAAGGCCGGGGACATGGGACCATCTCTATCACGTCAACTTGATCCGCTACAATCCGGCAGCGGGCGCGCCGGGCAACTATCGCAGCACGGATCAGCAAACGCTAGACCATTTTTTCCAGCGGCTAAAAGCTGCTGGTTTGCATGTCACTATCAGGCAATCTTTTGGAGTGGAGATTGATGCAGCTTGCGGTCAACTCTATGGCAACTATCAACTAATATCAAATCTTTTTAAAAAGTGATTGATGTGGGGGGACACCCCAGACCCCGCCAGGGGGCCGTGCCGGCCCCCTGGACCCCCACGCTAATGATCACTATTTAACCGGATTTGATATAAGAAGTCGCCAGCTTCAGTAAAAATGTGGGAGAAATATCGTGGAATATCACAGTGAGAAATCGCGTTCTTAATAGATAGATAGTTGTGCATTGTGAAAGTAACTGCAAATTGCAAATAAAGGGGTAAAAGATTCATGCGCTGGTTCGGCAAGAGAGCGATGACGGAAGAAGAGAAGCGTTCCGATGGGCGAGACCGTCTTCCTCCCGGACAATACCTGACGAAGAAATGGCCGGTTTTGAGCTATGAGCGCACGCCTGAGCGGCTGCCGCCTGACTGGAAATTGAAGATCACGGGCCTGGTTGAGCATCCTTTTGAGTTGACGTGGGACGAGTTGCTGGCACTGCCTCGCACAACGCTGACCAGCGATATCCACTGCGTCACTACCTGGAGTCGCTACGACAATACCTGGGAAGGCGTACACATCCGCGAGATTTTGCGGCGCGCGAAACCCTTGCCGCAGGCGAAATTTGTGATGGCTCATTCCTGGACAGGCTACACGACCAATATCCCGCTTGAGAACCTTGACGATGATGATGTATTGATCGCGCTCAAGCACGACGGCAAAGATCTCGCACCCGAACACGGCGGACCGGTGCGCCTGCTTGTGCCGAAGCTGTACTTTTATAAGAGCGCCAAGTGGTTTGACGGGCTGGAATTTATGGAGCAGGATCGTCCCGGCTTCTGGGAGCAGCGCGGCTATCACAACCGGGCCGATCCCTGGCTGGAGGAGCGTTACTGGTAGAGCAAGAAGGTCCAGGGCGACCGCCAGGGTCGCCCCCATAAGCGTTAACTTAAGGGGGTATTCCTTCTCTCTCAAAAGAGAAAAAACAGGAAAAAAGGATTTTTCGGGGGACACCCCGAACCCCGCCAGGGGGTCTTTTCCCCCCTGGCCCCCCTTTTCACACCAGGACTTAGCCGGCGCTACTGCTGCCGAACTCTCTGAGTTCGGCCAGTTCTGACTCCGAGAGTTGGCGCGGTGTTTCGCCACGCGCGATTTTCTCGCTCTGCACAGCGCGGCGCACGCTCTCGACAATCTCCGGGTTTGCCAGGGTTGTCGTATCGCCAATAGCCGCGAAGTTGGTGATCGAGGCGAGGACGCGGCGCATGATCTTACCGGAGCGGGTCTTGGGCATATCCGCGACGATCCAGACATTTCTCGGTTTCGCAATCTTGCCGATATCGCGCTCAATCGCGGCGGAGACCTTCTCCTCAATCTCCTTGCTTGCTTTGATGCCCGGTTTCAGCGAGACATACACTTCAACCACGCGCCCCCGCAGTTCGTCCATCATTGGCACGACGGCGGCCTCGGCAACCTCATCAACGGTGAGACAAGCCGACTCCAGCTCCTTTGTTCCCAGGCGGTGGCCGGCTACATTGATCACATCATCGACGCGGCCCAGGATGCGGAAGTAGCCATCAGCAGCCAGCACGGCGCCATCACCGGCAAAGTACGGCCAGTCGCGCCAGTCCTTACTCTCCTTGTTCCGGCAATACTTCTCATAGTAGGTCTGGACGAAGCGTTCAGGCTGGCCCCAGATGGTCTGGAAGATGCCGGGCCAGGGATTGCGGATGCAGATGTTACCGGCGCGCCCGCTGCCGGCTTTGACTTCCTCACCCCGCTCATCATAGATCACGGGATAGATGCCGAGGACGCCCGGCCCGCAGCTACCAGGTTTCATAGCCTGCAAGCCTGGCATGGTACTGCACAGGAAACCGCCATTCTCGGTCTGCCACCAGGTATCGACGATCACCGCCTCACCTTTGCCAACGACGTTATAATACCAGCGCCAGACATCCGGCTCGATAGGCTCGCCTACCGTTGTCATATGCTTGAAATGGTAGTTGTACTTCTTCGGCTCATCGGGACCAACTTTGCGCAGCATGCGAATTGTCGTTGGCGCCGTGTGGAAGATATTCACATTGAGCCGCTCGGCGATACGCCAGGGACGACCGGGATCAGGATACGTCGGCACTCCTTCATACATCACGCTCGTTGCCGCCAGCGCCAGCGGACCATAGACGATGTAGGAATGCCCGGTGATCCAGCCGATATCGGCGAAGCACCAGTAGGTATCCTCCGGGTGAATATCCTGGTAGTATTTTGACGTGCCGGCAACGTATGAGAGGTAGCCCCCGGTACTGTGCTGGCAGCCTTTGGGTCGGGCCGTCGTGCCGCTGGTGTACATCAGGAAGAGCGGTGCCTCGGCGGGCATCGAGACCGGCTCCACAATCTTGCCACGATAATCTTTCAGCAAATCGTCGATGAAGAAATCGCGGCCCTCAACCATCGGACTCTTCGAGACATAGCGGCCTGGATAGCGGCGCCAGACCAGCACTTTCTCAATCTCGACACCGCGCTCACGGGCCACTCTCAGCGCATCGTCAGCTTTAGCTTTGTGATCGAGCAGCTCCCCATTGCGATAATAGCCGTCTATCGTCACCAGGATGCGGCTCCCCGAGTCGGCAATGCGATCTCCGCAGGCTGCCCCGCTGAATCCACCGAACACTTCGGAGTGAATAACGCCCAGGCGCGCGCAGGCTAGCATCGAGACCGGCAACTCCGGCACCATCGGCAGGTGGAAGGTTACGCGGTCGCCCGTCTTGACCCCGGCGAAATCTCGCAGCAGCGCGGCGAACTCGTTCACCCGCATGTAGAGTTCCTGGTAGGTGATCGCCTTTGTATCTTCTGTCTCCAGTTCAGGCACCCAGATGAAAGCGGCCTTGTTGCGGTATGTCGCCAGGTGGCGGTCCACGCAGTTATAGCAGGCGTTGAGCCGGCCACCGACGAACCATTTCCAGAACGGCGGGTTGCTGGTGTCCAGCGTCGTATGCCAGTAGTGATCCCATGTGAGGAGATCGGCATATTCCTTGAAGCATTCGGGGAAGTTCTCCTCGCGGAATCGCTCAAAAATACCAGGATCGCTGGCGTTGGCCTGTCCGATAAACTTAGGAGAGGGTTGGTAGTTTTCCTCCTCTCGCCAGTGAACGGCGATCTGGGCTTCGGAGACGGCTATGCCTTCTTCTTCTCTCGCCATTGTTCGATTACCTCCTGCATTTACAGTAATTTCGCGCCGCCCTTGCTACGTTGCAAGAGCATCCACCGGGTTCTTCAATCATTGCTCACGAAATACAACAATGATTGGGGAACCTTCAGATACCCACCTGGCCGATAGATGGCCAGGCAGGCACCAGAAGGTTCTAATTATTTCAACACCTGTTATATACCATACTTTCACAATCCATGCCAGTCCGGTCAGCGGGCCGTTCAATGAAAAGCCCTGTCCCGGAGGCTATCCACGTGGACCAACAGGCAATGTAAAGATGCCGTTGTGGGCAGCAAGAATGCCGGCCAGCGCGGCATACCATGCCGCGAGCGCGGTGAGGATACCCAGGTAGCCACCGATCATCGGCAGTCCGCCGCCCACAAACTCGCCTACACCGAGCGCCAGGAAAGTCAGGGTCAGCAGACCAAACACGGCGATTGTCGCCATGTTGATTCTCAACGAGCCGAGGAACATCAGGAAGGTGAAGATCGCCCAGGCCAGCAGGTAGATGCCGAGCGCAGGATGCAACATGTTCGCTTTCGTGAGAGCGTCAAGAACACCGGTGCCAGGAATAAAAATGACGGCGAAAGAAAGCCAGAAAGCGCCATAGGAAGAGAAAGCCGTTGCGCCAAAGGTGTTGCCGCTTCTGAACTCCCACATACCGGCCAGGAGCTGGGCAAGTCCACCATAGAAAAGGGCCAGACCTACAACGATGTTCACTCCGGTACCGGGCAGCCAGCCCGCATTGAATGCGCTGAGGACAAATGTGGTCAGTGCGAATCCACACAGACCGAGAGGACCAGGATTGGCGACCGCAGGAGCTGCATAAGCAGCACGATTGCTCTCCGCTGCAATTTGAGCCACGATGCTTTCCACCTTTCATTACAAGACTGTACCTTCATGGTACGGCCAGTAGAGCAGAAACGCACTACAATTCGCCTACCTACAGGAAATCAGGACTTTATCTGTTAAATCAGGTGGTCTATCATTCACCGGCATTGTGAATGATATCAAGCACAAAGATAGACTACAGACCGAAAATTTCGCAGGTCTTCTGCACAGGGACGGACACAGTCTGATGATCCCCGGCAGCCATCGCTATACCAGGTGAGCGGCCTACGTGCTCTCCGATCCCCCCCTTCCCGTTCTTGTTCTCATAAGCTGATGAATAAGCGTTTCTTCCGCTTAATTTGAGCATACTCAAAGGAGTCAGCATCTGTCAAGTGGAAGCTGTGATATTGCCGGACACTGTGATATAGCTGTGATATTCTACTTCTCCAGCGTACTCTTCGAGTTGCGCTCACCATCGTAGGTGAGCAGGATACGCTTGCCGTCATAAACGGTCTCCAGATGCACGGGACGGCCCCAGAGCAAGTAGACATGCTGGAGCGTCTTCTCCGCGTACACCAGGTCGAGTTCCTGGCCCTCGAAGAGGTGTTTGATGTAGAGTTCGCGGTTGCCGCGATAGTCGCCATTCTCGACAACCAGGTAGGGAAAGCCGAAATTGGTCATACTGGCAACAATGCTATCACGCACCTTCTGCCAGTTCTTTTCGACGATAACCCATTCATCGCCCTCTTTGCGATAGAGATAGAGATCGAGGTCTTTGATCAGATCGCCGGTCAGATAGTTGCGCAAGAAGGAGACGTCGTTATCCATTTCGCGCACTTCAAACATCTTCTCCTTGCCTTTCCCTGGCTGCCGGCCCAGTCTCTCTCGTTCCTCTTGCGTCGGATTATCCCAGCGCCGCTCGATGTCCTCGAAGATCTTGAAGCCGAGATAGTAGGGATTGAGCGAGGTACGTGATGGCGAGAGCACACCTGAGTGCAACTGTGCAAACTCTAGCATCTCGGCATCAGAGAGCACGCCGCGATCCCCCAGCTCGCGCATGATGCGCGAGTGCCAGATGCTGTTGTGATGCAGCATGCCATTGGCAACATAGCGATGCGTGCGATCTACTGTGATGTCATACACATCGGCGACATCGCGCTCGATACTCACCACCTCGTCCACCGGGTCCTCTTTAAGAAACCAGCGATGACTTGCCAGGTACTGCTCCAACTTTTCCCGCTTACAGGCAAGTCCGAAATTGATCTCACGCGCAAACACCCGCGCCGATTCGCCCTTGATGCGCACGTTCGGTCCATAGCGACGGGAGAGAATACCATAATTGAGCAGAACGATTTGCAGGGTCTGGGCGATCTCATCGCTATAAGTCGAGAGGATTACCCCATCCGTGAGCGAGGCACAGCCATCACAATCAAAGTACGCTCGTAAGAACGCACTCACAACAGGTCTGGGCGAGCGCAGAATGATATCAGGAATACGCTTCTCCCGTGCTCTGGCTCGCAGATCGATCCCCAGAGATTGCAAGAGGTCGAGCACATTCGCTGAATAGAAGATAACGCGCCAGCGACCACCCTTGCCGTTCGCCGTCCGGTCATCCCAGAATAGAGACGCTTCAATTGCAAACAGATTGGTGACAAGCAGCGCATAACGCTTCGCCAACTCAAGATCACCGGAGGTAAAGCCGATGGCGTTCTTCGAGACATGGATATTGCCATCACCAACAAGGTAGCCGAGAAACTCGGCAAAAGCTTCAGTGACATGGGTAGGTGCAACAAGAGGGAAGCGACTCTTATACAGAGGTTTGCCCTCATTTCCAGGAGTGTAGCCTGTCTGCCTGATCGCCGCTTTTATGCGATCTTTAGCATACAAAGTCTTACCACTCAAGGAGCGATAAACCGTATGCGCGCCTACACCCGCCACCCGTGCCACATCTTCTACCGTCGCACTTACTTTGCGTACAGGTTGCGCGATAGAGACGGGATGTTCAGGCCATATATTATCCCCCACACTCAAGGGAATACGCTGGCCGACCTTCACATCTTTCAGCGCGATCCATTGATCGGGTCCAATGCTCAGTTTATGCTCTTCCGCACCTTCCAGAACCAGACCACGCCGTGTGCGCAAGCGAATTGTAGGAGCATTGCGACGTACATGCCTGTCAGTAATCCTGTCCAGTTCGCTATTACCACTCCCTACCGTCACAGCCTCATCTTGCGCCAGCATTTCGTGTAAGGTTCTATATCTTATAAAGCCTTTTTCAGTCAATACAAGGCTATTTCCCGTAAGGCAGGCCCAGCCCTCGTTCATGATCTTGGTCTGCATCTGTGGCACAAAGTAGAGAAACTCGGTGCGCACGATTTCGAGAATGTCGCGCTGCCAGGGTTCGAGATGGGGAGCGTGGCGAATCAGGAAGAGCAGGATATCCTTCTCAGGCTTCTCAGGGAACTTCGGCGGCTTACCGGGCAGGCGGTCGCGCTCCTCTTCGGCTTTCTTCATCCTCTCATCCAGTCCCCAGAGGTCATCGTAAGCGGTACTCACTTCCCTCGGCTTCTCCTCCTCTGGCTCCTTCTCCTCATCACCACGCAGGAAGAGGTTATAGTCCACATGCTCCTGAATGGAGAGCGCCGCATCGAGGAACCGCTCTACCACGTCCTTGCCATGATCAAACTCGTATTTCGCAATGCGCTCGGCATTGATGCTCACGCGGTCGATCATACGGCGCGAGGTGTGCTGGAAGTAGGCGTTATTCTTGAAGAAGTCGGTATGGCCGAAGACATGTGCCGCCACAAAAGTATTTTGCAGCAGGTCGTTCATCTCCATCAGGAAGGCGTAGCTTGGATTGGTATTGACCACCATTTCGTAGATCTTGCTCAATCCCAAGTCATACTGCATTTTCTGCCTATAGTACGCCTTGCCAAACGTCCAGTGGCTAAAGCGGCCAGGCAGGCTGTACGAGGCGAATTCGTACATAATAGATGCAGGGACAAGTTCAAAGTGGGTAGGGAACGGGTCCAGGCCGAACTCGTGGGCTACCTCCCAGGCCGCATCTATAGAATCACGCAGGCGCTCGATATCGCTGTTACTTGAATCCATCAATGTCATGACTGCCCTCCTGAAACTACCTTGCGCTCACGCAGGCAAGAGCCTGTATGGATATGTCTTGCCGGTCCTACCACTGGCAGGACGTTTCTGAGCGAGTTATCAAGCCCTCATGCGCCAGCGCCTTTCAACAAAGCGCCATTGTATGGGACTCAACAAGCAGGGGACACTTCCCTGGCAAAGGCCCCCGGTTCTCCATTGACAGGGACGCATATTCCCTGAACTGAACTCCGCGCTACTTCGCCGGAACGGGATCACGCAACGCGAAAAACTTGCGTAGCGCAGGATAGACCTCCTTTTTATCAGAGATCGTGACCGCGATAAACTTCTTATCGGTAATCTTGCTGTACGCCGACATCAGCGTACTGGGTGAGCGGTAATGGCCCTCGCGGATCTCGCCATAGCCGAAGATGTTGCATAGCTCCATCAATTTATGTACGAGCTGTACACAGCGGTCGTTATCCCAGGGCAGGTTGTCGCCATCCGAGAAGTGGAAAGGATAGATATTCCAGTCGTTGGGATTGTAGCGTTCCTGGATGATCTGAAGCGCCAGCTCGTAAGCCGATGAAACCTGAGTGCCACCACTTTCTCCCCGGTGGAAGAATTCTTCTTCCGTTACCTCTTTCGCCTCCGTATGGTGGCTGACGAAGACAATTTGCACGTTATTGTACTTCGTACGCAGGAAGCGCACCATCCAGAAGTAGAAGCTTCGCGCAATATATTTCTCGAATTCCCCCATACTGCCGCTTATATCCATCATGGCAATGACAACGGCATTGGATTGATACTTGATGGTTGGCTCCCAGACTTTGAAGCGCAGGTCTTCGCTCTTGATATCTTTGAACTTCGGTTCGCCTTTGGCGGCGTTGCGCTTCATATTCTCTAGAATAGTGCGCTTTTTATCGAGATTGGTCATGGGGCCTTTCTTGCGCACATCAGTGAAGCGCACGGCCTCGGTCTGAAGTTCCTGCTGGCGTTTCTGTTCCAGATTCGGCAGGCCGAGATCCTCGAAGATGAGAGTGGACAGCTCTTCCATCGTGATTTCGGCCTCATAGTAGTCGTAGCCGGCATCTTTGCCCGCGTCCCCTTTTTTGCCCTTACCGGAACGCGGTTCCTGAGCGATCACATCGCCCACTTTGCTCTTGCCGTTGCCCTGGCCGGCATGCTGCTGTCGCCCTGGATCGTAGCGGAAGCGGTATTCTTCCAGGGAGCGAATCGGGACCCGCACCACCTTTTTGCCATCGGAAAGAATAATGCTCTCCTCGCTGACAATTTCTCCCAGATTCTTTTTGACCGCTTCACGAATCTTTTGCTTATGGCGTTCCTGGTCCATCTGTCCCTTGCGATGCAAGGACCAGTCGTGCTGAGAAACAGACATTGTGCATGCTCCTTTTCTTCTTCTCCCTCCTCTTCCAAAGGGGAAAAGGGGGGTTTCGGGGGACACCCCCCCGCGACGCGGGGACCCGCCGGCCCCCGCCAGGGGGCAAAGCCCCCTGGACCCCCTGTTTCCGTTCAGTCTACGCCTCTGGGAGGCACCCCCGGCCTCGTCAGGAGGGCGTCAGCCCTCCTGGGCCTCCCCTGTTATTTAGCGGTTCAAGAGGCTGCCGGTGTAGCGGAGAATTTCGTTCGCGCACACGTGACAGTAGCCGTGCTCCGACATCAGACGATCAACCACTTCATTGATCTTGCGCAATTGCTCTTTATCAGGTGTGCGGGTGGACGTTGTAATTTTCACCACATCGCGCAGGTCTGCGAACAGTTTCTTCTCGATAGCCTCCTTGAGGCGCTCATGGCTGGTATAGTCGAAGGTTTGCCCTTTACGCGCCAGGGACGAGATGCGAATGAGGATCTCCTCGCGGAAAGAACGCTTGGCGTTCTCAGTTACGCCGATCTGTTCCTCAATAGAGCGCATCAGGTGCTCATCGGGGTCTACTTCCTCATCAGTGATAGGATCGCGCAGTTTGGTCCTGTTGCAGTAGGCCTCGACGTTATCGAGATAGTTGTTCAGCAGCGTACGTGCATTCTCTTCATACGAATAGACAAAGGCACGCTGCACCTCACGCTTCGCAATCTCGTCGTACTCGTGGCGAGCCTCGGCGATAAAGTTCAGATAGCGCTCGCGTTCCTCGCGCGTAATGCTGGTATGCTGATCCAACCCATCACGTAGAGCACGCAGAGCGTCTATCGGATTGATACAGGTCACATTCTGTCTGACGAGCGCGTTAGAGAGACGGTTAATCACATAACGCGGCGAGATGCCATCCATCCCCTCACGCTGAGCTTCCTCCTGCAACTCACGTAGATCTTTCTGCTTGAAGTCTTCCAGTTCCTCGCCATCATAGAGCTTGAGTTTCTTCATCAGGCTCATGCCGGCCTTCTTTGACGGCTCCAGGCGTGTCAGAACGGCGAAGATGCTGGCGACCTGGAGCGTGTATGGAGCAATGTGGACGTCCTTGAGCGCGCTCTGCTTGAGCAGCTTCTCGTAGATCTTGACCTCGTCGGAGACGCGCAGGTTATAGGGTACCTTCACCAGGATCATGCGGTCCTGCAACGCCTCTGACTTCTTGTTGCCGACGAATGCCTGATATTCGTGCTCATTGGTGTGGCTGACGACTACCTCGTCGGCATAGATCATGCTGAAGCGGCCCGTTTTGATGTTCTGCTCCTGGCTCAGCGTGAGCAGCACGTACAGGAATTTTTCATCGGTCTTCAGTAATTCCACGAACTCCATCAGGCCGCGATTGGCAATATTCAGTTCGCCGTCGAAGCGATAGGCGCGA
>JADBKA010000377.1 GCA_014896635.1 Ktedonobacteraceae bacterium
GTTCCCGCTGCCCAGGGCCGTATCCCTGGGATGAGCTATGGGCATTTTTAGCCAGAGGGGGTACAATCGAGATGACGATACACATTGAGGATGTCAATGGCTACTTTGTGCAGGCCGATGAGCAACGCTGGCACTGCCCACTCACAGGGCAGGATATCGCCTATGGAATCCTGTCCTACTTGCGCACGCATGACGGCATGGCGCGCGACGGCCTCCCGCTCAGCGGCGAAGAGCGCATACCAGGAACCAGACGCGCCGTCGAACAATTTTTTGAACGTGGCTGCATCGTCTACGATCCTGACGGCGAGGTTGACCACGTGCCGTGCGAGCAGGGTCCATGCTTTCACGCGCATATTGACGACGGACGCCGCCTGCGCCGCTACCTGCAACTAATGGGCGCAGACTCTACTGCGGCTCCGATTACCAGCAAAGAGATCGCGGCTGCTCTCAGCAGCCTTGACGCGCTCGAAGCTGCGGTCAGCGCATCCATCCTTGCAATAAAGCACGATCTGGGCCAGGGCCAGTAATCTCTCTCTCCTGGCCCTCCAATGTCCAGCAGAAAGGAATCATCATCTATGCAAACTCCCCCAGAATATCTCGTTGCAATATTGCCAGGCATAATCACGCTCATCTCCGCCTGGCTGACGCATGCGAAACTGCCAGAGAGCGTGAACGCGCTGATTAGCGGCGTTATCGTGTTAGTTTCCGCTCTCGTCTGGGCGCTGATCGGCGGCAAGCTCGCCGGTGATCTCGTGACCGATTTCGTTTTGATTGCAGGCTATAGCGCGGCGCTGGTCGCCGGCCCACTCAAGCCGCTACATCAATGGCTCATGTACAAGATCCCCAGTCCCTTCGGGATCTTCTTCCCAGCGCCGGCAGAATCAGACCCGCAGCCTTGAGAGATCTCCTCGCCCGGCTGCCGCGGCCAGCGTGCCTCTGCCGGCTTCCGGCAGCCGCTTCTTCCATTCTCTTGCTTCCCTTCCGACTCCTATAGCCTTCCGACTCCTAGAGAAAGAGGACACCATGACCGAACTCCTCGTCAATCTCCCCGACTATTACCGCGCGCCAGTCAAGCCGCGTGGTTTTGCCGAATTCTGCGATATGGTAGAGACCGGAGGCAGAATCACCGGAATCTGGGAACTGGCCGAGCAGGACGCCAGGACCGGGCGCATCACGAAGCGCGTCTGGAACAAGAACGTCATCACGGACTCCGGCGCAATCCAGATCCTGAAGCGCGCCATTAATTCCAGCAGCGCCTCGCTACCGGGAATCTTCAATAATCTGCTCATCACCAACAACTCCGGCTCGACCACGCTGACCTCCGCCATCGCAGCATCCACCACGAACATCACCTCGATCTCCGTTGCGTCGCTGCCGGCGGCCATTCCGAGCGGAACACAGCTTACGCTCGGATACGGCAGTGCAACCAGCCAGGTCGTCACCACCTCAGCACTGGCGGCGCAGGGGGCGACCTCGATCAGCACCGTCTCCTTCGATACCGATGCTTCGCATTCCTATCCCGTAGGCACCGCCGTTGTGCCACTGCCCGCCGTCACGGACAATCCCACGAATGTCCAGTTAACGGCCAACGTTTCGGCTCCTGTTGTCTCCTACTCCGGCAACCTCGATCCCAGCGCCTTTACCTTTACGCCGACGAGCGGCGCCGGCAATCGTACCGATGTTGTGACCTTTACGTTTACGAACGCCGGCGGGACGCCGGTCGGCTTCTACACCGACTGCTGGATCGTGAATGTCGCATCAGCAGCGACGACCGATAACTACGTCGCCCACGAAATCAATGTGCCGATGCGCTGCGACGCCAGCAACAATCTTGTCGCAACCGTCACGATCAAGATCTAATCTGGCGGCCAGGAAAAGCCATGACAACGCTGCTCGCAGACGATTTCAACCGAACACTTTCGGGGACATGGGGCAATAGCTCGCACGGGGAAGCCTGGACGCAGAGGTTAGGTGCATCCAATCAACTCTCTTGCAACGGGACGCAGGGCAAGATCGACAACACGACTGCGGGGCGCGTGATCATGGCGATTGGCAGCGCCCTCTCCGACGTGGAAGTCACCGTGACGGCGACGCCGGGAACATCTGACAGCGAGATCGGTGTGGGTGCGCGCTTACAGGCAGACAACCTGTCGTATTATTCGTTTCGTGTGAACGGCACTGCCGGCGGCGCGCTCATCTACCGCATCGACAACGGCACGGCGACGCAGATCGCCGGCATTTCGGCGTTCACACTGACGCCAGGCACAGCGTACGATCTCAAGTTTCGTGTCATCGGTTCTTCGCTTCGCGCGAAAGTGTGGTCGCATGGGTCAGCGGAGCCTGGCACCTGGCTCTTTGATATCACGGACGCCACGTATGCCAGCGGCGGCTGTGGTGTAGTGGCGGTGCCGCAGAACAGTACCGGGGTGCTGTTTGATGATTTCCTGGTGACAGACGGCGGAGCGCCAGTTCTCCCCCAGATGGCGCCGAATTATTTTCCACGAAATTACATGATCTGGTGATCGGATGACACCTGGAAAGGACACCTGATGAGATGAGTACGAATCCTACACGAGGGTTTGGCGGCCAGCATGATTTGCAACTGGCGCTCGCGCCGGTCACGCGCCAACTGGAACGGCTAGAAGAGCGACTGGAGATCAGAACACGCGATCTCGTGACGCGTACCGACCTGGAGGCCCTGCGCCGCGAAGTCGTGGCACGTGACGCGCTGGAACCGCAGATGGCGGCGCTCAAATCCCAGATCGAGCGCGTCGAGCGCGATCGTATTCATGACCGTGAGGAGTGGGAGAGAGAGATTGAGGATCTCAAAAAAGAGCAGATCAATCGCGCAGCTCTCCTGTGGATACGGCTCGGTCCGGTCGTCGCCTTTGCGGCCTTTCTGCTCTCCTTCTTTGAATTTCTTAACCGCATCAAATTTATTCCGTGAGGCAAGCAAGTATGCAACTCCTAGCCATCATTTTGTTTTACTATGTGTTTCTCCTCGGCGCAGTCCTCTTAACCTGGTGGACAGTGCGCCTGGCCATGCAGGCTTACCAGGAAAGCAAGAAACACAAAGAGGAGAGCCGCAAGCGATGAACTGGATACCGAATGGAAATTTCTTCGCCGGCAGATCTGGCGCGCGCCCCCGCTGGATCGTCCTGCACGGAACCGCCGGTGGAACCAGCGCCG
>JADBKA010000048.1 GCA_014896635.1 Ktedonobacteraceae bacterium
CAGCCTCGCTGACACATCTGCGCCATCCCAATCTCGTGCCTGTGCTTGACTTTGGCATCGAAGGCCACACTGCATATCTGGTAATGAGCTACATTCCAGGCGGACATTTGCGCCAGCGCCACCCCAAAGGGACGCGCGTCCCCCTGTCCACCATCGTAACCTATGTGAAACAGCTCGCACAGGCGTTGTCCTACATCCATCAACATAACCTGGTCCACCGAGATGTGAAACCACATAATATGCTGATCGGCCCGGCAGGAGAGATCATGTTGAGCGATTTCGGCATAGCTATCGTCAGCCCCAGTATCATACCAGGCAGCTACGATTTTGAAGGGACAGTGCTCTATGCCGCGCCAGAACAACTGATGGGCCATCCCCGGCGCAGTAGTGATCAGTATGCGCTGGGCATCGTCGTTTACGAATGGCTTAGCGGCACCTGGCCTTTCTATGGCACGTTCGACGAGATCGTCGAACAGCACCTCTCTGCCCCACCACCCCCCTTGCGTGAACGAGGCATCGTTGTACCGGCAACAGTCGAAGAGATCGTTTTGCGCACACTGGCAAAAAAGCCAGAAGATCGCTTTATGCGCATTGAAGATTTCTCCCTGGCCCTGGAACACGCAAGCAAGACAACCTGGCAACAACCAGATTCCTCTGACCTCCTCGCGCCTGGCAGGCGCCAGTTTATGTCGCCTCTGCCTTTCCACACAAGCGAACACCGGCTTCAAGGTGGCTCCTGAGAGACCGGCACTGCTTTACTGCGTGAGACTGGCAAAGTAATCAATCACAAACTCCCGAAAACGGCGAGCAGCCAGCGAAAGATAGCGGCCTTGCAACCAGGCCAGACCGATCGTCCGCTGACAGACCGGCTCGGTAACGTGCAGGCGCACAACGCCGGAGACAGATGGATTGCGCCAGGCCAGCGCCGGCCAGAAAGCAATGCCAAGCCCGGCTCCCACCAGGCCGCGCACTACTTCAGGCTCATCCCCTTCAAAAGCGACATTGGGCGTAAACCCTGCCCGGCGGCAGAAATCATCAGTGATATCACGCATGCTGTTGCCGGGTTTTAGCCCGACAAACGTCTCGTGTGCCACCTCTCCAAGACGAATACTGCCAGCTCCCGCAAGGCGATGATGCGGCGGCACTACCAGGAATATCTCTTCGGTAATCAAAGAGACCCAGCCAATACCAGGTTGCTGAATCGGTGGCGAGGTGATACAAAGGTCAATATTGCTATTCTCCAGCTGATGAAGCACCGTCAGCGTCGAATGCTGCTGAAAAAGACGAAAAGAGATGTGGGGATAGAGCGAGAGAAACGCTTTCAGCAGATCCGGCAAGAGATATGAGCCTATAACTGCCAGCGCAACATGCCCACGCTCCAGGCCGGTTAGATCGGCTATTTCGCGTTTGCCTTGCTCCAGTTCAGAGAAAACCCGCTCCACATGCTGAAGGAAAAGACGGCCAGGTTGATTCAGGCGAATCTGTCGCCCCTGGCGATCAAACAAAGGAGCGCCGAGTTCTTCCTCCAATCGTGCAATGGTTTGGCTGAGCGAAGGCTGAGCAATGGCAAGTTCACGCGCCGCATGCGTCATGTGCTCAAGACGAGCTACCGTTTGAAAATAGCGGAGCTGAAGCAGATCCATAGGCGTTCTAACCTTTCCATAGATTTTAACTTATAAAGCTATAGCAAATTATATATTGGACACTATGTATTAAGCAAGGGTAAGATACAGAGAGGGACGCCTTACACCGAGTGTGGACGCATAATCTCACGATATAAAGCGACAGGCAGGGGAAGAGCACCATGACAGAGAAAGAAGATCTCGAACAACGGATGTGCGCCATCACTATTTCAAGGGAATATGGCAGCGGCGGAGGAGAAATTGCAAGAGGGTTGGCGGAGCGACTGAACTGGCAATTGTTTGACCACCGCATCATTCAGCTTGTTGCTCAGCGACTGGGCATCAATGAAGAGGAAGCCGAAGTTCATGATGAACGGGCCGAGGGGTTTGTCGAACGACTCATCGACTCAATGCAATATGCGCTCCCTCAACCCCCATTGATTCAAGGCGCACCGACTCTGGAAGCAGGCCGGGCTATCACCGACGCGGTCTACCAGCAGGCGCTCCAGCAGGTCCTTGTTGGTGCGGCCTCGCTCGGTCATGTTGTGATCGTCGGGCGAGGAGCACAGATCCTACTGGCCTCACGCCGCGACGTGCTGCATATACGTATCGTCGCGCCCTTTGAGAAGCGGGTTGCGTATGTCATGCGGCGCGAAAATCTGACAGCCGAAGCAGCGCGCAACCGCATACGGCAAAAAGAGGCTGAGAGAGAGCGAGCGTTAAAAGAGCAGTTCCATATGAACCCCTATGATGCTCACCTGTACGATCTCATTATCAACACCGGCATCCTGGCCTTAACAAGTGTCGTCGAAATGATATATCTGGCCTTGCGGCAGAAAGCAGAGCGGCTCTCCTTGCCCGAAGAAGAACTTGGCCCGGGAGCAGGTCTGGCACGTTATCCTGGCCGCCCCGCTGATTTCCAGTCACCGGGATCTGAAGCGGCAGCCCATCCATAACTATAGCTATAGTTTTCACTATGAGTAATCGCAGTTTTTGTAAAAAGACATAGCTTTCAAGCAAAAGGAGGATTTCTTACCGTCTCATGGGACAACAGAAAGTATCTCTGATACAAGAACGGCAGACTGATCAGCCTTACCAGGCAGTAGGACCACGCTATAAATGGATCGCATTATCAAATACCACGCTCGGCATGTTAATGGCGACGATCAATGCCAGCATTGTCCTGATTTCTCTCCCTGCCATTTTTACAGGCATCGGCATCAATCCCCTGGCACCGGGGGAGACCAACTACTTTCTCTGGCTCTTGCTCGGCTATATGGTCGTGACTGCGACGCTGCTAGTGGCCTTCGGACGTATTTCCGATATGTTTGGGCGCGTCAGACTATATAACCTGGGTTTTGCCGTTTTTACGCTGGGGAGTATCTTGCTCTTTCTGACGCCTGGTCGTGGGAATACGGCGGCCATCGAAATGATCATTTTCCGCCTGATACAAGGCGTAGGCGCCGGTTTCCTCTTCTCTAACAGTACGGCGATTCTGACCGATGCTTTCCCCCCTTACCAGCGTGGCATGGCAATGGGCATCAACCAGATTGCATCAATCCTCGGCTCGATTGTGGGCCTGGTCCTGGGCGGGATTCTGGCAGCCATTAACTGGCGCCTGGTCTTCCTGGTCAGCGTCCCCTTTGGCCTGTTCGGGACCGTCTGGGCGTACTGGAAGTTGCGTGAGACTGCACGCATCGGGAGACGGCAACAGATCGACTGGGTTGGTAATATCACCTTTTTCCTGGGATTGACCATTCTGCTGCTTGGCATCACCTATGGCATCGAGCCGTATGGGGGGGCCACTATGGGCTGGACCAATCCTTTTGTGATCGGCGCGCTGATAGTCGGCATCGTTCTTCTCGCTCTCTTCGTCTGGGTAGAGAGGCGCGTCAGCGATCCTATGTTTCACCTGGAGCTGTTCAGAATCCGTATGTTTGCCGCCGGCAATATCAGCAGTCTGCTCGCCAGCATGGCTCGCGGCGGCTTACAGTTCATGCTCATCATCTGGTTGCAGGGCATCTGGCTGCCACTGCATGGCTATAGCTTTGAAGAGACGCCTCTCTGGGCCGGCATCTATATGTTACCGTTGATGCTGGGATTCGTCGTGATGGGACCTCTCAGCGGCTGGCTCTCCGACCGCTTCGGTGCGCGCCTTTTCTCTACGCTGGGCATGCTCCTCCAGGTAGCCGGCTTCTTCCTGATGACGTTTCTGCCGGCCAACTTTCCCTATCTCTGGTTTGCTCTCCTGCTGGTATTGATGGGCGTGGGACAGGGTATGTTCGCTGCTCCCAATACGACAGCTATCATGAACAGCGTCCCTGCTACTCAACGCGGCGTGGCTTCGGGCATGCGCTCGACCTTCCAAAATGCATCGACGGTTGTCAGTATGGGCATGTTTTTTAGCATCGTAACGATTGGCCTGTCAGTAGCACTGCCTGCGGCACTCTCGTCCGGTCTCACTCAAGCAGGGCTTCCCCCGGCCATCGCCAATCAGGTCTCCCACCTGCCCCCCATCTCCGCCCTCTTTGCCGCGTTCCTGGGTTACAACCCTCTGGCGACGCTGCTGCCAGCGCCTGTGCTCCACCAGTTGCCTCCTGCAAGCCAGGCAAACCTGCTGAGCAAGAGTTTCTTCCCTCACCTGATTTCAGGACCATTTATGGTCGGCCTGCGCACAGCTTTCTACATCTCCGCCGCGATGTGCCTGATCGCAGCCATCGCCTCGCTGCTGCGTGGAGAACGTGTGATCTACGAAATGCAAGCTACAGACAACATCACTGGCAATGCAACGAATGCAACGGCAGCGTCGGTGACAGAGCAGGAGACCTCATCACAGCGATAGCGGCAAATAGCACTTTTTCCTCTTTAGAGAGCAGAAGCCTGTAGCTCAATGCTATGGCTTCTGCTCTCCCGCCGACTTTCTCAACACACCCTTAATCACGCCCAATCTTTGCGCCAGCAATCTCCATCAATCCGCACAGGAAGCCTTGACACATCCCCCCATCATCGACTATACTGTGCGTAGTAGAAATGAGAATGATTATCATTCTTAGGGTACCCTAAACCAGGTGACCTGTCTTGCACACGATGAAATTGAGAGGAGCTGAGCCAATGCCGCAGGAAGCAAACACAGAAACGGCGATTGCAACAGAGCAAACATCTGTGAAATATACACCTGCAAAATCTCTGCGAGAAGAGATTGCAGAAATATTACATGTTATCGGGAAAAATGATACTTCATCACATACATTTCTTTTACGGGTTGTGCAGCCAGGACTGGCAGGATTGATGGACGGGTCAGTCTCGACGCTTGCCCCTATCTTCGCTACGGCCTTTGTCACCGGCAACCCGTTTTCGGCCTTTCTGGTCGGTATGGCCGCTGCGACAGGAGCGGCGATCAGCATGGCTTTTTCGGAAGCACTTTCCGACGATGGCGTGCTGACGGGTCGAGGGAGTCCGTTGATTCGCGGCATCATCGTAGGGGTCATGACCTTCTTCGGCGGTGCGCTTCACACGCTGCCATTTTTAATTCCGCATGTGCAGACGGCTTTGCTCGCGGCTTACATTGTTGTCGCCTTTGAGCTGCTGCTCATCTCGGCCATTCGCCATCGCTACTTCGGCATTAGCTGGATCAAATCAGTCTTCCAGGTCGTGGGTAGCGGCATCCTGGTCTTCGCTGCTGCGTTCATCTTCGGCCATGCCTAGAGGAGAAGGAGAGCCGGGGTGAGCATTCCCCGGTTCCCACAGGCCGGGGAAAGCGCATCCCGCTCCAGATCTTTTTTTTATTTGCGCTGCATCTTGGCTTTCACCACCGTTGTGCCAGCAGCCCGGCCTACCAGCACCGGTTCAGGCAGCACATCCGCCGCCGATCCGCCGATATCTGGACGTGCCGCAATCACTTTGTACGCTTCAAACTCTATCCGCCGGGATGTGCGGCCCATGCCGGTAATCCTCCCACTCACCTCGATGAAATCGCCAGCATAAAGTGGCGCCAGAAATTCGACATACTCATATCCGGCGAGCAGTCCCTCATCCCCATCAGAGCGGATCGCTAGCTCTGTAGCAATATCTCCATAGAGCGCAAGCAGGCGCGCCCCATTGACGAGATTCCCTCCATAATGAGCATCACTCGCGCTCAGGCGTACCCGCAACCGGGCAGTGTATTCCTGCTGATCAGCCATCGCTTTCTCCTTTTTTCCGAAAACTAACTAACGTTAGTTAGGCTATAGCCCAGACAATTACTATCCTGCATGGAAGACGGATCTGAGATCGTGGTAGCACGTGGATCAGTGCTATAGTCTACAGATAGTATGCCAGAAGGCTCAAGCCATGTCCAGTTTTCAGAGGAGGAGAGATGGCTTTTCGCAGACGACAAAAAAGAGCCGTGACACATGTCACGACTCTTGCGCATGCGTATCAGCAAATGTCAGGCAGAGAATTTTGCGGCGAGTTCACGCGCCGTTGGCTCGACAAGCACGGAGCCATCAGGGAAAACAATGGTGGGAACGCTGCGCATTCCATTGTTTATGCTGATCACCACCCTGGCTGCTTCTTCATCTTCCTCTATATTGATATATTCGTAAGGGATGTTATGCGCATCGAACCAGCGCTTTGCGAAACGGCAGTCGCCACACCAGGTAGTGGCGTACATTTTGATTTTCTGCGATGTTGCCCGTGTTTCCACAGATGTTTCAGACACAGAGTGCTCCTTTAAGATATCAGGTTTGCCAGAACGCGGGTTAAAAAATACCTCCCTTAGCTCTAACACACGCTGAGAGCACTCTATTCCCAGGTTCTCTGTTGCCGCGCCTCACCGCCTACCCATCAACAGGCGCAGGCTGCCTGTTGATGCGCGCAAGCAGCATATCAAAGAACTTCTTGCTGCCCGTTGCGACCAGCGAAGGATTGCGGGCAAGAATACCAAGTAATAATCCGGCGCTAAAATCGCCGCGCAGCACCTGAGCCACCTGGGCCGGCGTGAGACGCTGCAACAGGTCAAGCAGCCCGTCCCACTGTGCATCAGTATATGTGACGATACGCTTATTGATCAGGTGAGAGATCTCGATATCACGGCCAAAGCGTGCGCGCCACTGCCTATCAAAACGCGCAAGAAAAGCGGCGGAAGGATCGCCAGCCTCAATCGCTTCGGCAGCCACCGTACCGGCCATCTGCCCCGCATAAATGGCGAAGCGAATCCCCTCGCCAACCAGCGATGAGCCATGTCCACCGGCATCACCAGCCAGTAACAGGCCATCGCGCGAGAAGCGCGCTACAGGCCCTTCAGCAGGAAAGAGACCGGTATGATACTCGACGGGGCTGGCTCCTTTGAATTTCTCCGTCAGTTGCGGAATAGTGCGGAGCAGGGCATCCAGATAGACGCGGGCATCTTCATCGCAATCAGGGCGAATAACCCCGACGCCCAGGCGCACACGCCCATTGCCGCGTGGGAAAACCCAGGCGTAGCCACACGGCGCAAACGCACGTCCCATGATTAGATAGACTTCATCCTGCGGATAAGCAGGAGCGTACATGTCGTATTCGGCTCCATAGCCGTAACGACGAAAAGCCTTCCCCATAGCGGCCCGTACGTCGATATGGCGTGCCACGCCACTGGCGTCGATGGTGACAGCCGCCCGTACATGCTGGCGCTCGCCGACATGATTTTTCACCGTCACGCCCACCAGCCGTCCATCTTCTACCAGCGCCTGCTCGACGGTATGGCGCACTCGCAGCGCCGCACCTGCTGCCACGGCCCGGCCCGCCAGGTGTTGATAAAGTCCGCGCACATCCACTACGCAGGCAACGGCTGAATCATAGTGGACGTGAACCTCTCGCCGGGGTGAGAGGAAAATAGCATGATGAATAGGATGGTACAGATGCTCAGGCACAGCGAGCGTCCGCATATCGCTGATCCAGCTTCCACCGCTAGTATGCACAGGATAGCCAATCTCACTGTGGCGCTCCAGCAGCAGAGTACGCGCCCCCCGCTGCGCGGCAGCTTCGGCAGCCGCCAGGCCCGCCGGTCCACCGCCCGCAATCACTATATCATAAATATCCGGCATGCAATCCCTTCTTCCCAGAATTTGTGTACGCATTGTAGCGGTTCCCGCAATCTCTGTCAAATCAGCAAAAGCCGGGTGCTTTGACAAAATAGTTGACATGCCGCTCAGAAAATGCTATAATTTGAACAGGATTTCTATGTAGTTTGTACACTAACACACAGCTTGCTCCTTATTTCTCGAACCAATTTCAGAAAAAATGTTTTCTTTTTCCTCAGTAAAGGAAAGGCTGTGTTATGAGCATCTTACAACTGACACAAACAGTACAGGTTCTGTCCTCTCTGCCGAGCCGTGGCAGCCGGAAACGCCCCGTACAGCAGGCGCTGCCGGGCATGGAGTCTGAACAGGAGGCACCTCGCAAAATCTCCAACCGCCAGATCGCTGAAGTGCTCGCCGGTATCGCCGATATGATCGAGGCCCAGAACGGCAATCCCTACCGCATCCAGGCTTACCGCCATGCTGCACGCGGCATCCTCGACCTGCCGGAACCGGCTGCCGATATCATCGCACGTGGGGAGCCGCTCCCCGTGCCTGGCCTGGGCGAGCGCCTGCGCAGTCGCATTGCCGAACTCGTTCAGCTTGGCAGCATGACATTCCAGAGCGGTCTCTTCCTTCAGACGTTGCCGACAGGCGTACGCGCGCTGATGGCAGTCGAGCATATCGGCCCGTACACGGCGCTGCGTCTTTACGACGAACTGGGCATCGACTCGCCTGACAAGTTGTGGTGGGCTGCACACCAGCAGCGTATCCGCCAGTTACCGGGCTTCGGCCCCCGCAGTGAGGCGCGCCTCAAGGCTGCGGCAGAGCAGTATCTCAAAGGCAAGCAGCCACCGGAACGGAATCTCGGCGGCGCGGCATAACCATTTTATCATCCGCTGGCAGAGAACCATGCCCAGGGGATGATCTTTTTTGGGATGCCGAGGCACTGCCCGGCACCTGGAAAGCCGGGACTGACTCAGCCGTTCTCTTTCAATTGTTCAACCAGCGCAATAAAACGTTTTTCCAGTTCCCACGTACGCGGTCCCGGCCTGCCATCTCCGACCACCTGATCGTCGATCTGCACAACAGGCGTAATTTCTTTTGAGGAAGAGGTAATAAATGCTTCGTCCACCGCTGAAAGTTCTTCATACGGAATAGACCGCTCCTCAACCGCGAACCGTCCGTGAGCCAGATCCAGCACGACGCCGCGTGTGATGCCCGGTAGAATGCCACTGCGCGGTGTGACGAGCGTATCGCCTTTAAAGATAAAGAAATTGCTGCGCGTCCCTTCCAGTACATGGCCCTGCTCATCGACGAAAAGCGCATCAGCAGCATCCCGGCGCAGCGCCTCTTTGAGCGCGCGCACTGCGGCGATGTAGCTGGTTGTTTTAGCTTCCGGCGCTTCTCGCCGCAGGTGTGTGGTAATCACCCTGACGCCACGCGCGAAGCGGTCTAGATCGCGCTCACCAAGCGGCGTTATCAACACGGCCAGCGTTGGTCTGCCAGTGGGGATAATACCATCTTCGCTTTCACCGCCGGTAATGAGGATGCGCAGAGTGGCATGCTTGTAGGGGTTGCGCTCGATTACCGCGCGCACGATTCCGGCAATCTCTACGCGCGTATAAGGGATCGCCAGTTCTATCAGTTCGGCGGAACGATAGAGGCGGTCCAGGTGCTCTTCCAGGTGGAAAGGACGGCGATCATAGGTCCGTAGCGATTCAAAAACGCTGTAGCCTCTGAGCACCGCCACATCGTTGAGCGAGATCACAGCCTGATTGGGATGCACCCAGCGGCCATTCACATACCAGAACGCACTGGTATCCATTGCATAAAACACTCCTTTTTTCCTTTTTCCTTCACATCATAGCAGATTTCAGCAACAACGGTCGAGCGAGAGCCAGCAGAAAGTCGAGGATTGCCGGAACAGCCGCATTTCTTCAACCTGCCGCCTGTCGCTCCGTATATAAAAGTGTAGCGGTGATAACCACTACATCAGAGGCGCAAGACAATGCATCTGGCAAGTGGCGGCTGGTAAGAGGAGAGACCTTTCGCGGGAAAAAGCAGTCAGGCCAGAGCAGCAGTGCGCCCGGTCCCTTGAGCGAGTTGTCCTATCTGAAGCATAGCGAGGAGAAGTTTATATCATGACACAGACAGACCCCAATGCCAACATTGAGCAGAAGAGCGTTTATGAAGAACTACAGGTCGCCGGTGAGCAGCTTTTAACAAAGGCAAAAGAGCTGATCCGTGAAGGAAATGTCCGTCGTCTGATCGTCAAGCAAGACGATCATATCATTCTGGAAGTCCCGCTGACCATCGGCGTCGTGGGCATTCTGGCTGCTCCGCAGCTCGCGGCCCTCGGCGCTCTCGCCGCGCTGATCACACAGTGTACTATTCAGGTGATACGCACAGAGCAGCCGGGCGAAACTCCCAGGGAGCCAGGCCAGCCCGAATAACTCGATCCAATCTGGCTGGCAGAACCAGAAGCAAAGTCAGCCGATTCAGGCCGGAAAGGCGAGGGCGAATCCTCGCCTTTCCCATTTCCTCACCATAACACAGCACTATACCACCAGGACGAGAAAGGAGCCATTTCAATCATGCCAGCAGCAACGCCTGAGCAGATTCGTGAGTACGAAGCAGGTGCTGATCACATTAAAGCAGCCATTGATGGATTGAGCGAGAGGCGACTCCTCTTCACGCCAGTTGAAGGAGAGTGGAGCATCCACGAAGTCGTTCTCCACCTGGCCGATGGCGAAATCGTCTGGTCCGAACGAGTACGCAAGGCCCTTGCTGAGCCAGGATCAGCTCTCGCTGCATATAACGAAGAAACATGGGCGAAAAATCTTGCCTATCAGCAGCAGGACCGAACGCTGGCACTGAATCTCTTTGCCGCTCTGCGCGCATCGAATGCGGCGTTGTTCCGTTCGCTCTCAGAGGAAGAGTGGGACCGCACAGGACTGCATGAGGAGCGAGGAGTTATCACCGTCTATACCATGTTTCAGTTAATTCTTGATCATGTCAGAATACACCTGCAACAGATAGAAGAGTTGAAGCGTAATGCAGTGGAATAGCTCTACGACAAAAAAGATAGGGGTGGGGGTCATTTTGCTCGCCTTGCTCGCCGGCGGAGGCGCGCTCCTGCTCATCCACCCAGACCTGAGTGCGCTCTGGCGGACATTTTCTTCGATGGAAGAGTTCCGCAAATTCGTGCAGGGAGCCGGCATCTGGGCGCCTCTCCTCTTTTTTCTACTGCAAACGCTCCAGATCATCGTCTCGCCGATTCCGGGCAATGTGACAACACTCGCCGGCGGCGCGATGTTCGGCTTTGTCCCCGGCTTCCTGCTAAGCGGCTCAAGCATGCTGCTTGGCTCACTGATCGCCTTCTTCCTGGGACGCATCTTCGGGCAGAAGCTGGTCATCAAACTGATCGGAGCAGCGACGTTTGAGAAATACAGCCGCTTCGTCTCAGGGAAGTATTCTCTCAGTCTACTGGTTTTCTTTCTTGTTCCTTTCTTCCCTGATGATGCACTTTGCTTGCTGGCTGGCATTTCATCACTGCCAACGCCGGTGTTTTTCCTCTTTCTCATTATTGGACGACTCCCCAGCGTTGTGCTCACTACGCTGATCGGCGCGGGTCTGCTGGAGTTCTCACTGGGGGAATGGATCTTGTTCGGGCTGCTCTCGCTGCTGGTCATTTTCTTCTTCTTGAAGTACGGTGATGTCTTTGAAAACTGGCTGTTGCAAAAGATGCCGCAAAAGCAGGCTGGAAGCCGGGAGAAGGTGGCAGGAGGAGTACAAAATCGTCACCAGCAGTAGTTGATAATAATACCGATAAACGTGTTTCTAAACCAAAGAAAATTCTAATAGAAAGGTACAATTGACAGATGAACTCACGTTTTTACCAGGCGCCAGACCTGGATAGCGAGCGCATTGCGCGTGACCTGGAAGGTATTCTTGTGTCTCAGGGCTACCAGACACAGCATTTTGGCAACCGTGAGCGCATAATAGTCCAGGTGCGCCAGGGCAGCGACCTTGAGGGACTGCTCGGCATGCAGGCGGCGCTAACGCTGACTTTACAGAGCGTTCCCAACGGCATCATCGCCGTTGTAGGACAACAGCAATGGCTCGATAAAGCGGCGGTCGGCGCGATTGGCATGCTGGTCTTCTGGCCGTTGATTATTACCGCAGGAGCCGGCGCACTACGCCAGGCAACCATCGAGGGAGAACTGCTAAGCCTGCTCGATACTGTTGTTTCAAAGCAGCGAGCCGATGTACATATCGGCCCGGTGCCACCGCAGATGCAAGGCTTCGTGCCGCCGCAGCCCGGTCCCCGGGGACCCTTTGCCCCCGGACGCGGACCACAGCCGCCATTTTCACCAGGATGGCCCGGCTGGCCGGGAGCGCAGCAGTGGCCGCCACAGGGCGCACCTGTCGCCGGAACCGGGAAGCAGTGCGCCAGTTGCGGCGAGATCAACGAGGCCGATGATCGCTTCTGCTCCCGCTGTGGCAAGCCACTGACACAGGAGCCTGAAGTAAAGCATTGCCGCGAGTGCCAGGCAGAACTCAAACCGAACGCGGCTTTCTGCTCCCGCTGCGGCACCCCGGTGGAAGAGGCATCCTGAGATCCGCAGCAGGTTATAGCCTGACGATACCTTTTACCCGCCCTTCCACCAGCGGGATGCCTCTGTGGCTACGGGGAAACGTTTTGATGTCAGCAGCTTTCATAGCAGTTACCTGCTCCCCACGCGCATCTGACCAGGTGAGGAGCAGGGTATCATCATCTCCAACGAGCAGCGTGAGAAGCACGCCATCCTGCTCCTGCCGTTCGATGGTGACGATGCGGCAGTTGCTCGCCCTTTGTGTGGGATACTGCTCGACCGGCACTTTCTTCCCTCGGCCCAGTTCACTCACAACGAACAGATAGATCGGTTTATTATCACCGGCCACCTGCGCTGTCCAGATAAGCAGCACTGATAACAGTTGCATCCTTCCAGTGCGATGGTCCGCGATCGCCTTGCCCGTTACGCCCCTGAGCACGCAACTGCTCATCGCTGAACCGTAGCGCCTGGGCATTGTCGCCTGTCACGAAATATTCGCCGCGTCCACGCGAGATCAAGGCCGTTACAACGCTATCGCCCTCGGCCAGCTTCATATCAGCGACGCCATCCACATCCACTGACCGGTATTCGCTCAACGGCGTCTTTTTTACCTTACCGAGTCTACTGAACGTTACCAGGTAACGATCTTCGTCGTAGCTCTCGACTGGCAACAGCGAGACGATCTCTTCACCCTCGGCCAGCTTTAACAGCCTGTGCAGCGACTCGCCCTTCGCCGAGCGGGTGCCGGTGGGAACGCGATGGACAGCGAGCTGGAACGCCCGACCGCTCGATGCGATACAGAGCAGGTAATCCTGCGATGTCGTGGTAACGACCTGGCGCAATTGCTCATCACCTCGTACCGGCACATACACGGCATCGCCATTCTTGCCTCTGGGTTTGTAGGCATCGGATGGCAAAGCTTTGATGGTGCCGGAGCGCGTTAGAGCAACGGTTAGTTGCTCGCGCTCGTGTAGGCTGGCAACCTCTTCAATGGGCATATGGATATGCCCATCAGCATCAATGCTGGTACGCCGCTCGTCGCCAAACTGCCTGATGAGTTGCTGCATCTGTTTTTTTAATGTGGCGATCAGCAGTTTGCGATCAGCCAACAGGCGCTCAAGTTCGGCAATACGCGCCTGTAGCTCATCTTTTTCCCTGGCATATTTCCCCGCATCCAGGCGCGTGACCTGGGCCAGCGTCATCGAAGCAATCACATCCGACTGGATGGGAGTCAGGTGATACTGTGCTTCGATCTCTTTACGCGCAGCCGCACGATCCTCTGCCTGCTGGAAGATGCGCACGATCTGAGTGGCGTTCGCGGCGCCGATGATCAATCCTTCCACAACGTGCAGGCGTTCGCGTGCCTTGCGCAGTTCAAACTGCGAGCGGCGCGTCAGGACATCGACCTGATGCGCGTTCCAGTAGTTCAGCAGTTCGAGCAGGCCAATCTGGCGGGGCTGGCGCGCGGGCTGCATGGGTGAACCGAAGAGAAAAACCATCTGGAAGGAGAGTGACACCTGGAGATCCGTTTCGCTGTACAATTGCGAGAGCACTTGAGCAGCATCAGCATCCCGGCGCAGCTCCAGCACGATGCGCAATCCCTTCTCCGTGTCGCTCTCATCGCGCACATCGGGCATCAATCCTTCGAGTTTGCGCGCATTGATCGCCTTCACCAGTGATGCCTTCACCCGGTCGCGTCCGATAGGAGGAATCTGTGTGATGACGAGCGCGCGACTGCGCGGCGTCTCTTCCAGGCGCACCTCGGCGCGCACGATGATTCGTCCTTTGCCCGTTGTAATATAATCTCTGATACCGTCAATACCGATGATACGACCACCCTGCGGGAAATCCGGCCCTTTGATATAGCTCATCAGTTGTTCGACGGTCATATCCGGCCTGTCGAGCAGAGCAATGCAGGCTCGCAGCACCTCGGCCAGGTTATGGGGTGGAATATTCGTGGAGAGACCGACCGCAATACCGCTTGAGGGATTGACGATAGGGGGAATATGGCCGGGCAAATAGTCAGGTTCCAGCACCTTCGGATCTTGTTTGTACGTTGGATGGAGTGGCACAGTTTCGCACTCCATATCAGCCATCAGCGCCTCGGCCAGCGGGGAAAGACGCATCTCGGTGTAGCGGTAGGCCGCCGGTGCATCGCCATCTTCGCTGCCCATGTTGCCTTGCCCCTCGATCAAGGGATAGCGCATGGTAAAGGGCTGCGCCATGCGCACGGCGGCATCATAGACGGATGTATCGCCATGCGGATGATAGTTGCCCAGAATGAGGCCCACAACCTCGGCGCTTTTCACTGTGGGACGACTTGAGAGATAGCGAGCTTCGCGCATGCCGGCCAGGATGCGACGCTGTACCGGCTTCAGCCCATCGCGCGCATCAGGCAGCGCGCGGTCGGTGACGACCGAGAGGCCATAGGTGGCGAACGCGCGGGACATGATCACCGCGAAATCTTCGCGGATAATTCCGTTTTCGTTTTCTTCCAGTGTAATATCAGGTGTTGTACGCGCCATATATCAGACATCCAGTTCTTTGACTTTACGAGCATGTTCCGCCAGGAAAGCGCGGCGGCGTTCGGCATTTTTATCTTCCATCAACTCGGTGACCAGCCGGGCCGCCAGCACACCATCCTCCATCGTGACTCGCTTGAGCACGCGGTGAGCCGGATCGAAAGTGGTATCGCGCAGCTCCTTTGGATTCATCTCGCCCAGACCTTTAAAACGCTTGAATTCCAGCCCCTGGGCATCAGGGTGCGCAGCCAGAAATTGCTCGCGCGCCTCATCGTTGAGCAGCCAGGTGAGCTTGCCCTTATATTTGACTGAATAGAGCGGCGGACATGCGATGTAGACATGGCCGCTCTCGATCAACTCGGCGAATTCCTGATGAAAGAGGGTGAGCAGCAGGCACTGGATGTGCAGGCCATCCACGTCGGCATCCGTTGCAATGATGACCCGGCTGAATTTGAGTTTGCTGAGGTCGAACATATCGCGTGTGCCGGTGCCGAGCACGTTGATAATCGTGCGAATCTCCTCGTTCTCGACCAGGCTGCGCAGGTCGGCCTTCGCCACATTCAACGGCTTGCCTTTGAGCTTGAGCACGGCCTGAAACTCGGAGAAGCGGCCCTGGCCGGCGCTCCCACCAGCCGAATCGCCCTCGACAATAAAGAGTTCGGCGCGCGCCGGGTCCGTCGTATTGCAGCGCAGAAATTTCTTCGAGAGCGATGTATCGATCAGCTCGCCATTCTTTCTGGTGCCAGTACGCGCCAGCTCTTCTACCAGCAGAGCTTCGTTGCGCGCCTTTTGCATCTGCTGTATTTTCTTCAGCCACTCCCGTGCGGCGGCGCTGTTTTTCTCAAACCATTCTTTGAGGCCCTCATCGGCCACTGAGCGCACGATACCCTCAACAGGCGCGTTGTTCAGGCGATCTTTGGTCTGGCCCTGGAACTGCGGATTGCTCAATTTGACAGAGATCACAGCGTTCAGCCCCTGCTGGATCACTTCCGGTCTGAAGCCCTCTTTCTCACGATTTTTGATGATGTTGTATTTGAGCGCGTAGTCGTTCACGACTTTGGTAAGGGCGGCCTTGAAGCCAGTTTCGTGTACTCCGCCATCGCGCGTGCGCACGGCGTTGGCATAGCTATACAGGCAAATTTTGTAGCCGGTCGTGGGTTGTAGAGCAACCTCGACATGCACGTCGTCCCTGTCTTTTGTGATGGCGATGGCCTGCTTGAACAGTGGTTCACCGGAGCCAGTCGCCAGGTCGCGCACGTAATCGGCCAGACCATCGCGCGAGTAGAACAGACGCGAGATTTGCCGATTCTCGGCATCGTCCCAGGCATCCAGGTGAAAGGCGACGCCGCGATTCAGATAAGCGGCGGCCTTCAGACGGCTCTCAATCGCTTCGAGAGAATAGTAGGCATCGGCATCGAAGATAGAGCGATCATACAGCCAGCGCAACTGCGTGCCATGCCGGTCCGGCTCGCAGGCGGTGATGGTGTGCGGGAGCGCCGCTCCACGACTGAAGACCTGTGAGAATTGCTGCCCATTTTTCCAGATGGTTAGTTCCAGTTTTTCAGAGAGCGCATTGATGACCGTCGCGCCAACACCGTGCAGGCCACCGGCAGTTTTATAGACGCCGCTGCCAAATTTCCCACCTGAATGTGGCACGGTCATGATGACCGTCGCCGCAGGCAAATAATCGCCCTGATAGAGCATGGGGTCGAATGGCATACCGCGTCCCTCATCGCGCACCGTGACCCAGCCCTCGCTGTCAAGCTGGACCCGGATATGCTTGCCATAACCGGCAACGGCCTCGTCAACAGCGTTATCCAATGCTTCCCAGATGAGGTGCATCAGACCAGAAGTCGATGTAACCAATATACATGCCCGGACGATGGCGAATGGCCGCAATGCCCTCCAGTACCTGGATATCCGAGGCTGAATAGGTTGTATGCTTTTTTGTCCGTGTAATTATTTTTCTATCCCTCAATTCCTTTTCTGTCATAGAAGGAGAGTTAGAACCGTTTTTTGCAATTGTATCCCCATTAGAGGTAGTGCCACTCCTGTCTGTGAAGAGTGAGAGCTGCTCATGCAGCCCGTTCGCTTTATCATGGACAGGGGAAAGTCTGTTGGGGGAACGAGACATCTGCTCTTATTCCTCTCTACAATGTAAAATGCCCTGGTTGCTTACTCAGCATACAGCCTCGAAGCACGAAAGTCAAGACTTTTTTAGACCGGAAGTTCTAACCACTGTCCTTGATGTATTCTTTCTGTCTACTCGGCAGGTGGAAACAGCATTCCAGAGAAGATCTTCTGCTCACACAAATGTTGTATGATATGCCTATGGTAAGATATTCAATCCCCGCCGGGAGGGGAAGAAAAAACTATGATGAAACCGATTACAGGCCAATATGAATGTGAACATAAATCCGGTGTGGGGCTGGACTACTTCACCTCGCGCCTTGACCGCCTGGTTTTACAGCCAGACGGACGCTTCATCCTGACGATACAGGACCGCAGTCGCCTGGCGAATGCGGCGCAGTCTCTGCTCGCCGGACAGCAGGCTACGATGGCAGTCAAGGAAACACGACGAGAAGGGCGCTACACGCAGCGAGGGAACGAACTGTCGCTCTACTTCGATGGCGGCGGCTTCGAGCCGGGAAAAATTGCCTGGAATGGCGAAGGAGTACAGTTGGGACCAAACTTTTTCAAAAAAGTCTCCGACTCGACGCTGCTCCCTTCTGCCCATCGCTTGCAGAAAGATATGGATGATATTGCCAAAGGGCTGAAGATCGCCGGCACGCTCGGAGGCATGGCGATCAAGGCAGTGAAGACTATCCAGGGAACGATGCAGACCATTCAAGGCACCGCATCTCCCTCGCCGGCTACAGGGGGGCAGCCATCTCCTGCGTCCGCTCCAGGTCAAGCGCCGGCAGGACCATCACCTGCGCAGCCCGCTGCACCACCTGCTGCGCCATCAGCCGCACAACCCCGGCAGGCTCCCCAGACCCCGGCTCCTTCGTCTACTCCCCCCCGGCCAATGACGACCAGCGCACAGCCACTACCGCCAGAGGATGCGGTAGCCGCCTCACAGGGATATACAGAAGCGCTCTTCTGTGATCAATGCGGCGCGCGCGTGCGACCGGGTAAGCGATTCTGCAACAATTGTGGCGCACGCCTGGCCTGACCTGACCTCAGCCCACCTGCTCTTTCATGAGATACTCATAGGCGGCGATAATACGCTGCATCTGCTGCGAGTCGCCGCCGAGGTCAGGGTGATACTTTTTCGCAAGCGCACGATATCGCCGTTTGATCTGCTGAGGCGTGGCATTAGGCGGCAATCCTAAAACAGCCAGAGCCTGCTGGCGCATCAGCAGAGAGCGTGCTGGATTCGCCCTGCTGCGCCAGAACGAACGCACTCCCAGGCGTAAAACATCCCAGAGCAGAGAGGCAAACGATCTTGGAGGCCGTGAACTCATGCTTCTGTGTAATCCCACATACTGATTTTGCCGGCAGCTTTCGGTAATGCCATCATAACATATGCATATTTATGCACGCAATTTTCGCTCTGCCGCGTAGCAGAACAAATCCGTTTCTGTAGGGTGGCTATCGCAGCAATTTGCAGACCTCTTCTTGCGCCTGATGAAACGCATACACTTCCTCACTCGTGAAACAGATAGGCAAAACCCGGAGGAAAAGCAGAATACTCTGCAAAATGAGATGAAAACTACTGTTTCTGTTCACAGGGAGGTCACTAACATGGCGATAGATGAGAACACTCCGTATGATGAAGAGAGAGAACAAACGTTGAATCCGATTCAAACCGCAAAACGTCTTCTAACTTCTTTCAGGATATGTGGAAAAGGGTAAAACCCCTCCAGGCGTTCCTGACAAAATTCCAGAACGACTGGTCAATGACGTTTGCCGGCGTGCTGGCGTATAGCCTGCTCATGGCAATGCTGCCGATAGTAGTCGCGCTGCTTGCCATCCTCGGCTTCGTTCTGGGCAGCAAAAGCGCCCAGGGCATCGCTCAACAAATTATCAGCCTTTTTCCAGGTCTCGCCGGGCAGCAGAATACCCTGCAACTCGCGCAGCAGCAACTGGCAAACAGCGCGGGTCTCCTGCTGATCATCGCTGTGCTGCTGGCTATCTTCGGCGGTTCCAGCCTCTTCGTCGCAATGGAAGCCTGCCTGAACATTGTGTACCGCGTACGCCCCCGTACACCAATTCGCCAGAATCTGATGGCTGCCGGCATGTTCATTCTCTTTATCATTCTCGTACCTATCATGATATTTACTTCAACTCTACCCGCAACGATACTGAGTTTTCTTCAGAGTAACCCGTTATTACAAAATATTCCACTTTTCTCGTTTTTCGCTCGCAATTCCTTCACCACTTACCTGGTGGGTATCATCGGCAGCCTGATTGCGGCCTATATCCTGTTCGAGGTGATCTATGTGGTCGTTCCCAACCAGCGTATCAGCTTCCACAATAGCTGGCCCGGCGCTCTGGTTGCGGCTATTGCGCAGGTGCTGTTCATCCAGCTCTTCCCGCTCTACCAGCACTTCGCGATGAAAAACTATGCGGGTTTCGTCGGCTTCGCGGTCATCCTGCTGATTTTCTTTTACTATTTTGCAGTGATTCTGATGCTGGGAGCAGAAGTGAACGCTTTCTTCCGCGAGGGCATCCGGCCACTACCGAATGATCTGGCAACGTTCGTCAGTACGATGGGTGGCAAACTCAACCGCGATATACCCGCAGAAGAAGGACATCCCCACGTGACAGCGGAGACGACAGAGCGAGCTGACAAAGCGCACGTTGCCGAGGCTCGTACGCAGGAAGAGCAGTTTCGGCAGGAGAACGAGCAGCAACAGCAGAAGATAGTGGCATCAGCCGCAGCACAAGGGAAAGTCAAAAAGGGGAAGAAGGCCCTTGCTACTCCCAGGATGCTGACAGTCCTTGAGGTCGCTCTCGGCTCGGCGCTGGCGTTTATCATCGAGCTGCTGCGGTTACGCCGGCGAGCTAACAATCAGTGACCAATCTGCCAGGGACGCCCATGATGAGGGCGATGAACAACCTGTGAGGGCTGCTTCTCGCTCACCTCAGCACTTTCTCGCCTGACCACTTCCGGCTCATACGCACTCTTTTCCGCCCGGTACAACGCCTGAGCCAGCGGCGCCGGCGTTTTCACCAGACCCGGCACTGTATACACTTTCCTCGCCACAGTAGCGCACTGTGGGCAGCGCGCCGGCAGGCCAGCTTCCGCAAAAGCACGCCAGCATTCAAACGGACCACATTGCTCGCAGAGAAATTCGTAGCGCGGCATAATGCTCTCCTTTCTTCCCACAGGTGTTTTGCCGAATCATCTGGTAGAAAAATTATAACTTATTGAAACAATAACCTCAATATATTAAATATTGATAAGTTAAAATATCCTTCTCTATCTATTGACAATTGATATTTTATATACTAGAATCCAACAGGGTACCAGATCACATAAGCACATCATAAATAATAGATCACGTTCGCTTTTCTCTTGTAGAGCAAACTCGTCTCTTCTCATGCACATGTAGTGCGTTCTTTCTGATCACAGTTTTTGTATTGCAGTGCAGCTTTATGGCAGTGTCGCCTTGACGCAAGGGAGAAAAACGCTGCCCTGTTTTTCACATCTGGAAAGGAGACGTACCGTACCATGACAACTGTGGCAATGGGTCACGAGACGCTGTTCAAGGTGGATCTGACGAAACGCTGGAGCCAGCAACAGGTGCTTGGGCATAATCGCTGGCATCCAGACATTCCACCTGTCGCATCCATCAATCCAGGAACGACATTCCGTATGGAGTGTAAGGACTGGACGGATGGTCAGATCGGCAACAATGACAGCGCCAACGACGTGCGCGACGTTGATCTCTCCGTTTGCCATGTATTGAGTGGGCCAATCGCTGTGAACGGAGCGGAACCGGGAGATGTGCTGGTAGTTGACGTTCTCGATATGGGGCCGTTTCCTGGACCTAACACGGAATGGGGGTATACCGGTATTTTCGCCCGGTCCAACGGTGGCGGCTTCCTGACCGACCGCTTTCCCGATGCCCATAAAGCGATCTGGGATCTCAAGGGAGTCTTTGCCACATCCCGCCATGTTCCCGATGTGCGCTTTGTCGGTATTCCTCACCCCGGCCTGATCGGCTGCGCGCCATCTCATGATCTGCTCGCAAAATGGAATAAACGTGAGCGAGATCTTATCGCTACCAACCCTAACCGCGTTCCGCCGCTGGCTCTGCCGCCTCTTGAACAGAATGCGGTGATGGGATCGCTACGCGGCGAATCTTACAAAAAAGCGGCCCAGGAAGGCGCGCGCACGGTGCCTCCCCGTGAACATGGGGGCAACTGCGACATTAAAAATCTCACACGTGGTTCGCGCGTCTACTTCCCCGTGTACGTGAAAGGTGCGAATCTCTCTCTGGGCGATCTGCACTTCTCACAGGGCGACGGCGAAATTACCTTCTGTGGCGCTATCGAGATGGCCGGCTTTATCGACCTGCATGTCGATCTGATCAAAGACGGCATGAACAGGTACAAAATGACCGGTCCCATTTTCAAGACCAGCCCGCTCGAACCGCGCTACTCCAACTTCCTCGTCTTTGAGGGGATCTCCGTTGACGAGCAGGGCAGACAGCTTTACATGGATGCCCACGTTGCCTACAAGAATGCCTGCTTAAACGCCATCGAATATCTCCAGACATGCGGATATACGGCAGAGCAGGCATATATCATTCTTGGCGCGGCTCCCATAGAGGGGAGAATCAGCGGCATCGTTGATATTCCTAACGCCTGCTGCACACTCTACCTGCCGACCGAGATCTTCCAGCGCGATGTGGAGCCGATGAGACATTCGGTCTCGCGCCAGACGCAAGTTGCCAGCGCCCGCTAGCACATCCTTCTGATAAGGGATAAGAAAAAGGGGGGCAGGGACGTCCCCCTTCTCTCTTTCGGAAGTGCAGTGAAAGCACAGGACATGCATAGTGCATACGAAAGAAGGAACAGGCGTCTAACGTACTTGTTTCAGACCAGGAGAAAACTATGGCTACCTTACAACGCCTCTCCGCTCCCTGGGAACGCCTGGCTCATGAAAACCCGCTGATTGGCTTCCTGGACATGCTACTGCGTGGCTGCGGTCAGGTGATGTTCCAGAACAATCCGTTGACCGGTTTACTCTTTCTCGTGGGTATTTTCGTGAATTCTGCACTGCTCGGCCTGGCGGGCCTGATCGGCCTCGTCGTCAGTACACTCACTGCAATGCTGCTGAGAGCGGATCGTAGTCTGATACATGCAGGACTTTTCGGGTATAACGGGATTCTTACCGGCATAGGGCTTGCCTTTTTCTTGCGCTGGAATGGCATGCTCGTGGTGTATATCATCATCGCGGCTATTGTAAGCAGCGTTGTCATGATGGCGCTTATCAATCTGCTGAGTGGTCTGGACATGCCCGCGCTGACTGCGCCTTTTGTCTTAACTACCTGGCTGTTCCTTTTCGCGGCCCTGCTTTTTAGCCGTCTGCCGCCTTCGGAGTTGATTCGGCCTGAACTTCTCAATCCTACTGCTGCCGTCCAGACCGATCTGCGACCACTACCCGCTGAATCCACCGGTGCAGGCTTAACAGCCCTGAATCTGGTCGAAGCGTTCTTTCGCGGCATCGGCGAGGTCTTTTTCCAGGATAATCTGCTGACGGGGATCATTTTCCTCATCGCCATTCTGGTGAATTCGCGCATCTCGGCGCTTTTCGCCGTCCTGGGATCGGCCATAGGTATGTTTTCCGCGCTCTTTCTTTTTGGTGGCAACGGCTACTGGGTCTATCACGGCCTATATGGCTTTAATGCCGTTCTCTGCGCTATCGCTCTCGGTGGACTGTTCTACGTGCTCACCTGGGAATCGGCGCTTTACACCCTGGTCTGCGCTTTGATTGGCACAGTAGTCATGGCTTCAATCAGCGTCCTGCTCTCGCCACTCGGCATGCCTGCGCTCACAGCGCCTTTTGTGCTCAGCGCATGGCTTTTCCTTCTGCCAAAAGCAGGTTTCCACATCCTGCACCCGGTGTCGCTTTCTGAAGTAACGACGCCTGAGCAGATCCGCCATAGCTTTTTTGAGCATGCTGCCGGAGAAGGCGGAACGGTTCAGCCGGCGTCATGACTTTTTTCCCTCTCGCCGTTCTGTAAAACTGAAAACAACAGAATCAAACATGGTCCAGGATCACCTGGATCATTGTTTTTGGCATCTGGCTTTTCTTCGCAGAGTACCCCCCATCAAAGCACCACTTATTGTATGATTGCAACAAAAGGAAATATCTTATTTTTTGGATGCGCCATTTCACCAGGAACAAAACGTTTAAGTATCAATAAGCAGAAGAATAACAGGAGCCGTTGAATAATGACGCAGGAAACTTTCAAGCAGGCAACAAGCCTTGCTACCACACAGCTTTATCACATTGAGCCGGGCCATCCTCATCCGCTGGGAGCCACACCTGATGCTAACGGCGTCAATTTCTCGCTTTTCGCGGACCGTGCCACAGCCGTCACGCTGCTGCTGTTCGCTCACGGCACTGACAGAGAGCCGATCCTCGCAGTGCCACTGGACCTCATCAGGAACAGAACTTTCCCTTTCTGGCACGTCTATATCAGAGGTCTCAGAGCAGGCTGCTATTATGCCTATCGCGTTGATGGTCCCACCGATTTGCATGGCTACGGCGACCGCTACAATCCCAACAAAGTTCTGCTCGACCCTTACGCGAAAAGCACGACGAAAGTGCTCTGGAATCGCGCGGACGCCATCGGCCCCGGCGATAACGTGGCAACTTCGATACGTGGCGTCGTCCTCGATCCAGGCGGCTATGACTGGCAGGGAGATCGTCCCCTCAAGCACCTGCTGACTGACACAATCATTTACGAACTGCACGTGCGCGGCTTCACTCAGTCACCAACATCAGGATGCCGCCATCCCGGCACTTACGCCGGCATCATCGAGAAAATTCCCTACCTCAAAGAACTGGGCATCACCGCTGTCGAACTGCTGCCAGTCTTTGATTTCGATGAAAAAGAAGTCATGCGTACCAGTCCCCTCGATGGCACACCCCTGACCAACTACTGGGGCTACGATCCCATTAACTTCTTCTCACCCCACAGCGCCTACGCGCTTAATCCAGAAGATGGTAGCCATCTCAACGAGTTCCGCGACATGATCAGGGAACTGCACAAAGCTGGCATCGAAGTCATTCTCGACGTAGTTTTTAACCATACCGGCGAAAGAGGTGAACAGGGACCGATCATCAGCTTTAAAGGTCTGGCAAACAGTACCTACTACCTGCTCTCTCCTCAGGATAAACAGTATTATATGAATTATTCAGGAGCAGGCAACACCATCAACGGCAACCATCCCATGACGGAGAAACTGATCATTGATGCGCTGGAATACTGGGTCAAAGAGATGCATGTCGATGGCTTCCGCTTTGACGAGGCTGTGATTCTCTGTCGCAATGAGAACGGCGATCCCGCGATTTATCCCCCGGTGGTCTGGCATATCGAGCTTTCGGAAGTGCTGGCCGACACCAAAGTTATTGCCGAAGCCTGGGATGCCGCCGGACTCTACCAGCTTGGACGCTTCCCCGGCTATCGCTGGGGCGAGTGGAACGGGCGCTACCGCGATGCCATCCGGCGCTTTGTCAGAGGAGACCAGGGTCATATCGAAGGGCAAACCATTGTCGGGCGTGTCGCCACCGTTATCGCCGGCAGCGCCGATATCTTCCAGGACGAAAACGAACTGCCAACCAACAGCATCAACTTTATCACCGCTCATGACGGGTTCACGCTCAACGATCTGGTCTCCTACAACCAGAAACACAATGAAGCAAACGGCTGGAACAACCAGGATGGCATCGACGATAACCTGAGCTGGAACTGCGGCATGGAAGGCGAGACCAATGACCCTGCCATCGAAGCATTGCGCAGGCGCCAGGTCAAGAACTTCGCGGCCATTCTCTTTCTCTCACAGGGCGTTCCGATGTTTGTCGCCGGCGACGAAGTGCGCCGCACACAGCGCGGCAACAACAATGCCTATAACCAGAACAACGAGATCTCCTGGTTCGACTGGACGCTCGTTGAGAAAAATCAGGAGATTTTCAGATTCTTCAAGAAAATGATCGAGTTCCGCAAACTTTACCACACCCTGCGTCGCTCTTACTACTTTACCGGGCAGGTCAATGCGCGCGGCCTGCCGGATATTAGCTGGCACGGCACCCGCCTGAACAGCCCCGACTGGTTCGATCCCTCTTTACGTGCGCTCGCCTTCACGCTCGGCGGCTTTCCAGACGACAATGGCGCCGGTGATACCGATATTCATGTCATACTCAACATGGACGAGCGGGACCTTGATTTCGACCTTCCTTCCGTTGATGGCCGGAGCTGGTACCGGGTCATCGACACATCTCAACCGTCGCCTCACGATATCGCTGAGAATCTAATCACTCCTGGCGAGGAGAGGCGTGTGAGCGAGACAATCTGTCATGCCGGCAGCCATAGCGTGGTGGTGTTCATCTCACGTTAAGATTACGCGCTCACAGGTCAAAAGATGAACGCTTTTTCAAAAAACTG
>JADBKA010000378.1 GCA_014896635.1 Ktedonobacteraceae bacterium
CCAGGTAAGAAGCCAGGTGGTCCCGCAGTGCGGCCTCCTTGCCGTGCGCAAACAGACCGCCTTTCGCAAAGCTTTGCAAAGTCTCGATCACAGCGCGGTCCTGCGTTAGCTCCTGCTTCTCGCGCTGTTCGCGCTCCTCCAGTTCCAGCAGAGACCAGCGGAATCCGCTGCGGTAGTGCAAAGCAAAGTCCTGGCTCTGGATCACGAGTAAGGGCGTGATGGAAAGGGTGTCAGTGATCGGAAGGGATGACGGGAGACGGGTTGCCATAGTCGAAGCTCCTTTCACGGCTTGACTGCTGGCCTCCCACCCGCTATGATGCGGGATGGAGAGGCCAGGCTGGTCTTTCCAGGCTGGTCTTTCTAGCGGCTAGTGTGAGTAGGACACTAGCCGCCTTTCCCTACAAGTACGCGCTACACGTCTCTGCTCTAAGTAAAGTATAATTATCTATCCTCATCATGTCAATACCCTGGATGAGAACAATTATCACGTGATTTCCTCAGTGCTTCGACAGCAAGCAATGAGCCTGCTTGTCATCGTGGGAAAACATGGTATACTCGAACACAACTGCTGAACTCATAGGAGGTTTGTAGATATGGCAACCTTAGAAGAGCTCCGTCTTGAAGCTCGGCTCTCTATTGCGGCCCTCTCCAGGAAGGCTGGAGTTGATATCAAAACAGTGCGCAGAGCACTCGACGGTGAAAATATCCAGAAGTTAAAAGCCGTAGCCATTCTTGACGCGCTTTCTCAAGAACTGCATCGACCAGTGAGGCTTGAGGATGTTGAAGGATTACATTACGCATAATCTCTTTGGTTTATTTTCTCTCTCTGATCGGAAGGGGCCGCCTTACCCCTAGATAAATCATAGGGGTATCCGGCGGCCCTTCATGAACGGATGATTCTGCTCGACAGGCCATTTACCGGCGAGGAGTTCAATGGCGTGCTTTTCCAGCCGGTGCTCCTGCTGCTGTCGCTGCCGACTTCGCTGCTGGGTGGCTGGGCTTCCGACCACTGGGGACGCAAGGGTCTGGTCTATCTTTCAGGTGCGATGATGACGCTGGCAGCCCTGACCTTTATTCTGCTACAGAACCAGTACGCGGCCCTGCTCGCCGGAGCTTTCTTTGGCGTTGCCTTTGGAGCGTACAGCAGCGTTGACTGGGCATTGACCACCGACGTGCTGCCGCCGACGGATGAGGCGGGCAAATTCATGGGGATATGGACGGCGATGGGCATTCTCCCCCAGGTTGCTGCAACAGCCGTCGGCGGGGTTGTATTGCAGGTGCTCCAGCCATTGCCCAATCACATCAATTATGCCGTGTTATTTGTGCTCACGATCATTTACCTGGCATCTGGCACGCTGGTGATTCGCCAGGTGAAAGGCGTGAAGTGAGCGGTGACCGGCGGAGACGCACGAACCAGCAAGCTAGCAAGCCAGCGTTTCACAGCAGCGGCCAGTATTGTGCCGCCTCATCGGCGTTGTGTTCTGCATCCGGTGACGCTGCCACGACGCCGCCATCAGTTGGCTGTGAGTGATTCTGCGCATGCTCGGCCTCTGCCTGCTGGCGGTCATCGTTGAGCGGACCGGTCGTTCTCGCGCCGGGCTTTTTCTCCTCTCCGCTCTTTGCTCTGGGCGCGGTGGGTGGTACCTCTCCTATATGTGAGCTGCCGGCAACACCAGGCGTGATCGGGATACTGGTGCTGTTTGCTGCGGAGGTTGCGAGTGCCGCTGGCACCTGGATAAGACCTTTTGCCTTTAACTCATAATATTCGGTCAGGCGCAGCGCAATAAGCTGAGCTGGATTATCGACCATATGATACTTCACAGCATCCTGCCAGAGTTCCTTGAGCGCAAACGAGCCTTTGAGCAGTCCAATATTAAAATACAGATATTTCTCTGAATTTCTTGACATACTATCTCTCCCTGCTGTATTCGGTTATGTTCTGGAGCCGTTCAACTGCACTTTACGCATCAGCAGGCGGCCTGCCAGATTGCTGTAACCAAGCGCGTTGGCATGAATGGGGTCGTCCGGGCGGGACAGGTGGGGGATGCGCTGCTTCAACACGTGGTGAAAGTAGTAGACGCCGCCGCCAATGTTGAGGACCGGCCTGAAGCTGGCAGCTACTGCATCACGGTCACTCTGCCGCCAGGCAGCGGCAACGAACGAAGCGATCTCACTGCCAATCTGTGTCACGGATTCCTGCGCCAGCCTGTTCAGTTCGCTCGGCCTCACTGTCTTGCCGTAGACGGAGATTTCCGGGTAGTCGATCTCGCCGCGTGAGGCAAAGGCGTACATGATCTCGCGCGCTTCGAGCAAGGAGAGGGCGCGGTCGTATTTGTTTTCAAAGGCATCCATCAGGAGCTGTGTCGCGGCTTCCACGCCTAGCGGTTTCCCTTTACAATATTCAGTGACTGGCACCTGGCCTCTGGCGACATAGAGATCAGTGGTGCGTCCTCCGATGTCGATGACGGCGCTCTCCGTCGTTTTACTCTGTGTTTTATCGCCGTAAGCGATGAGCGCGCCCGCGCCTTCCATAACTACCGTCGCTACCTCGACGGTGACGTAGCGCCAGGTTTTGCCGTTGTCCATTGTGAAGACGTGTGTACCGTCTAATGCGGCCTTGATCGCGCTGCGCAGAGCGATATTTTTGATATAGGTTTCGGCAGGCAGACCGGTGACGACGTACAGTCCAAATTCCGTATCGGAGATGAGAGCCGATGCCAGTGTTAACAGAGCGCGCAGGCTGAATTTACTGGCGTAACGCTGGATGTCACCGCGACCATGATAAACCTCAACTGCCTGCTGCAAAGCCAGCTCGCCGACCGCGTAAGCTATTTCTTCTCCATGAAACTGGATCACGTGCATGTCAGATTCGTTCACTTTGACGCCCAGGTTATGCATGGCGCCGGTGTCGGCCTTAGCGAAGGCGGTCGGAATGCTGCGCGCGATGACTTTACCGTTGATGACGGTCACACCCCCTACTTCGGAATTGCCAAAGTCATGCCCATATGGATACCATTTCATACATCATGTTTTCCTTTCCACCCATCCAACCATGTAAAAATCTACTGTCTATTTTTATAACGATTTTCTTCAACAATTGTATCTCTTTCTTTTTCTTATTCTATATTTTTATATATTTATATTTATGTATTATAATCGAGACTGGTACGACCCCGGAC
>JADBKA010000379.1 GCA_014896635.1 Ktedonobacteraceae bacterium
CTCCTGCGGCGAGTGCTTGCGCGGCGTCGGCAGCGCGGTTAATATTGGCGGAGATTTCTACGCGATGCCCGTCGGTTGTGATTGCGGGAGCGGCGCTGGCGGCGCGCGCTTTTTCCTGCTCCTGTTGCAACCGCTGTTGTCTCTCTCTCGCCGACTGTATATCAGCGTCGCTTGGCTTAATATAGAGTTTGCCGCTATCGCCATCCAGAATGACCGATGTGCCATCCGCCACCTCAAGCACCTCCGCACCAGCACCCACTACAGCAGGCAGACCGAAGCCGCGTGCCAGGATAGCGGTGTGAGAGGTTGGTCCACCTCTGGCTGTACATATGCCTAAAATCATATCAACATCGAGCGAGGCTGTATCGGATGGGGTTAAATCATCGGCGATGAGGATAGCGGGCGTGGTGAGATTCAACGGTTCTACTTTGACATCCTCTACCAGGTGATGCAGGACGCGCAGACCCACGTCGCTCAGGTCAATAGCCCGTCCAGCCAGCGTGGGATCATCGAGTTTCTGCATCTGCTTCACACGTTCATTAATGACCTGTTGCCACGACCAGGCGGCGCTGTGCCCTTGATAAATAAGCGTGACAGTCTGCATGATGAGCGTATCATCATTGAGAAATTCTCCATGCACGCGAAAGATGGCCGCTTTGCCAGATCCCAGGCGTGTTTTGACCTCCTCATGCAGGTGATCCAACTCATTCTGCGCAGCGTTGAGTGCGTTCTGTAGCTTGTACCCTTCACTGGCCGGATCGCCTTCAGGCCGATCCTCTACCACGCTGACGGCTTTCTGCGCGTACTGGCGCACAGGGCCAACGGCGAGGCCGCCAGCAGCGGGAACGCCGGAAATGGTCGTAACAGCATGGCGCGCTACCCAACCCGAAGTACTTTTGCCAGGAGCAGGGGGCAGTTGCTCTTCTGGTTCGTCGCCAAGCCCGACGGCAATCGCATTTTTCAAAGTGTTCAGAGCTTCCGACGCATCAGGTCCCTGGGCTGAAACGCGCACGGTAGTACCATGCTCAACTCCAAGCTGTAGGAGAGAGATGAGGCTTTTGCCGTTAGCCACGAGATTCCCGTTGCGCACCTTAATATCGGCCTCGAAGCGCTTGGCCAGATCCACAAAGGTAGCAGCAGGACGGGCATGGAGACCCGTCTTATTTAAGATGACCGCATCAAAGAAATCAGGGTAATCAGCAACAGGGGGAGCGGTGGGCGCTTGAGTGGGACGCTCTCCCGTCAGGGCTTCGATGATATCGCGGGGGTCGCGCGTCTGCACCAGGCGGGCCACCTGTTCCTGATCGCCCAGCACACGGGTGAGTCGGCGTAGCACATCGATGTGTTCATCAGATTTGGCGGCAATGCCTACGATCAAGCGTGCTGTTTCGCCGGGATTCCAGGCCACGCCTTCAGGCACTTGTACAACCGAAATGCCCGTTTGCTTAATTAAGTCACGATCTTTGGGCAATCCATGAGGAATCGAGATACCATTGCCGAGATAAGTGTTGGCCACCTTTTCTCGCTCAAGCATACTATCAATATAACCCGGTTCAATGTAGCCACTGTCAACCAGGAGTTGACCAGCCAGGCGGATGGCCTCCTGCTTATCCGCAGCCCTGGTCTGGACAGCGACCAGGCGTTCATCGATTGTGACCATAATCGTCTCCACTGGATGCAAGAGGGAAAAATAGTTCGCTACTTCAAGCAGTATCATCTTTCAAGTGGTAATTTCTTACCTGGTTCTCACTACAATGTGATCTGTCCTTTGTCCTCCTTCCCCGCTCGCTTCCTGCTTGAGCAAGCACTGTGCCCGTGTTCTCAAGCATAGCTGAGATTGATAGATAAGACAGTACCCAAAGGGAGTAATCCTGGGTGATTTTTCGGGTGATTTTTTACCCGAAAAAGAGATGTCCTTTTCATCGACTCTCAGTGTTGATCGATCTCCCATGCTCTGGCAATAGCTTGCGCGCGGTTCTGCACGTTCAGTTTGCCATAGATGTTCAAAACATGTTTCTTGACAGTGTTCACGCTCAAAACCAATCGGCGGGCGATTTCCTGATTGGAAGCGCCTTCTACCAGGATCTGCAACACCTCGCGCTCGCGTGGTGTGAGTGGCTCCATCAGTAAGCCGTCTTGAGAGACATGAAGTTGGTGTTCCACGAACCTTGTCTGGCCTGTCGCCAACAACCGCGCAGTGTAATCGCGCTCCAGACCGAGCTGATGTGCCCACCCCGGCAAGGACGGTAGAGTGGTCTTATCATCAGTGAGCAGCCCGTGCTGCTCGAACCAGTTGCTGGCCCGCAGGCGCAGGATAGGGATTAACTCCGGTGTCGTCTGCTGCAAGCGCTGACGAAGGGCCTCGGCAAACAGATGGTGGTAGCGATACCAGCATCGTTCGTCGTCGAGGGGAATCAGAAACAGGTTAGACCGTTCCAGGAAGGCGAGTTGTGTCTGGCTGTCGTTCTGCAAGCGCACAGCATTGCACAGCGAGGCATTCAGCCGATCCAGGAGGGAGGTCTGTAACAGGAAATCCTGGATGGCTTGCGGCTGACGGTTCAGGACTTCTTCCAGCAGATAGTCCATGATGTAGGGATGGCTGCCGCTAAAGGTCGCTATGAAAGTGAAGGGGTTCCTGCAATCCTGTAAGGCCAGCGCTGCCAGGTACAAACCGGTGATCCAACCTTCTGTGCGTGCCAGGAGTAGCGAACATTCCTCTTCTGAAAGTGGCAGCTTCATCTTCTCCACAAGGTAAGCGGTGGCTTCTTCGTCTGTAAAGCGCAGATCGGTAGCTCTCAGTTCCAGTAAATTATCGCGCCCGCGCAGGCGCGCCAGGGGCAACGGTGGATCTTCGCGCGTGGATATCACTATATGTAATTGCGGAGGTAGATGTTCCAGCAGAAAGGATAGCGCATAGTGAATGGAACCGTTGGTAATGACGTGGTAATCATCCAGTACCAGGACGATGTGTTGCTGCTTCTCATCTATGTCGGTTTCCAGACCGTGAATCAATGAGGCCAGTACTTGCTCTGGCGATGCTCGATGCGGCGGGTGGGGCAGATTTTGTATGACCTTGCTTAATCCAGGATCAGTAGCCTGCAAGGCACTGAGTACATAGGTGAGAAAGCGTAGCGGATCATTGTCGCGCGGTTCAAGCGTGAGC
>JADBKA010000049.1 GCA_014896635.1 Ktedonobacteraceae bacterium
CTGCCATTGGCGTAGTTCAGCAGGTGTGTCCGCGTCTCGAAGTCCAGGTAGAAGCTATTTTTGCTGGCCCAGTTGAGCACTTCCTTGCCAGTGCCGCGCAATACGGTAACATCCAGAGCTTCCACTTTCACCTGCTGGAGCACCTGTGCAGATTGCGCAGTGGTAGGAGCAGCATCGGCGAGAGACAGGCGCAGGGATTCGGGGTGACTTTCACGAAACAGGCGTTGCAGCGTCCAGGCTCCGCCGGCCTCGATCTTGTCGGGAACGGCGGGCAAAGGCACAATCCAGCCGATATTCGAGGCTTCTCCCTGATAGGAAAAACTGGTCAGATAATGCTCGACGCCGTTGTGCCAGGCCACCAGCGTCGCGGCGCGATCCAGGCGCACATCTCCGTCGGGAGCAACCAGCCCACCACAGGCAAAACCCGGCGATGTCTGCGCGGCAAGGAGAACGAGAGCCGCAATGAGTGCGACGGTCAGCTTCTTGATCATCGTGGACCCCCTTTTAATTTTCTGCTTTTCGCAGCATTTATCCACGATGACGCACTCGTTGAAAAAATAGTTCCCGGCCCTGTACCTTATTGCAGCAGAAAGCCAGCAACGTGATAGCCCCGTCCAGGACGATCCTGCTGCGGTAGATCGGTAATCCACTCCCAGTGAAGCTCATCGACAACTGTAAAAACGTTGTGTACAAGCTCAGAGAAAATACGCGGAACAAGGGGAATCGTGCGACGCTGCTGTGGCTCACCTTCGGCGCTGTGAGCCTTGAAGACGAAGCCATGCGTATCGCTGATCAGCACGGCCATGCCGCCCTGATCGAGCAGCGTGCGCAGCAAGTGCAGATGAGCGTTGATGATGCGAATACGAAACTGCTGCGCCGCTTCCTGATAGCGGCGCTGGCGTTCTTGCTCGCTCACCATCTGGGGAGAGACGCGCTCTATCTGATCGAGCATATCGAGCAAGGGATAGCTGAAGAGCTGAGAGAGAATCAGCGAGCTGATCACAAGACCAAATTCGCCGGCCACCAGACCTCCAATCTGCGGCGGATCAGGCACCGGGCATTGCTCCAGGCACCCGGCGGCGGCATCGAAGAGCGCAGCCGCACCCTGCTGAGCCAGTCGCTGCCAGTCATAGCGACTGATGATGCGCGCAAGTCTGGCGCTGACATCACCACTGAGATCACAGTGAACAAGACTGATTTTCTTGCGCAGAGCAGGCCATACCAGCTCGTTGCCGGCCAGGCGCATCGCTTCATTGTCAAAATCGACCAGCACGACTTCATCAGAATAGCGCGCCAGCGTGGCCAGTGGCACCTCGGTACAGGCACCTGCCCCCAGAATCGCTGTGCTGCGAGAGGCGCCCGGCGCACGCGACTGGAGCGCACGCTGCATAATCTCTTCACACTGCTGGAGATGCTGTGGCGAATGCAGGTGCAGCCACTCGCGCCTCTGTACGCCCTGCGTTTGCCTGTTACTGGAAGGTAAAGATTCGATACGCATAGTTGTTATTCTGTCGCCTGCCGTCCCTGCCCCAGAAGCACTGTTAAACTTTGATGGTGGGTATATCGAGCATGAGCACTTCGAGCGCGGCGCGCATGTTTACATTCTGCTCCAAAGCTTCTCGTGTCTGTAAAATAGCACGCACCATGCGCTCTGCCTCGGTAGTGCTGAGTTTCGCCGCCTGGCGCTGCAAAAGATCGCGCATATCGACGTTGATGATCAGATCCGGGCAACCATTGGTTGCCAGCATGAGATCGCGCCACCAGAGAAGCCACAGCTCTAACAGTTCCTGGACTTTCTCCGCATTGCCGCTTACCGTCTGTACAAAATCAAAACGCTTGACTTTATCAAGTGAAGGTACTTTTGCCAGCATTTCCAGTTGCGCGGCCCGCTCGGCCAATAGCTCTTCATCTTCTACTGCCTGCGCCGCCCATCCCATACGCCCGGCGGCAAGAGCGGCAATCAGTTCCGCTTCCTCAAGATCAACATGCCATTGTTGTACAAGAGCCGTCTTGATCTGGTTCGCTGTGAGCAACTGCATAGGGATTTGCTGCACGCGCGAGACGATAGTGGGCAGCAGCAACCCGGCATCGGGAACGGTGAGGAGCAGCACCACATCCGGCTCCGGCTCTTCCAGCGTCTTGAGCAGACAATTGGCCGCCTGCACATTCATCTCATGAGCGTTCTGGATAATAAAGACGTTGCGGCGACCTTCGAGCGTTCGGCGCGAGGCATCGTTTTGCAGCGCACGAATCTGCTCGATCAGGATGAACTGCTTATCTGGCGCTCTGGTAATGATGTGTACATCCGGGTGGTTGCCGTGCTGAACTTTACGGCAGGATAAGCAGCTATTGCAGGGATCGAGGGGAGCCACGCCTGGATCAGGGCCGCCGGTGCAGAGCAACGTCTGCGCGAAACGATGAGCCAGCAGGCTCTTCCCGATGCGCTGCGGCCCTGAAAAGACATAGGCATGGCGCACGGCTTGCGCGAGCAGGGCGCGCCTGAGCATATCTATTGCATGTTCGTGGCCGACGATATGCCAGCCAGGACTCTGTGGCTGAAGGGTCGTCATGGTGCTATGGTAGCAGATTCAAGCGATTCTCGCAACCATTCAATCGCAAAGCCACAAAGCCTTTCATTTTTTCCTCTCATCCTTCCAGTAGAGAAAAACAGGAAAAAAAGGATTTTTCGGGGAATGCCCCATCCTTGCCAGAGGGCCTTGCAGGCTCCCTGGACTCCCGCCTTTCGCGGTACTAAAGGCGCGAATAATCCAAATTCGCTATCTCTGCCCTCCTTCAAAGATAGGTGTGGTATACTATCTGACGTGAGCTACTGCCTGATGCCACACAGCAAGCATGCCGTCTGAAACTACCAGTTGAGGTGGACGTATATTTTATAGGGAGAGGTTTGCCTGATCATCGGGTAAGTGTTTGATAGCTCATAGTGGTTTGCAGCGATTTGTGCTACGCTGTCAGTGTTAGTGTTCCAACAAAAACTTTACGCTAAACTTATCGAAAATCCCTGCTTTACATATAAGGCTGATGTAACCGATGGATACCTCTATCCGTTTGTACCATACGAACAGCGATCTGTATTCGTCATCCAATGACGAACGGCAGGGCCATTCACCTCTTCCGTTGCCGGCAGATGAGAATGGCGAGACTGAAACAGCGCAGGCGAATGGAAAGGAACAAACAACGTCCTCTGTATCTCCTGCTACACAGACAGAACGGGTGGACGTGGCGGATTTCGAGGCAATCTTCCTGCACTATCAGACTCCCATTACCAATTTCATCTACCATCTCATCGGCAACCGGGAGCAGGCATATGATCTTGCTCAAGATGTATTCGTAAAAGCATATAAGGCTTTACTGGGAGGAACTGTTGTACAGCCGGGAGCACTCTCGGCCTGGCTCTATCGCATAGCCGCCAATACGACGACCGATACGCTGCGCCGCCGACGTTTGATTTCCTGGCTGCCGCTCTCACTCTTTAACGAAGATCGTGGCATCGGGGCAGGAGTAGTTTCAGATTCCGGCGGGAATCTCACAGAGAACTTCGGGAGCGATGACCAGGCAGGCGAACTGCGGGGTTCCGGCAGCTCGCTGTACGAGCGCAACAGCTACGACGGCGGGCGTTTCGAGAATCGTGTGGCCGAGCAAGAGATTGTGGAACGGGTATTTCAACAGTTACCACCTAAATATGCCGTCTGTTTATGGCTTTACGAGAACGACGGGCTATCTTGCGCAGAGATCGCGGAAGTGCTTAAAATCAGCCCTTCCGCAGTAAAAATGCGCCTGATGCGCGCCCGTGAACGCTTTATCGGGTTGTATAAAAAAGAGGTTGGTGAAGATTGAACTGTAGTCAAGCACAGGCTTTGCTTGCCGAATATCGTGAATTGAAGAATGCTCAGGCGACTAACGGTACGCTTAACGGGTTAGAGGCCCATCTGGCGGAGTGTAGCGCTTGCAGGCAGGTTCTTGCGCAGCAGGAACTGGTCGGCAGTCGTATACGCTCTTTACCACTGCTGGAACCTTCACCAGAGGCGCGTACTCGTCTCCTGCAAGCGCTCGCAGCAGAACATATGCATTTTTTGCAGCATTCCTCACCCGCAAGTATGCCTCCACCGCTGCCGGCTTTCCTGATGCCCTACCTCAAAGAACACGCCAGGCAGGCAAAACAGCCCAATGCTCTGACCGCTCTTTCTACAGCCGACACAGGACCTGTACCGCTTATTCATGCCAGACAAAGGAGACACAGGCGGCCCCGCAGAGCCGCATTGAACCATTTTGCTATCGTTGGGGCGGCGGCTGCTATCCTGATGATAGTGATGATGGGTGGCCTGATCTCTCTCTTATTGCTGGCGAATCATGGCGTTCCGAACGGACCAAATACTGTTGACATTGCGAACACTTCCCAGGTTTCTGCCGTAAGCTATACCACAACATCCACATATCCCCACGTGGCAAGTGCAGTTGCCGACCGCAACGCGATCTATTACTCGGCCTATAACAACGATGCTACGAGCTGGATGCTCCAGCGTTTTGACATTGCTTCCAGGACCAGCACGCCACTGCTCTCGCATGAAAACACGACGCCGTTGATCGTCCTGGGCAGCTCTCAGAACTGGTTACTGTGGCTGGATATGGGCGAGCGCAAACCCGTGAAAGGCAAATACCTTGCTAGCCAGGAACCTGCTTACACCTATTCCTGGAGCCTGCACGCGCTCTACCTGGGTGATACCGCATCCACAACAGACCAGGCAGCTTCGTCCACGCTACCGGTATCACTGACTTTGCAGAAGGGTACCTTCGACGAAAGCACAGCCCCATCCTGGATTCGTTCTCCCATCCAGGGCATCTGGTTTATCCAGAATTCGCTCCTGGTCACGACGCTTGATGCCAAAGGTGGCTCACATCTCTGGCAATATCAGCTCGATCCTGGCAAAAATGCTGCTTCTGCACCTAAAGAGCTTGCCAGCGCCAGCAAAGGGCATGTGCTGACTTCACCGACGGCCAGCGGCAACGGATCGAATATCTACTGGGCCGAGGAATGGCAAACATCCGATGGGACACTCCACAGCAACATCTGGCAACAACACACAACCGCTATTATGCCGTCCCAACCGGGCAAGTGGGCGCCACACGCCGCCACTGAGAAGCACGTCCTGCTCTCAGACGGTCACTCATTCCATCCACAGGTGGCTAACGATACGCTTTTCTTCCTAAGCACGGCTCAACAGGCAGGCCAGCCCACCGCGACACAGCAGGCCAGCCAGACCGCTTCAACGACTGCTTCAGCCACCTCAACTGCCAGCGCGGCAGCAACTGGCCAACCTTCAGCAACGGCTACCGCTACAACCAATGCCAGCCTCAATGAATCGGTCGCAGCCATCATAAACACAACACAGATTGACAGGAACATAGAGGGTGTACTGATGATTTATCCACCGGCAGCAACACAACCGGTTGCGCTGGATAAAGCTGGCAATGGCCCGGTGTTGGATCTTCAAGGGGGACCACGCTTCCTGCTCTGGCGAGATGCCTCGAAAGGCATTGCTATGTATGATGCCGCTACCCAGCTCCCCGTCACCATCGGGACAACGATTCCAAAGGACCCCGCGCTCCTGATCGTCAATGGCGAAACCGTCGTATGGGTGGCGAAAGAGACGCCTGACAAAAATACTACTGGCGGCGGCGTTCCCATCACGTTCAACCTGTTTAGCTGGCCAACGCGCGTCCCCGGCGAGTAATAAAGTTTAGACAGCACAAAAGCCACTGTCCGCAAGGACAGTGGCTTTTGTGCTGTCTAAGGCATAAATGGTTTAATGATCCCTATCAAGTAATGGGGAAAAAGAGTAGTACGGGGGACACCCCCGCGTCCCCCGCCAGGAGGGCAAAGCCCTCCTGGACCTCCCTCACCTACCGATTGCATGGTTTAGTGGCTGAGGTGTTTGGCAATAATGATGCGCTGTACTTCGCTGGTTCCTTCACCGATCTCGTTAAATTTCGCACTACGCCAGTAGCGTGAGACCGGGTACTCGTCCATGCACCCGTAGCCCCCATGAATCTGCACCGCCTGATCGGCTGCGCGTTTTGCAGTTTCAGAGGCGAAGAGTTTAGCCATCGAGGCTTCACGAGTATAGGGTTTGCCCTGCATATGCAGCCAGGCGGCTTTGTAATACATAAGACGAGCCAGTTCTATCTCCATATCCATATCGGCCAGCTTGAACTGGATCGCCTGAAAGCTGTTGAGTGGTTTCCCAAACTGCTTGCGCTCCCTGGCGTAGTGCAGGGCCTCCTCCAGGCAGGCACGAGCCAGACCAACGGAAAGCGCAGCGATAGCAACGCGGCCACCGTCAAGAATGCGCATAAACTGTCTGAAGCCATCACCGCGCGCTCCGAGGATGTTCTCCTCCGGCACAGCACAATCCTCGAAGATCAGCGGACGGGTATCCGAAGCCTTCCAGCCCATTTTTTTGTAGGGGCTGCCGATAATATAGCCTGGCGTTCCTTTCGGCACGATGAGATTGGAAATTTCTTTGTGTCCATCGGAGCGTCTGCCGGTCACAGCAGCGATGGTGACGCCTCCACTGATTGCAGTGCCGGCATTGGTGATAAATACTTTCGAGCCATTGATGTGCCATTGTCCATCGCGCAACTCGGCTCTGGTCCTGGTGCCGCCCGAATCAGAGCCAGCTTCAGGCTCGGTCAGCCCAAAAGCCCAGAGCTGCTCTCCTCGCGCCAGTGGGGGGAGAAACTGCTGCTTCTGCGCTTTTGAAGCGAAGAGATAGAACGGCATCGCTCCCAGCGATGTATGTGCCTCCATTGTGATCCCGACTGAGACATCACCGCGCGAGATCTCCTCAAGTGCAATGCAGTAGGAAAGAAAATCTGCGCCTGCCCCGCCATATTCTTCAGGAAACGGCAAACCCAGCAAGCCCAACTCACCCATCTTCCGAATCAACTCGTAGGGGAATTTTCCCGTTGCATCCATCTCTTCGGCCAGCGGCTTGATTTCCTGCTCGGCAAATTCCCGGCATGTATCACGAATAGCTTTTTGCTCGTCGTTGAGTGCGAAATCCATAGGTAGTTCCCTTTCTTTCTCCACCAGGGTCGGAATGGTTCAGCAATAATTATATGATATATGGTACAGAAGGATCTCGCACTCATCCGCGCTTATCCGAGCACACACAAAGCACGCTCCCGGCAGATAAGGAGCGTGCTTCCTCTCCAACCGTCAGTTGAGAGATGTTTTCTGGCTAATCGTCAGCAGGGACCTGGCCGTTGCTCTCGACACGACTCTCGACGCTGGCGCCAACACCTTTGCGAAGCATGGGGACCTTGTCCAGAGCTTCCCAGGGCGCGTCAATGTCGGTGCGCCCGAAATGACCAAACGCGGCTGTTGGCTGATAGATTGGCCGTCGTAGATTTAACGACTGAATAATGCCAGCCGGGCGCAGATCAAAGTGCTCGTTGATCAGACGCACAATCTCTTCGTCGGAGACACGCCCGGTGCCAAACGTCTCGACAAAAATGGCCAGCGGACGCGCCACGCCAATGGCATAGGAAACCTGCAACTCCAGACGGTCGGCCAGGCCAGCGGCAACCAGGTTCTTTGCGATATGGCGCACCGCATAAGCAGCCGAACGGTCCACCTTTGTCGGATCTTTTCCGCTGAACGCGCCGCCGCCGTGACGGGCTATGCCACCATAGGTATCGACAATAATTTTGCGCCCGGTCAGGCCCGCATCCCCCATCGGCCCACCTGTGACGAAGCGGCCAGTGGGGTTGACAAAGATTCTGGTTTTCTTGTCAAGCAAATGTTCAGGGATCACCGGCTTGATGATGTGCTCGATCACATCAGTACGTACCTGCTCAGAGTCGATGTACTCGGCGTGCTGCGCTGAGATCACCACCGCATCTACACGCACAGGACGCCCATACTCATATTGTACCGTAACCTGGCCCTTGCCATCGGGACGCAAATAGGTCATCGGACCATTTCCCCCCCACGATCTACGTCTCACCTGCGAGAGCTGGCGCATCAATCTATGCGCCAGGCTGATCGGCAATGGCATGTACTCCGGCGTTTCATTGCAGGCAAAACCAATCATAATACCCTGATCGCCGGCCCCGATGCGCTCAAGTTCATCATCGCTCAACAGCCCGCCGTCTCCGCCCCGGCTCTCCAGCGAACGGCTCACGCCCACGTCAATATCAGCCGACTGCTTACCAATCGAGGTCACAACGCCGCAGGTACGATAATCAAACCCGTAGTCAGCATTAATATAGCCCACCTGCTCAATCGTCTTCCTCACCACAGCAGGCATGTCGATCCAGGCCGAGGTGGTGATCTCGCCGGCCACCAGCACCAGTCCGGTCGTGGTGGCCGTCTCACAGGCCACGCGCGCCAACGGGTCCTGTGTAAGGATGGCATCCAGAATCGCATCCGAAATCTGATCACACAACTTATCGGGATGCCCCTCCGTGACCGATTCGCTGGTAAAAAACGTTTTTGGGCTGTTCATGAAATTACTCATGAAACTTTCCTTCCTCTTTTTCTTCAAATGTAGAGATCATCACGTGGTGATTTTTTATATTGTTCATCATATGATGAGCAGGAATAAGAAAAGTGCCAGGCGACGGGGTACAAAAAAGACCCCTACAGTGCAGGGGTCTGGCATTTCAGCGCATTCCCCTCATCTTGCGAACAGAGTCCGCCGGAATTGGCACCCTTCCTGCTGCCACGTCAGCAAGTGGGTTGCCGGGCTTCGTCGGGCCGTTTCCCTCCACCTCTCTTGATGAGAGCGATCTCGCTCAGATCTTCAGTTGTTCAGGAATATCTTGCAATTCCAGTTGAGATTCTCACGTTTTCTGATTACTGGTTATGACTATTGTACGCTACAGGTAACTGTCCTGTCAAATAGTCGGCTCTACTATTCTGCTCAATATTTTCGAGGGGAACCCCCCTGCGCGTCAACTTGATGAGGATCTCCCTCCTCTCCCAAAGGAGAAAAAAGGGGAAAAGGGGGTTTTCGGGGGGACACCCCCAATCCCCCGCCAGGGGGGCAATGCCCCCCTGGACCCCCCTTTAGTTTAGCTACGTACCCGATTCCCAGGAGTTGAGGTACAGCTCCTGTTCAGGCGTCAGCGTATCAATCTTTATGCCCATTGCGTGGAGTTTGAGACGCGCAATCTCTTTGTCGATGGTCGCTGGAATCGTGTAGACCTGGGGCTTCAGTTCTCCGGCATGGCTGAGCATATATTCAGAGCCGAGCGCCTGATTGGCAAAGCTCATATCCATCACGCTCGCCGGATGCCCTTCAGCAGCCGAGAGATTGACAAGGCGGCCCTCAGCCAGCAGGTGAACCTGCCGTCCATCGGCATAGGTATACTCATCGACAAAATCGCGCACACGCCGCTTCCTGACAGCGAGTTTTTCCAGAGCCGGAATATTGATTTCATCGTTGAAATGGCCGGAGTTCGCAATGAGCGCCCCATCCTTCATCCGCTCCAGGTGAGGCAGGTCAATCACGTTGATATCGCCGGTTACGGTGATGAAAATATCACCCAGAGCGGCGGCCTCCAGCACCGGCATCACGCGGTAGCCATCCATCACCGCCTCCAGCGCGCGTGTTGGATCGACCTCGGTCACGATTACATTGGCCCCCAGTCCACGCGCACGCGAAGCCACACCACGACCGCACCAGCCATAGCCAATGACAACAATCGTGCGGCCTGCCAGCAGGACGTTTGTCGCACGAACGATAGCGTCTATTGTGCTCTGGCCTGTGCCGTAGCGATTGTCAAAAAGATGCTTGGTATCAGAATCGTTGACCGCCAGCACCGGGAAGCGCAGCACACCGTTTTTCTGCATACTGCGCAGGCGGATCACGCCCGTCGTCGTCTCTTCCATACCACCGATCACATTCGGCAGCAACTCTGTCCGTGAGGTATGCAGCGTAGAGACGAGATCACAGCCATCATCCATTGTCATCTGTGGCTGGTGATCGAGCGCCGCATTGATGTGGCGATAATAGGTCTCTTCGTTCTCGCCTTTGATTGCAAAAGTGGGAATGCCGTATTCAGCCACCAGCGCCGCAGCCACATCGTCCTGCGTCGAAAGCGGATTAGAAGCACAGAGCACCAGGTCCGCCCCCCCGGCCTTGAGCGTAATGGCAAGGTTAGCGGTTTCCGTTGTAATATGCAAACAACCGGCCATACGTGTGCCTTTGAGTGGCTGATCTTGCGCAAAACGCTCACGGATGAGGCGCAGAACGGGCATATCTTTCGCTGCCCATTCGATGCGGTCCTTGCCGCGCGCTGCCAGCGAAATATCTCTGACATCACCACGAATTGAAGTCGTCATCTATTTGCTTTTTTCCTTCCTTTTGGGAATCAGTAGAAATTTCTGTCAACACCACAATGGGTTGTATTGTACAACAATTTATCGCTGACCGTTGAGCCTTAAAAACCATTCGGGATCAAAATGAGAATAATTTACCAGTTCCTCGTAGCGCCGCCTGATATCGTCCATCGTCAGAGCGCGCAGGCCACTGATGCTAAAATCGGCGCAGGCAAATGAGCCGATGATATTACCATGTACTACCGCCCGTTTAAGATCATCAATCGCGTAACGCCCGTCAACTAGCGGTGAAACGGTCGAGAGATAGCCCAGGAAGCCGCCGGCAAACGCATCACCGGCGCCAGTCGGATCAATTACCTCTTCCAGAGGATACGCCGGGGCGCTAAAATAGGTGCCATCTGCGCCAAAAAGGAGCGCGCCATAGCTGCCCAGCTTCACCACCACGTATTTCAGACCCAGATCAAATAGCCAGCGCACCCCGGCGATAATGCTGGCCTGTTCCGTGTACTGGCGGACCTCTTCTTCGCTCATCAACAATACATCGACCCGTTTTATCACTTCAGTAAGCTGCTGGCGAGCCGTCTCGATCCAGTAATTCATCGTATCTAGCACGGTAAGACGCACGTCATCAAGTTGCCGCAGTACCTCTATCTGTAAATCAGGCTGGATATTCGCCAGAAAGACCAGAGGACATCCGCGCAGTTCCAGAGGTATCTGCGGGTGGAAATCCGCAAATACCACCAGTTGCGTATCCAGCGTATCACGCAGATTCATGTCCAGGTAGTAACGCCCGCTCCAATGAAATGTTTTCCCCTCTCGCACCTGTAAGCCTGCCAGATTGACACGACGCCCGCGCCAGAAATCAAGATGCTCCTGTGGAAAATCGCTGCCCACGACACCTACCAGATTCACCGGGGCATAGATTGAAGCAGCAGTGACAAAATATGAAGCAGCCCCGCCGAGAATACGTTCACGCCTGGCAAATGGCGTTTCAATCGTGTCCAGGGCCACCGAACCAACAACAAGGATCGACACTTCTATCCTCCAGAAAATAGTAGTAAGCAACCGGCGTTCCCGGCTACTATTGCAGGATCAGACCGGCGTTGCATCGCTCAGATGTTCGATGACGCCATCGAGAAAAGCAACAGTACGATTGAACTTTTCACGCGCCATTTCACGGGCAGGTGCGGTATACAACGACTGGTAGAGTTCAATGAATCGCTCTTCGACATGGCGCAAGATGGCCGCCAGTACCTCCCCGCTCACCGCTCGATTTGGATAGCGTGCGCCGAATTCAATCAGCGACGTTACGACTGCGAGGCCGCTGAGCCGTCCCAGTTTATCGGCGTCATAGAGTACCTGGTGCTCCAGTGGGACTGTTGCTCGTTCTACATCCGGCACAGTCGTAACATGTGATCGGATGATTTGCTCTACCGCCTGGATCTGCTCCTCCGGCACATCTAGCTCGCGTAAAAACTCAGTCGCCATTTCAGCCGACTTCACATGATGATTCTGAAACCCGTACTCAACCGTAGAAATATCGTGTAAATAGCCAGCAACGACCAGCGCATCCATATCAATACTTATTGCCTCTCCCGCCTCTTCCGCCTGTGCCTCCATCTCTAATGCCAGCATTTTACAATTCGCTACTACGGCACTGATATAGCGAAAGCCCTCGGCCCCCATGATCTCTTCAGCATAGCGGGCCACAGCCGGCACGACATCAGCATCCATCGTTTGTTACTTCGCTCTCCCTTTTCCTTGAAAAGTTCTGCTCTTGCTGCGTGCAGAGCCGGCACAGCGTGCTCTCATACGGTGGCCAGGCAATGCCACGCTCAGTAATGATAGCGGTCACGTAGGTATGAGGAGTCACATCAAAAGCTGGATTGGCTACTGTGATACCTTCAGGAGCAATCCTTACGCCGCGTATCGTTGTTACTTCTTCGGCTCTGCGCTGTTCAAGCGGAATGCGTTCTCCGCCAGCCAGTTTGAGATCAATGGTGGAACAGGGGGCAACGACATAAAAAGGTATCCCGTGCGCCTGAGCGAGCACAGCCAGACCGTACGTACCGATTTTATTCGCCACATCCCCATTGGCTGCGATGCGATCAGCCCCGACAAAAACGGCTTTGATGTCCCCATGGCGCATAAAATGCGCAGCCATGTTATCGGTGATTAGCGTCAGAGGCACTCCCTGCTGCTGCAATTCCCAGGCCGTCAACCTAGCGCCCTGAAGCACAGGGCGAGTCTCATCGACAAAAACATGCACGCGCTTCCCTGCCCGGTGCGCCACATAGATCGGGGCCAGCGCGGTTCCCAGGCCTGCTGTTGCCAGTGCACCGGTGTTACAGTGCGTGAGCAAAATATCCCCATCGGCGATCAATTCCGCGCCATAGTTCCCCATCAGCGCGCAGGCGGCCTCGTCCTCGTCTGCAATAGCCTGCGCTTCGTTTTTCAAGCGCGCGACCAGTTGCGAAACGGAAACTTGCTCCTCAACAGCCTGCTTCAGGCAACGCTCCATACGTTCCAGCGCCCAGAAAAGGTTGACGGCGGTTGGCCGTGTGCGAGCCAGCATGTGCGCCACTGCCAGGAGATGCTCCTGTATTGTCTCCAGCGGCGGGGCGTGTGGATGTTCACGAGCAAAACGGCGTGCTGCCAGCGCCATACCGAATGCCGCAGCTATGCCTATAGCAGGCGCTCCTCGCACCTTGAGCGTCTCGATAGCCTCCGCCACCGCGCGCTCATGCGCCAGGCGCAGGTATGTCACTTGCAGCGGCAGTTGCGATTGATCTATAAGGCACACTGCCGCCTCCGCCATTCCCGCTATCTCTCTTACCTGCTCGCCTGTTTCCTCCCACCAGACTGCTCGCACATGGCCCGGACCGTTCTTTGGGCCAGCATTGCCTGTACCAGCCACCAGGTCTCTCCTCCTCTTTCTGCTAAAATCTCTTCTGCCAGAGCCGTTCTGGATCACAGAACGAGACGTTGTACATATTATCTCTGTTTTCCAACGAAGTGATTTCTGCTGTGAAGCTCGCTCCACCCAATAGTACTAATCTGTGGGTGAATAATTGCTGAATTTCTACCTGAGTATGTTACCATGATAGACGATACAGTACGCAACTGCAAGTGTAAATAACTACATTGGCATGTTACTGATAGCGTCGGTGTCCGTTCCACTACACAGAGGGGAAAGCCTGACCCCTGTGATCTTCCAGCCAGATCGGTCGGCTCACTGCCAGGCATGCGCCCATTCATAGCGAGGCTACAACCTCTTGAGGGAACGGACAGGACGGAATCTGTAGCTCTCAAAGGAATAGTAGCGCATGGTCCGGGTGGAAACACAGGAAAGTTCGTGGTCCTTTGAACAAATCTACGATGAATATAAAACGCCTATCTATAACTATGTCTATCACCTGGTTGGAGACCGCGAACAAGCAGACGATCTAACACAAGATACGTTTTTAAAAGCATTCAAAGCTCTGCCAAAGATGGATGCAAATTTGAAGTTATCGGCGTGGCTCTATCGCATCGCAACAAATACAGCGTACGATGCACTGCGCCGCCGTAAACTGATCGCATGGCTCCCCTGGCAGGAGCTTGATCGTGAGCCTGCCGATGTAGAGAGTGCTGATCCGCAGGAAATCTACGGTACGACCGAACTGGTACGCGCAGCTCTACGGCGTATGCCGCAGCAGTACCGGGCGGCTTTGCTCCTCTATACCCAGGAAGGCTTCACTTACAGCGAGATTGCTCAAACGTTGAACATCGCTGAAAGCGGCGTCAAAATGTATCTTTCGCGTGCGCGCCAATCCTTCAGGGAACACTACCGCGCTCTGGAGCAAGGAGGAAGTAACAAATGAATTGTGAGCACGTCAGGGAAATGCTCAGTGCTTACCTTGACAATGCTCTCTTTTCGGAAGAACGCGAGTCGGTTGCTGTCCATCTCCAATCCTGCCAGGCATGTAATGCAATACTTGCAGATTACCGACGCTTTGACACACTGCTTTCTGAACTTCCCCGTGTCAGCCCTGATCCTTCTCTGCACATGAGAATATTTTCTTCACCTGAATATCTGGAACTCACCGGCACCTACAGCGGTTCCGAGCAGTTCAGCGATCCCACGCTTCCACACAGGCGCTTGCGGCGCGATTCTGCCGACCGGCCACATCTTGTAGCACTACCTGGAGGCCGCTTATCGAATGCGCGCGCCGAAACAGTACCCGGTCCTGCTGTCCAGGCGACTCCCAGGGGGGGAGTAAGCAAAAAAACGCTGTTCATTATGCGGGCAGTCATCGCAGCCTGTCTTCTCCTGACCTTGCTCATAGGTGGCTTTACCGGCTGGAACATCCTCCAGCAACGGAACCAGGCCACCCGTCATACCACCGGTATTACACCGCCCGCCGACTTGCAGCAGGGACCCCTTCCTGCCGGCCTGCGTTTCGTTTTCCTGCGCGATGGCGCCCTCTGGAGCGCGCCAACCGATGGCAGCACCAGTATCGCTCGCCTGACACCCGACAACACGACGGTAGCAGCAAACTGGATAGTACGCCCGGCTCGCCCTGGCCGCTCTGCTGGCAATATGCTTGCCTATATTGATCTGCAACAGGCGCGCATTCACACCATCCGCAGCGATGGACAGAGCGACACCATCATCAATATGCCGCTGGTCAAGCCGGGTACATCTCCAATCTCTCTCTGGGATACCGCAACTGGTGCTACTATCCTTAACAGCCTGGCCTGGTCACCTGATGGTACTCAACTGGCCTTTGCCGCCGATCCACAGGGAACTGGCCTTCCCGGCCTCTATATCCACTCAACGGCGACAGGAACCGTTCAGCAGGTGCCCCTCCCCACGCCCGGTATAGTCTCGCATCTCTCCTGGTCGCCCGATGGTATACGTATTGCCTTTGTGCTCAACCACGATGGAAAAGAGAGCTTGCTGGACTACAATACGCAGAATCACGGCATGCTTACCATTGCCTCACCAGCGAATATGCCTCTCGCTGCCGGAGAGCGAGTGCTGACACTTGCCTGGTCCCCAACTACAAATGCGCCAGCCGTTACCTGGAGCACCGGGAACGAGGCTGTTATTCACAGCATCTGGCTGCAACATATCGGGACGGCGAATACCAGTATACCCCGTTCCCTGATTAGCGGTAATTTTGTTCAGGCTACCTACAGCCAGAAAGGACCGGGTGGCACAGGGAACTGGCTGCTTATTAACCTTCAGGCCGGCCTGCCAGGCGATCTTATATCAATCGACATCAATGCAACCGCCACCCAGCTCACTTATGGGAAGCAGGCCAGTTTCGCCCGCTGGTCTCCCGATGGCCGGCAAGTCATCTACTTGAATGCCTTCTCAGGGGGAACGGGGACGCTCCATCTCGTGAATAGCATTACGCGCAGCGATACGCAGATTGCCGCCGGCGTTACCAATGATCCCTTGCCGGCCTGGTCGATGGATAGCCAGTATCTGGCGTACAGCAGCAGCACACAGACGCAGATTATCAACACCCGGTCACTTCAGGCAACACAGGCAGTTCGACCATTCCCGCCGCCGGGTCCTCAGGGTCCAGCTACCACTCTGAGCTGGTCAGCCGCATCACCCTCCCAGTTGGTCGTGGCTCTGGGCGACGGCCAGCAAGGTATCTACCTGGTCGATATCCAGCGCAGTACCTCTTCACGCCTGGACCAGAAGGGCATACAGGGTCCTGTTTCATGGTCGCTCATCCCTTAGAGTACGAATTTTTTCGCGTGAAGAATTTTGCCCTCAAAAGTGATAACAATTTGCTCACTTATACGTTATAATACATAGGCTTGGGATGGATGGCGGGGTGTGCGCGAGCAAGCAGATCCACCTCGACGAGCAGCTTGTAGCGTACATCTACTCCACGTGCGACCTTTTCCCCATGAGGTACGCACGCGCACCTCCTGGAGCTTCGCGCCTGCACCATCCTGGATGAGCAGGCGTACGGTAAGGGGAGGACGAGCTGGCACCCCGTCCTCCCCTTGCTTTTCTCTGTTTAAGAAGAGAAGAAAGGATTGCATGCGGTTCTTTGCACGGTCTCTTGGGGGAAAATTGATAGTTGTGGCGACGCTGACGCTTTTGCTCTGCCTGCTCCTTTTCACTGTTCTTTCATGGGGCTTGCTCAAATTTTACTTTGAACGCTCAGCCCGCAATGACGCTCAGGCAGACCTGGAGCAGCTTGCCCAGGCATATCAGGGGCAGAGCACAAAGCTTCTCCAGGAACTGGAACAACTGGCCCATCGTCCCGATATCGTCAAAACGCTCTCGCTCTCTCCGCCAGCCATCCGCGCTGCGCAGGATTATTTGCGCAGCCAGCTTACACCGCTTGCCCTCCATGAACACCTATCAGCCCTCGCTATTATTTCCAGAAATCATGAGATTCTGGCTCAGGTAGAGAGCGCCAACCCACCGCAGAGCCAGCTCGCGTCCCTGCTCCCTGCCGCCACCCGGCTGCTCGATCAAACAATACGGGGCAGCCCTCTCATCCAGTTACAGCCCGACGGGGCAGGAGACGATCCGCACGGTAGAGCCTGGGTTCTGAGCCTCGCGTTCCCGTTGCAAAATACAGGCGGTACGCCCGTCAGCACCCTGCTGGCGATACTGCCAGTCGATACCATTTTCGCTCAAATGCTGGCTCAGAAGAGTGGAAAGGATGTGATTCTCTGCCTTGACAGGCAGCCACAGGCTATGACCGGAGCGACCACTCGCAATCTTTCTACCGGATTAGAGGCACTCTGTACACCAGGCAGCACACAGGTCATCCATGCTTCGCAGCATTACCTGACATTTGCAAGCACAGTGCGCTTAAAGCAGCAGATAGCAGGCTCGCCTTCCTTGACCATTGTTGCCGTTGAGCCTCTCTATACGCTCAACGCTCGCAGTGGTCAGCTATTGTTGCTGTTGATCGGACTAGGCCTGTTCACTTTCGCGCTAGGCGTCACCCTTTATGCTCTTCTTACCAGTATGCTGCTTGCCCGGCCTCTACGGCGCCTTCAAGCCCATGTTCAGGCTCTCATGATCAGCGTCTCACCGCAGAATCAACAGGCCAGCCCGTCGGAAACAGCGAATGATGAGTTCACACAAATTGCGCGCTCGCTCAACGTCCTCACCACCTCGCTCGACAGCGAGAGCCAGGCCCATACAGAGCAACTCAGCAACCTGCTGATCATGAGTGATGCCCTGATTTCAACCCTCAACCTGGAACAACTACTTGGTGAATTCGCCTCGCGCCTGGGCTATATCATGCAGGCCAGGCACGTTTCACTGCTGCTATACGGACGTGATGTATCCTCACCCTGGGCAGTGGCACAGTGGTCCGATCAGCAAATAGTCAACTCGTATACGCTCCCGCCACCCGCTGCCACACTGTATCCCGCGCCTCCGGCTACAGGCTCTGTGACCGTGCATGCCGATCCGACTGCCGATATTACCACCGCCGTCACAACAAAACTGAGGGCGCTCCCCGGTAGCGCCCGCATGCACCATACCAGTGGGAAACGCAAAGCAATCCGTGCTCCCAGGATCACCGCTGAACAGCCACCGAAAACGACTTACACTAGCGGCCTGCGCCCTCCTCGCATTCCACGCCCCGCCCTGCGCGATCTGGATATGTTTCTAGCTCGCGTGGTCATCCAGCGCAAAAAAATCGCTTACGGTGAGGATATCGAGGCTATTTACCGCGAACGCAAAGAACCCTGGACACGTCTGGCACTCGACAGTGGCTATCACTCGGCCATTGCTGTCCCCCTCTTGCTACAGGACCAGGCTATCGGCGCTTTCATTCTCTACACCGATCACCCCCGCTCAGTCAGTCGCCGCGATACGTTCCTGCTCAGCACTGCCGCCATTCAGGCATCTATGGCAATCCAGAACGCGCTGCTCTTCGCCGAAGTCAAGGACAAGAATGCTGCCCTTGAGCGCGCCAACCAGTTGAAGTCACAGTTTCTGGCAAACGTCACCCATGAATTGCGCACCCCCCTGCACAGCATTATCAGCTACGGCGCACTCTTACTGGAAGGCTTCGTGCCAGGCGAACTGACCGCTGAGCAGCAAGAGCATCTCCAGTTCATGGTCCACCGCGCCGAAGATCTCGCGCATCTGGTTAATGATATGCTCGATCTCTCAAAAATCGAGGCCGACCGCATCGAGATCAAGGCCGAACCACTCAGCTTAGGCCCATGCCTGGCAGACGTCGTGAACCAGTTGAAGCCAATAGCGAACGAGAAAAATCTCTCCCTCAACCTGGAGATCAATCCTGCTCTTCCCCCGGCGCTGGCTGACGCCCACCGCATCCGCCAGGTGATGATCAATCTGGTCTCCAATGCATTGAAATTTACAGAAAAAGGCGGCGTCACCATTCGTTGTATACAGATGAAAGAACGTGATATGCTGCTTATATCAGTGAGCGACACAGGTATCGGCATCTCGCCCGCTGCAATGAGTTATATTTTTGAGGCATTCCGGCAGGCCGATGGTAGCACAACGCGGCGTTTTGGTGGCACCGGCCTGGGCCTGACTATCGCCAGAAAGCTGATCGAGTTGCAAGGCGGTGAAATAGCGGTGGAAAGCGTCATGGGACAGGGTTCCACTTTCTCTTTCACCCTCCCCATTGCCTCCTGAAAAGAAGAAAAAGACAGGAGAGAATCTTCTCCTGCAAATATCTGCGAATCATTGCGAAGAATAAAGAAGGAGAAGTATGAGTACGACAGAAACAGACCAGCCCACGATCCTGGTGATCGAAAATGATGTTTCTAACCGCATCCTTATCGAACGAGTTCTCTCTACGCGCGGCTATCACTGCATCTCAGCATCCAACGGACGTGAAGCACTCGCACTGCTCGAACATGAGCACGCCGACCTCATCCTCACCGATATCTCTATGCCTGTACTTGACGGCTATCGTACTACTCAGCTTATTCGCGCCCGCCCGGCACTGGCGAATGTCCCTATTGTGGCAGTCACGGCCTTCGCCCTCAGCGATGAAGGAGAAGCCGCCAGACGTATCGGCTGTACCGAATACCTGACCAAACCTTTTAAACCCCGGCAACTGCTGGAAGTTGTCGAACGCCTTCTCCCGCAGAAGCAACGGCCATAAACTGACAGAACCAGACCACACCATCGCCGTTGCACTCACACCCCCACCGTACTATAATGCTAGACACAGGTCACAGACAAGCCAGCCGATCAGTTTGCCTGCTGATCGGTTCGTTTCTTTTTACATCCGCGCGTAAAAAAGACATGGAGTTGTTTTTATGAAAATTCAAGTCACCACACAAAAAACTCATGATATTTTGAGTGATGCCCTCGTTGTCGCGGCTGCACGCAAGCCCCACGTGAGCGGGGGAGATGAAAAAAGCGTCCAGCTCTCCCCGGCAGCCGCCGAGGTGGATGCGCTGCTCAATGGCCTGATCATAGAACGTTGCGCTGACGGTGAGTTCAGGGGCAATGCGGGAGAAATGCTCACTATTCACCCGATTGGACGCCTGGCAGTCAAGCGTGTGCTTGTGATCGGCCTGGGCAAACAGGAGAATGTCACGTCCCAGTCCATCCGCCACGCCAGCGCGGTCGCGGCCCGCCATCTCCAGCGCACAGGCGCCCGGCACATCACGCTGGCGCTGCAATGGAACGCGGCAGATGCCATACGGGAAGCGCAGGCGCAGACCGAGGGTGCTCTGCTCGGCCTCTATACCTTTCGCGCTTACCAGAGCAGAGAGAACGGCGAAAACAGGTCCCGCGTCGAGCACATCGACGTGCTGGCAGCGAACCAGAATCCTGACGACCTGGCGCGCGGCATTCAGAAAGGGCAGATCCTGGCTGAAGCCACCAACTTTGCCCGCGATCTGGTGAACGAGCCGCCCAATGTGCTGACACCAACCGAGCTGGCGAACCGTGCTGTTGCCCTGGCTCAACAGTCGGGCCTGGAATATGAAGTGCTTGACAGGGAAAAAATCGCAGCCCTCGGTATGGGTGGCCTACTAGGCGTCTCGCAAGGCAGCGCCGAACCGCCTCGCTTCATCATTCTGCGCTATCGCGGCGCGCCAGACAGCGGTGAGAAGGGGATAGCCCTGGTCGGGAAGGGCATTACGTTCGATACCGGCGGCATCTCGCTCAAACCAGCGGCAAATATGGACGAGATGAAAGGCGATATGGGCGGCGCCGCAGCCGTGCTCGGCGCGATGCGCGCTATTGCTGCGCTCAAACCCGCTATTAATGTGACCGCGCTCATCCCTACCTGTGAAAATATGCCGAGTGGCACAGCCTACCATCCAGGCGACATTCTGCGCATCATGAACGGCAAAACCATCGAGATTGTCAATACCGATGCCGAAGGGCGCCTGATCCTGGCTGATGCGCTCTCCTACGCTGCCAGAGAGGGCCTCTCACCAATCATCGACCTGGCAACGCTGACCGGGGCCATCGTCGTCGCGCTCGGTCACATCACTACCGGTCTTTTTAGCAACGATCAGCTCCTGACCGATGAGATTATCGCCGCCGGGCGCAGCACTGGCGAGAAATTCTGGCCCTTGCCAATGGACGAAGAATATGGCGAGTTGATTAAAAGCGACATTGCCGATATCAAACAAACAGGTGGTCGGCCCGCCGGCTCAATCGCAGCCGCCAAGATTCTCGAACAATTCGTTGGCAACGCCAGATGGGCCCATCTGGACATCGCCGGCACGAGCTATCTCGATAGCCAGAAACCCTATCGGGAAAAAGGCGCTACCGGCGTCGGCGTGCGCACACTGGCAGAGTTTGTACTCAACCGCGTCGGGCAGTAACCACCCAACAATTATCCGAATCGGGGAAGTTCTTGCAGGTGCAGAACTTCCTCTTATTTTTCTCCGTAGTTATATCAAATCCATCTGGATACTGATGATTGGGGAAAACGCCAAACCCTTCCAGGGGCCAGCAAGCCCCCTGGCCCCCCACGCTTCCGATCATCATTTCACCGGATCTGATATTATTTATTATACAGGAGATTCCTCATAGGCACGTACTGCTGTAGCATCACCTTCAGGTGTTTGCGGTCGTCATACGATGAGAGCATTTCCGCACAGGTGTTTCCTCGTTCCGTATAAATTATTAGATATTGAAAGACAAAAATTATCCGAAACCATTAGAAGCTACAGAAAGGATTCTCACATTGAGCACTGTACACAAACCGGTGCAGGTCGGCGACCAGGCACCCGACTTCACTTTGCCATCACAAAATGGGCAACAGATAAGCCTGCACGATTTTATCGGCAAAGCTGCAATCGTCGTCTATTTCTATCCCAAAGATGAGACGGCGGGCTGCACTGCCGAGGCATGCGCTTTCAGAGACAGCTATGAAGTGTTTAAAGAGGCCGGAGCGGAAGTCATCGGTATCAGCTCTGACACAGCGGAATCGCACCGGCAGTTCGCGGCCAGGCACAGACTGCCATTTTTGCTGCTGAGTGACAGGAACGGAGCCGTACGCAAGCTGTATGGCGTACCCGCTACCTTTGGCCTGCTACCGGGCCGTGTCACCTATGTTATTGACAAAGAGGGCATTGTGCGTCACGTGTTCTCGTCGCAATTCACGCCGCAGAAGCACATTACCGAAGCCCTGCACACGATTCAAGCACTCACAACAAAGTAGACGGCGGGACGCATCGAACAAGCTTTGCTGAACAGTCACAAAAAAATTGTCACAGAAGCATACGAGGGACATCACAAAGCTCAATCGTGCTACTTGCAAGCGCGATAACAACGTGTTATGCTGAACATATGAACATACGTATGCGCTACTTTGCTGCTTTGCGAGAAATCATCGGGCTGGGAGAAGAGACGTTCTCACTCCCCGAAGGCGCGCGCGTGGCCGATGCACGGGCGGTGCTGCTCGCGCGCTATCCTCGCCTGCAACTGATCCTGGAACGCTCACTATGCGCGGTAAACAGGAACTATGTAGCAGCCGAGACAGTGTTACATGAAAATGATGAACTTGTATTTATTCCCCCGATGGGAGGTGGGAGCCACCAGGAGGAACATGTATGGAGCCGCTGATCCGGCTCACGCGCGAGCCGCTTGATCGCAATGCCCTTATTGCGGCAGTCAGCCATCCCTCCATAGGAGGGATCGTCGTCTTTGAAGGCGTTGTACGCGATAATGCGCGCGGAAAACAGATTCGCTACCTTGAATATGAAGCGTATGAAGAGATGGCGGAGCAACAAATACGCCATATTATCGATGAGGCGAAACAGCGCTGGGGAGTTGAGCGCGTTGCGGTCGCACATCGTTTCGGACGCCTGGAAATTGGCGAGGCCAGTGTGATCATCGTAGTGGCATGTCCTCACCGCGCCGAGGCTTTTGAGGCGTGTCGCTACATCATCGACACGCTGAAAACAACAGTTCCCATCTGGAAAAAAGAAGTCGCCACCAGCGGCGAAGAATGGGTGGAGGGCTAAGCAGAGCAGGTGGGAGTGCATCATGACATCACAACACTCATTCCTCATTTATGGTATACTGATAATAATATAGTGGGATATCTCGGCATAAGCAACGGCCTGGGCATGTCCAGGGTTTTCTTGGAGGTCGTTGATGAATCTATTCGAGAAACAGGGTCGGCTTAACCAGCTCTTCGCACAAAGTCCCGTGAACGCCGCCTACCTCTCAGGTGCATTGGCAAATCGTACTACCTTCGGCCATCTGACCAATATCGACATCGCTATCCTGCTGATGGATCAGATCCGGTCAGACCAGTTTCTCGACTACCAGCTCTACTTCTACAGCGAGCTGGCAAAACGCCTGGAATCCGACAACATTGATGTCGTCATTTTAAACCAGGCTTCGCTGTTGCTGAAACTCCAGGTAATCAAATACGGGCAGATTCTCTTCAGCCGCGATGAGAAGCAGCGTGTTTCTTTCGAGACAAAAGCTGTCATGGACTACCTGGATTTCAAGCGGTTCGACGAGATCCAGAATCAGGCCCTGGGACGTCGCCTCTACGGACAGATGCTGCCCATCGACAAAGAGATGGTACAGCATCACCTGATCCTGATGCGACAGGCCATCGCCATCCTGAAAGAAACAGGTGAAACGCCGCGCGACAGGTTCATCGCCGATTATCATGTCTATGGACTGGCCGAGCGTTATCTCCAGCAGGCCATCGAAGCCTGCCTGTATATCTGCACAATCCTGACAGCAGCTTTCGGGCTACGCAAGCCAGAAGACTACCATGAGCTGCTGAGCATCATCGCAACACAACAGATCATCCCACGCCCCCTGGCTTACCGCCTGGAAATCCTCGTCAACCAGCGCGATGCCCTGGTCCGCGAGCCGGATACTATCAATCACGAACTGCTCTACGACCAGATCCACCAGCGATTGAACGACCTGGAAGAGTTCGCCGCCACCATAGAGAATCGCCAGGCGTGAACCTGCAAGCAAGCTCATGAACCGGGGAGTGCGCTCCTCCCCGGCTCTCGATTACTGTTGCTCGCTGGCGATGCGCAGAGCATCGGCCTGGCTCATCGCGGCAGCGGCCTCATCTGGCCGACCGGCCTCTCGATACACCTGAGCCAGTGTCTCGTAGGCGACGATCATCGAAGGATCAAGCGCAATCGCTTGTTGCGCGGCCTCAACGGCCTCATCGTAGCGCCTGACTTCGCGCAGCGTATCGGCGAAGTCATTGTAATAGTCGGCATTGAGAGGATCGCTCTCAATGGCGTTCTGATAGTTCTCAATGGCTTCGTCGTAACGCTTCAGCCCGTCATAGGCGGTTGCCAGCTGGTAATAGCCTTCTGGATCGTCCTCAAAGCGTTCGAGCAGCGCCTGAGCGGTCCTTATGGCCTCGTCATAACGTCCCAGGGAGTTGTACGTATCGGCCAGCCCGGCATAGGCTGCCGCGATATCATCATCGCTCAGTGCGCCATCTCCTCCTTTCTCTGCCTGCGCTACCAGGTGCTGGTAGGCGCTCAGAGCCTCATCGTAGCGTTCCGCTTCCAGATAGGCTTCGGCCAGGCTAAAGCGCGCGATGGTATTCTGTGGCTGGAGCTGAACGGCGCGTTCATACGCCTCAATAGCACCATCGCTATCCTCCTGCAAGGATCGCCAGGTTCCCAGATGCATCCATGCCTCGGCATCATCCGGTTGCATCTCGACGATACGGGCATAGGTGCTGGCAGCCTGTTCGCGGTCGCCCATCTGCTCATAGATAGCCGCCAGTACATCATAGCCGGCCCGCCCTTCAGGGTCGAGTGCCAGCATTTGATTCGCGCTGGAGAGGGCATCGTTATAGCGCCGCATGTCCAGGTAGAGCGTGGCAAGTTCTCCATAGCGGGCGGGATCAGCCGGGTCCTGGTCTATACGCTTCTCCTGTTCCATGACGCGGCGCCATTGCTCGTTGACGCGCTCTCGCACATCACGCAGATTATTGGCAGCCGTCGCGTTATCAGGGTTGAGGAACAATGCCTGTCGATAGGCCTGGATCGCGTCCTGAAAGAGGTTCTGAAGACGATAGGCGTCCCCAACGTTCAGATACAGCTCGTCGTTTTCGGGGTCCAGTTCTAACGCCTGCTGGAACGTCTCCAGGGACTCTTCGTGCATTCCCAGATCTCCATAGAGATTACCGAGATTGATATATGCATCAAGTAACTGAGGGTCCAGGTCAATAGCACGACGGTAGCCAGCAACAGCGGATTCCGCATCGCCTAGATATTGCAAAGCGAGGGCCAGGTTATAGCGAGCGCGGGCATCCGTAGGATCGGCCTCTACTGCATGCTCAAAAGCATCGACCGCAGCCTCGTAGTCGCCCGCCTGAGCAGCCGCATTGCCTTTATCAG
>JADBKA010000050.1 GCA_014896635.1 Ktedonobacteraceae bacterium
TCTAAAAACAACGTTCCGAATACCTCGACGATATTTCTGAATACGCCCACTCTCCGCGTAGCGATCCAGAGTTCGGCGTGTCACCCCTAAAATAGTGCAAGCCTCGTCGGCTGTCAGGTATTCGTCTCCGTCACGTCCGGCCATACTCTACCTCATACCATCAATGATAGATGAATAAATCCTGGCATGTCTTGAAGGCACCTGCATTTCCTGAGAGCTATGCAGATGATCAGGAGTAGTAAAGGAGAGAGCAGAGGTCATTCACTCATCGTCTGATTCGTTTTCTTCTTCTGCGGGATGGAAGCCTCGAAATTGATTGAGATCTGATTCTCGAAAATACTCACGCTTCCTCAAGACACCATAGTGATACACTGGCAGTTTCTTCTTTACTCTCCGATAGAATGTATCCCTGGAAATGCCAAGATATTCGATAGCTTCTGAGGAAGTGTAGTACCTTTCCCCATTCATTTCAACAGGCAAAAATTTCACCCCCTGGCCGTTTCTTTCTGATCATATAGTACCATACAAATCATGTCAATACCTCGTTGACAATCAGACAAAATTGTGGTATAAACATATTAATTCGTACAATATCTTATTATTAATTGGGCTTTTCAAACAATAGATGGATTGTATTCCACTGAGTTTAAACAGTGAATCAGGAGAAGGAGCGTACCCGACTATGCAAACCACCGATGATCACCCACCGCTCTTGACCATTCGCAATGACGTATTTCGCACCGCCTATCGTGTCAGTCTCGCTCTGCAATTGCAGACGTTACGCAATGCCACTCCTGCGTCCACGCTCATGCCTGCCGATGAGTTTCTGGCACTGATCAACGCCTGCGCCTCTGATGGCCTGCTCCAGCGCCAGTGTCGCTCTGCTGTCCAGGTGCGCCTGGGTGCGGCCTTCGGCGCGCTCCATGCCCGGTTGCTGGCCTGTCCGGGGGATGCGCCCATACCCGGCTCCGGTCGCATTCCCCTGGCGCTGGACACGACCTGTGAGCTACATCAGGTGCTTGAACGCGGTTTCAGGGCCGGCAGGTACTGCTTCCTGCGCGAGAGAACGCCCGAAGAACAGGTTGCTACACCCGATGATGAAGAGATGGTACAGGATCTGTTTGCATTGTGGGAAGAAGAACCGGCCTGTTTTGAGCACGAACCGGAGGCGCTGTCCAGCGTAGTCGGCGGCTGGCTCGGCACTGTGGATGGTCATGCCTACCTCAAGCACCTCTGGAGAGAGAAGGATGAGCAGTTGCTCTGTTGAGAGAACAAGTGGTAGGGCGACCCTTGCCCGGTCTCTCCCTGTCTCCTTGTCGCCCTGGTCTGGTGATCGCCCTGGTCCTTATCGTGGGTTGGCAGAGATTCCCGACCTTGAACAGAATTTACGGCACGGTCACCTGCCGGAACGCATACAGGCTCCTGTCGTTTGAGCCGACATAGACGATCCCGTTTGCAATGGTGGGCGAAGAGACAATACTACCGCCTGTCGTATAGCTCCACAGCTTTTTGCCGCTGCCGGCTGCCAGCGCGTAGAGCGTGTGGTCCTTTGAGCCGACATAGATGATGCCATCGGCAATGGCAGGTGTGGAGTCAACCTCGTCGCCGGTCGTGAAGCGCCACTGTTGCTGGCCCGTCCGCGTGTGCAGGGCATAGAAATTGTGATCGTGCGAACCGATGTAAACGGTGTCGCCAGCAACGACCGGTGAAGAATGAACCGGACCTCCGGTAGTGAAGCGCCAGAGTTCCATGCCGGTAAAACCGTCCAGAGCGTAGAGATTGTGGTCTTCCGAGCCGATGTAGACCGTGTTCCCGGCGACAGCCGGTGACGAACTAATGCGGCCCTGACTGGCAAAGTGCCATTGTTCCAGGCCGTTCTGCGTATCTATAGCATAAACATGGCGGTCGTGCGAGCCGATGTAGACGGTATTGTTAGCAACCGCCGGCGAAGAAACGACATGCCCGCCGGTGGCGAAGCGCCACAGCACCTCACCGGTGTTGATGTCCAGCGCGTAAAGATGGTGGTCATGTGAGCCGACATAGACAACGCCGTTAGCCACCCTCGGCGAGGAGACGATGCTACCTTCGGTCTGATAGCGCCACAGTTCTGCGCCTGTACTGGTTGAGAAGGCATAGAGCGTGTGATCGCGCGAGCCGACATATACTATTTCGTTTACTATTGCTGGTGAAGAGTCAATGCTGTCGGCAGTTGGAGCTTCCCACCGTTCATCGCCGGTCGTGGCATCCAGTGCGTAAAGCGTATGATCGTGCGAGCCGACATAGACGGTATCGCCGGCCACAGCAGGAGATGATTGGATGCTACCGCGTGTCGTGAAAGTCCACAACCGGTCGCTGACGAACGTGTACAGCCGGTGATCGCGCGAGCTGACAAAGAGCGTCTCATAGGCAATGACCGGTCTCGCTTCGACCGCGCCTTCTGTCGCATAGCTCCACAGCTTTTCGCCTGTTACTGCCGAAAAGGCGTAGATACTCTGATCGTCGGAGCCAATATAGACGACTTCATCGGCAACGAGCGGCGTTGACTCAATACTACCGCCTGTTCGATAGCTCCACAGTCGCTTGCCGTTTGTGGCGTCGAGGACATGCAGCGTGCCATCGTGCGAGCCGAAGTAGAGCGTGTTGCGGTCAAAAGTGGGAGTTGCGAGAATCATCTCGCCCGCATCGTAGCTCCAGATTTTCTCGCCGTTATCGGCATTCAGCGCGTAGAGCTGGTGATCCTGTGAGCCGATATAGACGACGCCGGCAGCGACCGCTGCCCTGCCGCTGATACGGCCCTTCGTCTGAAAACTCCACACGATTGTCCCCGTCGTACTATCGACGGCATAGACCTGCTGATCCCATGAGCCGAAGTAGAGCATGCCATTATCGAGCGTGAGCGGGGATTGAATGCCGCCGCCGAGTGCGAAACTCCAGCGCCTGTCGCCTGTTGTGGCGTCCAGAGCGGAGAGCGTATGATCGGTCGAAGCCACATAGACGGTATCGTCGGTTGCCACAGGAGTAGAGATGATCGCATCGCCAGTGGTGAATTGCCAGAGTTGGCCGCCGGTTTTTGCCTCAAGCGCATAGAGCGTGCCATCGGTGGAAGCGACATAGAGTGTCCCATTCGCTACGAACGGCGCGGCGAGAATGTCCTTGCCCGTGATAAAATGCCACAGCACCTTGCCGTTCCTGGCGTCCAGCGCATAGAGGCGTTGGTCGTGCGACCCGACGTACACAACGCCGTCGAAAACTGCCGGGGGCGCTGTAATCGCATCCTGGCAGGTAAAGATCCAGCCTGGCCGCAGGTAGGGAACATTGGCGGGATAAATGATGCCATTGCTGATCTCAGACTCTTCTAACATAGATCTTCCTCTCTCGAAAAACTCTCTCCCGGCTCTGCTTAAATATGATATATTGCGGTCACGTCTGATTCGCAGCAATGGTAACAGCGCGAGTCCTGGCTGGCCTGTTCTCTGTCTGAGAAGAGAACGGATTACTTGTCACGCCTGTGCTCCAAGTAATTTCTCGACAATGACGACATCGCGCCATACGCCGTCCAATTGCGCATACTCTGGCTTGTAGAAAGTCTCTCTGGGAAGATATGCTATAGGATAATCTGGCAATGGGGAACCTTGCCGTTCTTTGAGAGTGCAAAACCGGGCCTGCATGGAAGGATACTATGAGCAATAGCAATGGAGAGATAGAGCAGAGCGAACTCTGGGATATTGCGCGCCGACTCATCAGCTTTGATACGGTCAGCGCCTCGACGAACGTACCGGCGGCTGCCTACCTGGCCGATTATCTTGACGCGCTCAGTTTCACAGTTCATCTCGTCACCGAGCGGGTACATGATGTCGAGAAGGCGATGGTTGTGGCCTGGGCCGGACCGGCAGAGCCTGGAGGGCTGATTCTTTCGGGCCATATCGACGTTGTGCCTTTCGCTGGCCAGCCAGGCTGGACCACTGATCCGCTGACGTTGCAGTCCGATGGACAGCAGCTTTTCGGACGCGGTGTCTCCGACATGAAAGTCTTTCTAGCGCAAACGCTTGTCGCGGCGAAACGTTCGCCGCTCAAAAATCTCAAACGCCCGTTGATGTATATTTTCACCTGTGATGAGGAAGTGGCGGGCCAGGGATCTGCCCGCCTGGTCAGTAAATTCCCTCACTTGCTCAAGGGCTATCCGCTGCCGGAGGTGGCCTTGATCGGTGAGCCGACGAACTTCGAGATTTTTCCGGCTCAGAAGGGCTATGCCACGTTCGACATTATCGTGCATGGCAAGGGCGGCCACAGCAGCGTTCCCAATCGAGGCGTCAACGCCATAGAGAAGATGGCTGAAGTGATCTGGTTGATGCAAGAGATGAACGGCGCGCTGCAACAGCGCATCTCACCGGAGAATCGGCGACTCTTTCCCGAATATCCAGCTTCATCCCTCAACTGTGGCCTGATCAGTGGTGGCCTGGCAACGAATATGATCGCCGAAACCTGCCAGCTCGCGGCGAGTGTGCGCGTCTCGCCGGGTGATAGTATCGAGGAGATCGTTGCCGAGCTGCGTGAGAAGATCGAGAACGGAGTGGCAAAGCGCCTGAGAGAGGCTGTGGAGAGTGGCAATGTATCTCTCGAAAATGTGCAGGCCGTGCCGCCCATGCGCTCGCCGCTGGACAATGCTTTCTGCCGCTTCTTGAGCCGCGTTGTCGGCAAATCCGTTGAGCGAGGCGCGGCCTTTGCCACCGACGGCGGAAACTTTCAGCAACTGGGCATCAATTCGTATATCTGCGGCCCCGGCCTGCTTGAACAGGCTCATCAGCCGAATGAGAGCCTGCCGGTTGCCCATTTTTTCAGCGGCCTGGATTACCTGGAACGTGTCATTTACGAGTGGTGCATTAAGGAAAATCAAGCTGATCTGTCGGCAGGCAGTGACAGGTAATGATTGGCGACGACTGGACGTTCAGGAGCGCTATCGAGATCACTTCCTCCCCGTTTCTGAATGAGCGCATTCGCCGCCTGCGAACATAGCTATAGCAGTCTGTTGAAGAGAGGAGCATACAATGACGAAGCTATATGTGGCGCTGGACAAAGGATTAGCAGTGATTGAACAACGCAATGGCGCGTGGACTGCCAGTCTGCACCTTGCAGAGAGCAGCCCTCAATCTATCGCCGTCGATCCACAGCGTCCGCAGCGCCTCTATTGCGCGACATTCCGAAAGGGATTATGGCGCAGCGATGACGGCGGGAACTCCTGGGAGCGTCTGGAGAACGGCATCACGCAGCAACAGATGATAGCAGTCGCTGTGAGTAGCGTAGAACGTATTGATGGTTACGGAGTCGTATATGCAGGCAGCGAGCCGAGCGCGCTTTTCCGCTCAGAAGACGGTGGGGAGAGCTGGCAGGAACTCCCCGCTCTGCTCCGACTGCCATCGGCTTCGACCTGGAGTTTTCCGCCACGTCCGTACACCAGCCATGTGCGCTGGATCACGCCTGATCCGCTGGTTGCGGGACGAGTGTTTGTGGCTATCGAAGCCGGTGCGCTGGTGCGTAGTCTGGATGGGGGGAGAACCTGGGAAGATCGCCGACCTGACGGGCCGTATGATACCCATACGCTGGTGATGCATCGCCAGGCGCCGAACCGGCTCTATTCGGCGGCAGGTGACGGCTTTATGCACGCCGGCAACGGCTTCGTGGTGAGCGACAATGGCGGGGATACATGGTATCGCCCGGATGAGGGACTGCACCACCACTACCTCTGGAGCGTGGCCGCCGATCCTGCCGATCCCGCCACGCTGGTCATTTCGGCGGCTGCCAGCCCCGGCACAGCCCACAATCCGGCGCAGGCCGAATCGGCGCTCTATCGCCGTTCAGGTAGCAGTCCCTGGCAACTCGTCAGTGCGGGGCTGCCGCCAGCGCGCGGCACACAGACATCAGTTCTTGCCGTCCATGAGGCCGAGCCGGGCGTCTTCTACGCGGCTAATAACAATGGCATCTTCCGCTCGGCAGATACCGGCCAGACCTGGGAAAGTATTCCGATCCGCTGGCCGCAAACCGAACACCTGGGCCGCGCTCACTCCCTCGTCGTTATGCCTGAGTAGTGCGCCGGCTAATAGTGTGTGAGACATCTTCCCATTTTCAGAAAATCTGGCTGGCAATCGGCTAGCCAGATTTTGCTAGCCAAATTCTGCTATACAGCTTCCTCTCACAGTATTTGTCGAGTTATAATGTAGACTAACTTTCAACTCGATGCTACTGGAGAGGAATGTTTTGGATTCACAATTTTTACAGGAAAACTCCTATACGCTGCTTTACGAGAATATCCCCGGCCTGGAAGAGGTGGTTATCTCGGATGCGCAACTGGTCAGACAATTTCCCAACGCCGTCGGCTTCCTGCGACCGGTTCGCAAAGGTGAGGTAGAAGCTATGGCGTTGCCGCAGGCGTTCGAGAAGATGACAATTACACATGTGTTTTTCAAGAAGATTGATGGCGAGCTATATAAAACCTACTACACAGCACCGTATATGCAGAAATATCAAGAGGAGCACCCGCTCATAGACACACGTGAGACGGTGATGTTTGTGCCTGGTCTTCCCGCAACGGCCTGGATGATCATGGATCTGGAGGCCGAGAAGCAAAGAGGAAGTCCAGGAGCGTAGCTCCTGGCGGGGGCGGTGGGGGTCTTTCAAGTAGAGGTTTTTGGATCGGTGTTGGGCCAGGGCGACCGCGAGGGTCGCCCCTACTCTAGACGTCTATAGACGTCATGGTCAGGCACCGTAGCGGGTCTCACGATGTTCTGGCTCCAAAAAACCTCTATCTGTAAAGCAGCGGGGGTGTCCCCCCGAAAAACTCTTTTCCCCCATTTTCTTCATCAAGAAAACTGATAAATCCTGGTATAGACGCAGTCCGCTTGCCAGAAAGAGCCTTTCGGGCTATGATAAGTGTAAAAGCGTTCTGCTCCTTACTAAGGGCGCAATCCGAAAGGATCGTGATGGTCACGCAGGAATTGTATCATCGCTTTAAGCAGCGACTCGGCGCTGCTGGTGGGGAGTGTCACGAGGCAGCGCATCTCCAGGCGGCTGCGGATATTATTGCCGCTCATCCGGCCCTGGCCGGAAAAGAACTGGTTATTGCTCCTGATTTCTCTTTGTGCCGGCCCTGGGATGAGCTGCTGCCCATGTTAGAGGAGAGAGGAATCCGGCTGCGCCTGGCTGCAAAACCGGCTGAGGTTGCCGATGCGCCTGCCGGGCTTTCTGCCGCTGAGATGGCGATAGCCGAAACTGGCTCTGTTATGCTGGCAGAGAATTCCCTGGAAGGGCGCGTAGTGAGCATGCTGACCCTGACGCATTTCGTGCTAGTACGCGCTCAAGATCTCTTTCCTAGACTCGACCAGGCCGGCGAGCGCCTGCAACAATTGACCAGGCAGAGGGCGGACCCGCGCCGGTATATCTCACTGATCACCGGTCCCAGTCGTACTGCTGATATCGAACGCACTCTGACTATCGGCGTGCAGGGGCCGAAGGCGGTGTGCGTTATTGTTGTAAATGTATAGTCAAAGACAGTACAAAAGAGGCAGTGCCTTCCATCGATGCCTTCTGTTGATGCCCTATTTAAGAGAAGAGTAAGAACATGGCAACGCATAGCGATTCGCAGAAACAGGCGGATATTCCCCCGGCGCAGACCGCGTTGACGGATGGAACATCCACGCAACAGGTACTTGAGGCGGAGATCTCCAGTCCCACACATGAGCACCAGCCGTTTGATGAACGTCTGAAGTATGCCCTGGAGGATACAAATTTGCAGCGTGCTCTGGGCCGTTTCGCTCCCAACTGGCGCCAGTCGCGTCAGGACGTCTTTGACAGTGAGGAGCGAGATTATGGCTCGCGCTACAGCTTTTCAAGCCTGCGTCACGATCTGCGGGAAGCGAAAGATTATGCCATCGCGCATCAGCCTGAGCTGGTAGCGCAGTTCAAAGCGGCTGCTGAAGCCGCCGGGGCCATTGTCTACGAAGCGCGCACGGCTGAGGATGCCAACCGCTATATTTACGAACTCTGCCGACGGAAAAGTATCACACTGGCGGTCAAGTCAAAAACGATGGTTAGTGAGGAGACCGAATTGAATGCCTACCTGGAGGCGCGCGGCATCACAGCGGTCGAGACTGATCTGGGTGAATGGGTGGCCCAGCTTGACCACGAACGTCCCTCGCACATGGTGATGCCGATTATCCACAAAACGCGCCAGCAGGTCGGCTCTATTCTCACCAGAGCGGTAGGCCGCGAAATTTCGCGTGAGAATGTGGCAGAGCAGGTTGCGGTCATTCGTACGGAGCACCGCAAGTCGTTTCTGAGCGCCGGCCTGGGCATTAGCGGAGCCAATGCGCTGATTGCCGAGAGCGGCTCTGTCATGATGATCACGAACGAGGGCAATGGCCGCCTGGTGACTTCGCTACCGCCGGTGCATGTGGTGATGGCCGGCTATGATAAGCTCATCGGCACCTTTGCCGATGCTGTGACTCAGTTGCGCCTGCTGGCGCGTAGCGCAACCGCCCAGTCTATTACCAGCTATACGACCTTTATCACCGGTCCGGCGACGCCAGATAAGGAAATGCATATTATTCTGCTGGATAATGGACGCAGCGAGATGCGCGCCGATCCCCGCTTCAGAGAGGCGCTGCGCTGCATCCGCTGTGCCGCCTGTGCCAACGTCTGCCCGCCTTACCAGCAGGTCGGGGGACATGCCTTCGGCCATATTTACAGTGGCGCAATTGGCCTGGTGGTCACACCGTTTCATCACGGTATCGAGGCCGGCGCCGGGCCGCAGAATCTCTGTGTAAGCTGCAATGCCTGCGAAACCGTCTGTCCCGTCGAGATTCCGCTGCCGAGCCTTATTCTCGACGTACGTACACGCACAATGGAGGCGAAAGGACTGCCCCGAATCAAGCAACTCGTTTTTGGCGTCATGGCGCGCCCGCGCCTCTTTGGCCTGTTGACACGCCTGGCGAGCATTGCACAGTTCCCTGTCACACTTGGCAGCCGCTATATACGAGCAGGCAACCTGCGACCGTTTGCGAAACTTCCCATTATCGGCTATCTTGCCGCGCTGGCCCGCTGGCGCAGTCTGCCGGCCTTTGCGGTCAGGCCGTTGCGCGACCGGGTGAGAAGTTTGCAACCTTCCTATAGCCTTGCTCTGGAGAAGCGGCGAGGACTGGACCTGACTGTCTGCTATTTTGCCGGCTGCATGACGGACCGGCTCTATCCAGAGATGGGTGAGGCGGTGATCAAGGTACTGCAAGCGGTCGATGTGCGGATGGTTTTTCCGCAGGAGCAGAACTGCTGCGGCCTGCCGGCGCTGAATTCGGGGGACAGGAGAGACGGCGTGGCGATGGCACGCCAGACCATTGCAGTGCTCGAAGATGCGCTGCGTCGGAGCAGGGCTGATTATATCCTCAGCGCCTCGACCAGTTGCGTCGTCACAATGGTGCAGGATTACATCCGCCTTCTTGAGGATCTGCGGGATGAAAGCTGGCTCAGGCGCGCTCGTACCCTGGCTGAGAAAATCATCGACTTCACCAGTTTCATGGATCGTGTGGTCCTGCGCAGTGATGTCAGGCTACCTGTGAAGTCGTCGAACACTTTTGAATCGGTCACGTATCATGATTCCTGCCAGTCCTGCAATTGTCTGGGCCTGCGCTCTGAGGCGCGGCGCATCATCAGGGACGTGCTTGGGCTGGAGTTACGCGAGATGCCGCTGGCCGATGTCTGCTGTGGTTTTGGCGGGTCCACTTCGCTCGAACATCCCGAAGTCGCGGAGAAGCTGCTCGCCAACAAGCTGAACAATGCCGAGCGTAGCGGCGCTGCTATTCTCGTCGCCGACAATCCTGGCTGTCTCATGCACCTGCGCGGCGGTGTCGATGCAAGCGGGCGGCGCCTGCGCGTGCTGCACCTGGCCCAGTTGATCGCCGAGCAGTTAGAAGAGGAAAGGAGTGTCTGAATGTCGCGTTCGGATAATTTCTATGAGTTGCCGGAGAATCTGCCTGTGCCGGTGGATGATGGCGCCTGTGACCATCTGCCAGGTATGCAATTGCCCGCAATCTCGCTTATGTCTACGTCCGGGACTACTGTAGACCTCTCTCAACTGCCGGGCAGAACGGTGCTCTATTGCTATCCGCGTACAGGACGGCCCGGCGAGGCTTCACCTGACGGGTGGGATCTGATTCCGGGTGCGAGAGGATGTACGCCTCAATCGTGCGCGTTTCGTGATCACCATGCGGAACTGCAACAGTTGCACGCGCGCGTATTCGGCCTGAGCGCGCAGGATACCGCCTATCAGCAAGAGGCGGTGCAGCGCCTGCATCTGCCCTTCGAGCTTCTAAGCGACGCTGAACTGACCTTCACGCAGGCATTGCGCCTGCCGACATTTGTCGTCGCCTCGATGACGCTGATCAAGCGCGTCACACTTCTCATCGAGAACGGGCAGATCATCAAAGTGTTTTATCCCGTTTTTCCGCCAGATCAGAACGCAGCCCAGGTTATCAGGTGGCTTATTGCGCTTTCTTCTGCTCTCGATCAGGCGATCCAGAAGCTTAGTGCAGGTCTTGAGACGGCGCAAGACCGGGCAGTAGCCAGAGAAGCTGTTCAGCTTTTGCGTACTAGAGGTGTCGATGGAATCATTCTGGGCTGTACTGAGATTCCCTTACTTCTGCAAGAAGAGGCTGACGATTTGATCAATCCCTTGCAATTGCTGGCAGAGGCCGCTGTCAGACACGCATTGCGCTAACGTACAAAATCAGCGTAGCTTCCTCAGTGCGGAAGCGAAAAGAGAGATATGTGAGAAAGAGTGTCCTCTTTTCCCCTCACATATCTCCCCGATTGTATTGCCTTGCTGTACTGTAGACCGGCCTGAAACTTATTGCCGCTGTGTACTCAGCGCGTGCAGTCCTAACCTGAGAGCAATGGCATCCTCGATACCCGCAAATACGGCATCTGGCAGTCGTGTGAGATTACAGAGCAGGAGACGCGCAGTGTATCCTGTAACTGCTCCCACGCCCGCGCCCAACGCGCCGCTGATCGCTCCCTGTACGACTGGCCGCTGGAAGCGGCGACTGAGCCAGGTGCCCGCCAGAGCGCCCATTGCTATGCGTCCTGCCAGCGATCCCGGATTCAAACGGCCTGGTATACCGGGGAGTTTGTCGGCCAGGATCTCGCCGGATGCGATGAGGCCGGCGCCATATTTGACAACTTTCGAGTCGAGCAGGCGCAGCAACCGGTTATCCTCAGATGGCTGCGGCTCTTTTGTCCAGATGAGCAGGGCCAGCGGAGTCATCGAGCGCAAGCCTGCCACAAAGCCAAGCCACGAGGCGCGCTTGTATACTTGCAGTGTCTCCTCGTCCAGGGGTGCTGTAAAGGTGTTCTGGAATTCGCCGCCTGGTATGCGGTTTATATCTGTATTTTCACGCAGTGCTGTCATGTGCTTCCCACCTTCCTGATTTCTGCCAGGTAGTCAATTATGCTCCTCGCTTCTGCCGAGAAGCAGCCAGAAATTTTACCCTTCTTTAAATTAACACGAAAGAACTGGCAGATCAGGTGCATTTATTTATCGGATCGCTCCTGCGGCAGCTTAAAAGCGCCCTGTACAGCAAGATTCCCCATCTTATAACCCGGCGAACAGATCCTGTTCCAGTCCGCCGGTATGAGTCGGCAGTGGACGATGTGCCAGGACAAAGTGCTCATAGCCGAGCGCGAGCCGGCGCTGCTCTTCAGGGAGCGCAAAAACGAAGCTATCCGGGGCAACCTGGGTCCTGTATGCCCGGAAAGCCCGCATTTTCTGTTCGAGGTAAGACGAAACGTCGATGCGGGTGGTGATCAGCTCATCGGCTGTCCCCATGAGTGCGACATTCATGCGAGGATTATCCCAGGGACCGGGAACGCCTCTCGCCTGCATCTCCTGCGCCAGTCGTTCAAACTGCGAGCGTGGAATCGCGGTGTAGTAGAGTTTCTGTGGCTGCCAGGCGGTGTATGGCAGGTCTGGGAAACAACGCGCATCACCGGCGACCTCAAAAGCTGCAACGGTGACACGATGCGCCTGAATATGATCGGGATGTCCATAGACGCCAAAGGGATCATAGGTGACGATCACCTGGGGCCGGAACTCGCGGATGATGGCAACAACGCGCCTGACTGCCTCATCAAAGATGACACGATGAAAAGAATCCGGGTGGTTGTTCGCTCTTGTGCGCGCCATACCTGAATCGCGGTAGCCGAGTCGGTGCAGTACGCTGATGTGGAGTATTTCGGCTGCCGCCTCAAGCTCTTTGCGCCGCACTTCCACCAGGCGAGGGAAGAGTTGCTCTTTTGCCTGTCGATCCAGCGCAGGATCGACGATCTGGCCTTCTTCGCCGCCTGTGGCTGTCACGAGCACCGTGCGTACTCCTCGTTCTGCGAGAAGGGCAAAAGTGCCGCCGGTAGTGAACACTTCATCATCTGGATGAGCGTGTATCGCCATGAACGTAAGCTGGTCTGGTGATTCCTGGCCGGTAGTCATAGGTTTTTATCCTTGCTTTTCACTTGATATATTGTCAGACGATCCTGCCGTCGCGCATGTGTATCACGCGGTTGGCCTGGCGCCCGACCTCTATGGCATGCGTCACGATGACAAGGGTCTGGCCCTGCTGACGGTTAAGATAGCAGAGCAGCGCCATTGTATCGGCAGCGGTTTCGCTGTCGAGATTGCCGGTGGGTTCGTCGGCCCAGATGATGGCGGGATCGTTGGTGAGCGCGCGCGCAATGGTGACGCGCTGGCGCTGCCCGCCAGAAAGCTCTGCGGGCCGGTGGCGAGCGCGATCAGCCAGCCCCACCCGATCCAGCATTTCCAGCGCGCGCCGCCGGGCTTTGTGGGCCGGAGTACCGGCCACGAGCATTGGCAGTTCAACGTTTTCTACTGCCGTCAGCACGGGAAGCAGATTAAAGTCCTGAAAGATAAAGCCCATATGCTGGGCGCGGTAACTTGTGCGCTGTTTATCGCTGAGGTGGCGAAGATTGTGGCCTTGAATAAAGATGTTGCCATCATCAATCATATCCAGTCCTGAAAGACAGTTCAGGAGCGTCGTTTTGCCGCAGCCGCTCGGTCCCATAATGGCGACCATTTCTCCCGACTGCACGGTAAGATCTATCCGTTGCAGGGCGGTAACCCGTAATGCTCCGCTACGATAAGTTTTGTAAACCCCCTGCGCTTCAATAATAGGCGCAACTGCGCTCATGCTTCTTCTCTTCTAGCTGAATACTTCGGCAAAATGTAAATGTATAAGAAGTGGAGCAAGGCGACACCCCGGCCACTCTACGAGAGCGGGATGGCGCCTCTGTACCACGCTTCTCTTTCCCATATCATATCACAGGAGAGAGAAACAGAGATGGTCCAGAGACATGCTCGTACCATCTCTGTTTGCTTAGCTTGCTGCTTCTTTGAGCAGGAGATCCTCTTCATAAATGCGTCGAATCACGTCTTCAATCTCCGGCTCCTGGAACGTGACGTCGCGCAGGCGGTAGCGCGCTCCCAGCCAGGCCACCAGTTCATGAGCTGGCAGTGCATCGCGGCCAAAACTCAGCCACAGGTGCGGTCCATTGATCTGTGCCAGGCGCACCCCGTGCGGCAAACCGTCAAGTTGTGGTCGTCCCTGCGCGTCGAGAGAGAGCGCAGCCTGTTCAGTCGCGTCCAGCACGGCGATCAATGTGCGCTCGCCACCAAAACGCGCGCGAATAGCCGCTACACTGCCGTCGTAGAGCTTGCGCCCGTGATCAATGATCACCATGCGCGGACAGAGCATCTCCACGTCGTCCATATCGTGTGTCGTGAGCAGCACCGTCGTGCCGCGCTCAGCGTTCAGAGTCAGCAAGAATTCGCGGATACGCGCTTTAGCTACCACATCCAGGCCGATAGTGGGTTCATCCAGGTAGAGCAGTTCTGGCTCGTGTAGCAGCGCTGCCGCCAGGTCACCACGCATGCGCTGGCCGAGCGAGAGCTGTCGTACTGGTGTATCGAGAAACTCATCAAGATCGAGCATGGTGCGCAGATGTTCAAGGTTAGCGCGATGGCGCTTCTCCGGGACACGATAAAGATGGCGCAGCAGGCGTAGAGAATCGATCAACGGCAGATCCCACCAGAGCTGTGTATGCTGCCCGAAAACCACGCCGATGTGCGCAGCCAGCTCGCGCCGCTGCTGGAGTGGCACCAGGCCCGCCACACGCAGGTGTCCGCTTGTTGGCTTGAGAATGCCGGTCAGCATCTTAATGGTGGTGCTTTTGCCCGCTCCGTTTGGCCCGATCAGTCCGATCATCTCGCCGCGTTCCACCGAGAGATCCAGGTCGCTGACGGCCCGTACCACTCGCATCTCAGGATCGACAATACTGCGCAGACCGCCAAGCAGGCCGGGACGCCGTTTTGCCACGCGAAACGTTTTGCCCAATCCTTGAGCTTCGATAATTCTCTCCATGCAATTTACTCCTTAATCATGCTTATGCTTTAATACTGATTATTTATAATCGTTTTAACTACCTGTGCTCTGATAGTGCTGCACACCGAAGCGCCAGACGAACATGGCTGCCAGCGCGAAGAGAAACGCTGCCAGCGGCGCGGCAAAAACCAGTTGGACCGGCAAACCGAACGGCAGGGGTCGCTCCAGCAGGTAGCAGGTAGGGACAAACGACGCGAAAGCGATGGGAACAACGAAGAAAAAGAAGCGTTGCAGGAGTTGATGATAAATGGTGATAGGATAGCTCATCATCTCGCGCCCGCCATACGTCAGGATATTGGTGATTTCGGTTGTCTCGACCGTCCAGAAGCAAAGTGTCGCACCGAGCAGCAGAATCGAGACAAAAATGACAGTCCCAATTACAATGCTGAGCGGCAGTGCGATGATTTTGTCCCATGTCCAGTGTAAGTGCGGCAGCCAGAGATGCGCGATGACGAACCCTGCGCAGCCCTGGGTGAGACGGCCCAGGCGACGCAGACGAAAATCGCTGCCGGCCACCTGGGTCAGTGCTCCAATGGGACGCAGCAGCACACGGTCGAATTCGCCACGCTGCACCATCCATGAGAAGTTATCAATGCCGGAACCAACTATCTCGGCCAGTCCGAAGCTGATCGAGACAATCGAGGCCAGCAGCGTAACTTCACCCACCTGCCAGCCGAGCAATGTAGGGAAGGCCGTGAAGAAGAGCAGGATACTGGCCAACTCAAGAGCTGACACTCCAAAGTACGTACCGATATCCAGCGCCAGATTCACTTTGTACTGCCATTGCGCCCGTATCTGCATACCAATCAATAGCAGGTAGAGACGCGCGTCGTGATACAATGAGCGAATCATTCTGTTTATCCCCCTTGCGCGACAACATGCCGTGTCGCCAGCACTGTGAGCAAACGGACAATTCCTGTTAAGATGATCAGCCAGCCGAGCTGACGCCCGATCTCGAACCAGAGCGCGCCGCCGGCCACTTTTCCGAGCAGCATTTCGGTGGGCAAGTTTAGCAGACCATTGAAAGGCAGCCATTCGATGAGAGCGCGCATCCAGCCCGGTAATAATGGGATAGGAACAAAGGAGCCGGTAAAAAAGAGCGCAATGGTATGCGCCAGCGTAGCCGCTGCCCGCGCCTCAAGTAGCCAGAAGGCCACGATATTATACAGGAAACGGTAAGCGATGCCGAGCATCGTTGCCGGAAGGAGTGCCACTGCGAAAGCCAGCCAGGCATGCCATTCAGCCGGTACACCGAAGCCGAAGAGCAACATGCCTGCGAGGTAGGTGGGCAGAGCGCGATACAGCAAAAAGTAGCAACTGCGTCCGACCTCCCGGCTGAACCAGTACCGGTAGAAATCGCACGGCTTGCTCAGATCTGAAACCACCTCACCGGTGCGAATGGTCATCATCAGGTCCATCCATCCAAACGGCAGCACGACCATAATCATCGCCTGTACCAGCCAGGTATAGCGCAGCGTATCCTGAACCGTATGGCCACTGACGGCCGGGCGAGTCTGGAAAAGCGCGATGATCACATAGCTGAAGATCATGCCGAAGAAGATGTTGGTGAGCATACCGGCGATGTTCGTCCAGCGGTAGATGAGCTGGCGCCGAAACGCTGTGCGGGCCACTTCAAAGTAGAATGATAACATCGGGTAGTTTTTCTCCTGAAATGAGGCGTAGAGACGCCTTTCTTCCTGTGCTTAAGAACGGTAAGTGAGAAGTGATCAGACGAGATTGTAGACAACACAAAAAGCCGTCATCCCTCAGGGATGCCGGGGCTTTTGTGAGTGGATATTTCTGGGCATACAACACAGTGGAATAGCGTGGGCGATGGTGCTATTCCACTCGTTTACCAGACAGCAATGGATTTATAACATACAGTTGCCAGTATTGTCAATGCTCATTATTTATTCTGTTTCGTCAGAGGACTCTGCCGGATGAGAGAAATGGTTATTTCCCCCGCCACTCTCTGGTTCGGAAATGGTACGATGATACTGTCCCACATGTGCGCGTTCGGCTGGAAGGCGCTGATGGTAGGAAAGACGATTTGAGAGGAGCGCGTGGTTTGCAGTCATGGCGAGCTGTATCGACTCGATGATGCGCTCCAGTTGCTCAAGACTGTGAAATACTTCTTCCAACTCGCTCAAAGGTTCGGTTACAGGTTTGCTATGCATCAGGCTGCTGCGCAGATCCTGCAACTGTGCGGTAAGGGATCGTTCGGTGTTTTTAAAGGCCGCCAGCAACGATTCGGTAAATGTGGACATGCGCTCGTTCAATGCCCTGTCAACCATGCCGATCAGCTCTTCCCAGGAGACCTCGGTCTGGATCTCGACACCGTTGGGTCCCGTCCGCGTCTCGGAAACATAGGCAGATGAAGGCGTGGCAAGGTGCCGAGCGAGGAGTTGTTCGACGGCCAGCAGTTGAGCGGCTGAATTCTTTTCCAGCAAGTCACTGAATTGCTCTTGCTGTTGCTGCTGCAAAAGCTGGAGTTCGCTGCGAACTGTCTCTGCCATGTGGGCCTGCCGGGCCTCGGACTGCTGGTCGAGCGTATTTTTGAGATCTCGCTGTTGCTCTACTATACGCAAAAGCAGGTTTTGCTCTATCTCCTGTTCAATTGTAGAAATACGCTGTGCAAACTCGTGGCGTACTTCGTTTATATGTTGCGCGAACGAACGCTCTAATTCACGTTTCTGGATGGTAAGTTTCTGTTCTAGAATCGAATTAAACGCCTCTAGCTCATCTTGTGTGAATGCCATTGAATCGGCTCTGCCCCCTTCTCCTGGCCTGTGTTGCCTGCGGTTATTGTGGGCGGCACAGGATGCTCGACGACAGTATAGAAGTACGTGTTATGCCTGTCAAACAGCGGCAGCAGTGCTAGCCAGGATGGCTAGTGAAGGGTATCCGTGCTCTGCTTCAATGGCACTGAAGTCGGCTATACTACCCGGAGAAGGACATCCGGGCAATAGCTGTATGCGCCAGCAGTTTCTGCGCATTGCGCCACATCAGCTTCTCGCGTACCTCAGGCGTAAAGTAGGTAAGTGGTTCAAAATCCCTCAGCCAGCGCTGCGGCGTGATGAAGGGATAGTCGGAGCCGAAGAGAAAGCGGTCTTGCAGGCGGGTAGCGGCTTCGCGCAGCAGCACTTCGGGGATGCGTTTAGGCACCCAGCCGGAGAGATCATTGAAGACGTTCGTTTTGTGCTGCATGGTGGCGAGCATCTCCTCATGCCAGGGCCAGGAAGGATGCGCACCAATAATGGTCAGGCCGGGAAAGTCGGCGGCCAGGGCATCCAGGTAGATTGGGCGTGTGTAGTCCAGCTTTGATACCCATGCCGCCGGGCGTCCCGGCTCCCAGACCATTCGTGCCGGTATGGAAGAGCGCGGGGACTCCCAGGTCCTGTATTTTCTCCATCAGAGGATAGAACTGCGGATCGTGCGGATAGAACGCCTGGACGCCCGGATGAAACTTTGCGCCGGCCAGCCCCAGCTCTTTGATGGCTCGCTCTATCTCCTTGATTGCCGCTTTGCCTTTATGCGGGTCAACGCTGGCGAAGCCGATAAACTGGTTGGGGTAACGCTCGACGATTTTCGCAATATAGTCGTTGCCGAGCGGGGGCAGACCCGTCGCGGTTTCAGCATCCCAGGCCAGCAGCACGCCGATCATATCCAGTTCGGCATAATCAGCGGCGAGCTGCTCGATATCTTTCAACTTCACTTCGGTGCGAAAGTAGCGTTCTGCTGCCTTTGCATAGGGACCGAGTGTGATTTGCATAAACTCCGTTGTCGGCAGGTGGACGTGAAAATCAACTGCACGTGGCATGGTATATTTCTCCAGAACAGGTAATGAGGCGCACTGCACTGTGCGCGGAACTGCTTTATTATAGTCGTGTGTGGCTGTGTTCTGTCCAGGCTAAGAAGGGCTTGCTACCCCTTGTTTATCAGGCCATAAAGGTAGCTCATGCTCAACTTCTGCTTTCCTCTCTACATTGCATTGCTAAGATGAGGACAACAAATTATACTATGTACAGCACGTTTAGTCCTTTTGTCCCCAGAAACAATGGTAGTTCGGTAAGAAAACCAATAGTGAGATGAAAAGCTAATTACAGATAACAGGCTGCTACTTTTTAGGAGAGAGGATAGAGAACAGGTGTTAAGTAAGAATGCGTTTGGGCAGCTAGTACGCTCCTACAGGCAACAGCGCGGGTGGAGTCAAGAGGAACTGGCAGAAAGATGGGGGTATGCTAGAGTGTACGTTTCACAGATTGAGCGAGGCAGGCGGAAACTGGATAGTATGACGCAAGTCGTGCGCCTGGCTGATATTCTGGACATTCCTCAAGAGAAGCTGGAAGAGATCGGACGTGGCATACCGAAAAGGAAAATAGACATTCAAAGACCGGAGCAAGCCGATAGTGCTATTTTGCAGATGCTTCTTGCTCCTGGCCGTGATATGGTACGGCTTGCCTATCTGACATGGATTGCAGACCAGTACCCGGCTATTGAAGAGAGTTTGCGTAACATGATCTACCAGCTTGATCAAGCACTCATCGCTTATCACGGTCAGTTAATGAAGCCTGCACAGCAACTTCTGGCCTATGCTCATCAGATGATGGGAAAAATCGCGTTTGACCATCTTGATTTAGCCGCTGCTTCAGGACATTTTTCAGAGATGACCGATTTAGGACAAGAATTAAACGATGCCGATATCATTACGTTAGGCATGACTCTTCAGGGGAGCGTCTTCAGGAAGCGTGGGCGCTTTGAGCATGCTCTTCGATGTTTTAATGCCACACAACCCTATGCAGATATCGCTTCTGCTGGCGTGCAGGGGGTACGCTATGCCCTAATGGCGCGCCTGTATTACGACTCTGGGAACGAACAGGGATTCCTGCAAACTATTCGTCCTGCGCTAGAAATTGCCGAAAATACGCAGGAGAGCATTGCGGGCTTAGCCGATGACTTTAGCCTTGATGATGTTCTTCAGGAGCAGGCATCGGGCTACACCGAACTGTGGAAGCCGGAGAAGGCGATAGAGATTTACCAGAAAACGGATCGACTCCGAACTTTCCGTCCTCTAAGGGATCAGGGTGGCTACATCATCAACAAAGCTCAAGCATATCTGCATCTTGGAGACTTAGATCAGGGTATTTCTCTTGCTCTACAAGGTATTCAGCTCGCTACGGAGTATCGATCCAAACGACACTTAGGCTGGGTAGAAAAAACCTACAATCGTTTGCGGGTACTTCCCATAGGGAAAGGAAAGAAGTTGAATACGCTGAGAGATGCGCTGATAGAAGCACAGAGTAAGTTGGAAGCATAAAGTAATGTTATGCTTTTCAGAATAAACTGGCGAAGAAACGCTCTCGCTGCTTGCATGGGCAGCGAGAGCATTTCTGTGAGAAGGAAAGTCAGGAAGCAAAGGGAAATCAGAGATCTGCGCCCTCGTTCGCGTTCACCAGAGTGGGCAAGATTTTTGCAAGCTGAGTGGCATTGGGTGAGCCGATGCCGGTGGGCGCATCCCATCCCGCCTGCGCCTGGAAGCCGGGAACCCTGATAACCTGCTTCCCCTCGGCAAAGACGAACGTATTGTTCCCTGTTCTGATGTCGTGGATGCTCTGCCGGTAGGCCGCTGTATCCTGGCTGAGGCGATAAAACGCACTGTTCAGAAAGCCGAGACGTTTGCCACCTGCCGCCTGGTCCAGCAGAACCGTCATGGCGGCGGCGACCGGCGCGCCGACGCTCGTGCCGCCGGTGGGGAGAATCATCGTCTGGCCCGGCCTGAGCGAACTGGTGACGATGGGAACGCCGGTCAGTGGATCGGCGTCGAGCGCGATATCGGAGACCGCGCGCTTCGTGCTCCTGACGATATTTTGCTGGAACGCCGGCTGTGCAAACACTTTGCTTGTGCCACCGCCGGTTGCTCCTGAGCCTCTCTGCGATTCATTCCACGTGGTTTCGGCGATGTAGGCGCCCGATGGTGCCGTGCGCAGCGTTGTGCCGCCGACGGCTGTTACCAGCGGATCACTGGCCGGGTAGTTCACGCCCTGCACCAGTGCGGCGGGCTGGCCGTTGGCATCGCACTGGATGGCTCCAGCCCCAGAATCACCTGCCGAGGCGAAGACCGTCTGCTTTTGCGCTCGCGCCTGCTGGTAGATTTTGTGCGCCTGCTGAATCATGGCGGCTGGCAGGCAGCCCTCGCCGATGCCGAAGCTCTGCGAGATCACACTGCCCATGTTGTTCTGAACCACAAAGTTCAGAACCTGGAATAGCGCGTTCAGTTGTCCCTGCACCGATTCGTCTTTGACGTTTGCCAGCACAAGATTAATGGTAGCATCCGGCGCCATTGCATGCGCCCATTCCACATCCAGCGCGATCTCGCCGGCAAAGCCTGTATGATTCGGGTTGTTGGGGTCGAAGGGTGTGAGGCCGAAAGGAGCGATGATGTTTAACTGTGGATCAGGCAAACCAAAGAGCTGATCGAACATACGCAGGTCCTGTCGAATCGTCGGAGCCTGGAAGGCATCAATAATTGTGATAATGCGCCCTTTACCTGTCATACCGGCGTCGAGCAAAGGTTGGATGCCATAGGCCCGACGCAGTTGTTGAGGCGAATAGCAGAGAGGCGGCGCAGTCTTTGCCAGGCATGGCACATCTCCCTGAGCCTGTTGTAGCTCCTGCGCCAGCTTCTGCGGTTCCATACGCTTTGCCTGGTCGTACATCGGATGCAGCGGAACGATGCTGTGCGACATGCCAGCCTGCTTTGTTTGCGTCGTATGAGCCTGTACTGCGTGCGCATTCATCAGATGTGACGCAGGAGACCCCTGCTTGAAAGCAGGGGGAGGAATGCGTACGCTCCTTTCCTTTTTGTCGTTGACAGAATCTCAGTCTCTATGAGAGACTTTTCGCATGGAGAGAACGCTTGTGATCCAACTCAATCCCACGCCTGAGCAGGCGCGTACACTCAAGACAACCCTTGAGCAACATACCGCCTGCTATAATGCAGTTGCTCGTGAAGGATTTACCACTGCATGTAGCAATGGCGTCGAGTTGCACAAACGAACATACTATCCTCTGCGTGCGGCTTATCCCAACCTTCCAGCTCAACTGGTCTGTGCTGCACGTGTACGAGCTACTGAGAGCGTCAAATCGGCACTCACCTGGAAAAGGAAGCATGAGCAGTCCTATCGCAAGAAAGTTGCCAAAGCGCAGAAGCAGGGCAAAGAGCCTCCCAGGTTGAAGCCGGTTCGTTGTCCTCAGAGCAAGTTGTGCAGTATTCGCTATGATCACCGTTCCTTCTGGGTCAAGTGGGAAACCAGCACCTGTAGCCTCGCTACGGTGCATGGACGCATGGAATTGCCCTTCACGGTTCCCGATCACCTGACACAGTACATTGGGGGCAAGGTCTGCTCTGCTGATCTGTGTTTCCACCATCACCGCTATTTCCTGCACATCGTTGTTTCCCTCAAGACTCCAGAGAGAAAACCTTCTCACGAGGTGATTGGTGTTGATCTCGGTCTCACGAGACCAGCCGTTACCTCCCATCGCCGCTTCCTGGGGGAACGTCGATGGAAAGAACAGGAACGGCGTACCTTCCGCATTCGGCGCCAACTCCAGAAGAAGAACACCAGATCCGCCAAAAGGCACCTGAAAAAGCTTTCGGGCAAACAGTTTCGGCGGCAGAAAGACCATGATCACGTCCTCAGCAAAAGGATTGTGCAAAACACCCCCGATGGAGCAACGATTGTCCTGGAAAACCTCAAGCACATTCGAGAGACCTCCAAAATGGGACGCGGCAAACAGAACAAGAACGTGGACAGGAAGCGGCGCTTGCACAGTTGGTCCTTCGCCCGGTTGTACTCGTTTCTTGAGTACAAAGCCGAAGCACGTGGTATCCAGGTGGTCAAAATTGACCCTCGCCACACGAGCCAGACATGTAGCCGTTGTGGGTATCAACATCGTGCCAATCGTCGCTCTCAAAGCCTCTTCCTTTGCCGCCAGTGCGGGTACAGCCTCAATGCGGATCTCAATGCCGCCAGGAACATCAGAGACAAGCATCTTGCTTGTCTTGCCAGCTTCGGTAGATCCCAGGCTTCCGGGTCGCAGTCAACCGGCCTCTCGTTCCCACCTTCGGGTGAGGAGCAAGCCCCTGCGCTTTAGCCAGGGGTTGTTGACTAAAGTATATTTTATAAAGGTTATAGTCACCATTGACAAAAATCTCAAACAGGTAGCCTGTCGCTTTTGCCTGATCGAAACGGACGATGAGTCCTGTGCCATTCCCCTGCAAGATAGTAAGTTTTGCTTCGAGAGCCAGGTTCTTGAAGGTGAGCGTTGACGCTTCAGGATTACAGATGAGCGCCCCTTTTTTCTCTCTCTCCATATGATAAGTATTGTTTTGAAAGCCGCAGATGGCATTGCCCTGTTCGGGAGTATTCCCGCGCATGGTAGCCTCATCCCACTTGTAGCCCCGGCTGTTATCGTGCATGGGATCACTGATCACCAGCGAACCAGTTTTTGGCGGGTAGGGGTTCTGAGTAGCAGCCACGACAGTTGCAGTCTGATTGGCCACAGCAGTCGCTGTGGCGCTGGCCTGTTGTTGCTGCGTTTTGTTCATATTGATGATACCCGCGATGGCGAACAGAGACCCGCCGAGCACAACTGCTACAGCCAGAATAACAATGCTGATGATCAGAGGAGATTTTCTGCTCTGCGGTTGCGGAATTGGCGTCGCAAGGGGCGTCCGGGGCAGCGGAGTATAAGGATCGCTGCTGTATATACCTGGCATGGAAGGAGCGTTGTAAGGGTCAGGATTAAGGTTATAGCCGCCTGAGGGTGGTACTTCATAAGGGCTGCTGCTGTAGCCGGTATGTGGGAATTGAGCAGACGGCGGTGGTTGCTGTGGCGGTGCAACATACGATGCACGAGCAGTAGGATCATGGGACGCGCTGCCAGGCACATAAAAGTTCGTGCCACAGTGAGGACAGAAGGCGGCTCCCTCAGGGAGTGGTGTGCTACAGACGTGACAGTTCATAATCAAACTCCTCGAACCGGACCGTAAATTACAGCTTCCACACATGGGCATCGGTCGCCATAATATCTGCTCCACTGCCAGCGCTATCACTTTCACAGTAGACCCCGATCTGGCCCCCGGCAGAGTAGGTGGTATCCTGAACGCTATCCAGGTAGACACCGTTAGCATAGACACTGATCGTCCTCTCATTGATGACGATAGCAGCCAGGTTGGCCTGATTTTTCCCCTGCTTAATCACTGCATTGGTGCCTGCGCGCAGAATTTTGATCTGTTTTTGCGGGTCGCTGATGGTCGAATCGAAAGTGGCTATAGCATATTCTCCTCTTAGAGAGATACCAAAAAGATAGCCTTTTTTTCCGTTGTCCTGAGCTTTAGCGATGATGCCGGCGAAGTCGCCCTGCACGATAGTAACTTTTGCCTCGTACGCCAGATTTTTCAGAGAAGTTACCAGTAACGTCGTGGAGAGACAATAGAAAGCTGCCTGCTTATCTATCGTAACATGGTACCCACTCTCTTTAAAGCCGCAGTTGCCGGTGACAGTAGCGCCGTTTGCCTGGAAAGTATATGGTGCTTCGGTCCAGCGGTAGCCTTTGCTGTTATCGTGCATGGGATCGTTGAGCACCAGCGTGCCGGTTTTAGGCGGATAGGGATTGGGTAGCTGGTCTGTCGCGGCTGTAGCGGTAGGTGTAGCGGCAGATGTGGGAGTAGTAGCAGGCGTTGCAGTGCCTGCGCGAGCTATGGCGGTGGCTGTGGCATTTGCATCGGCTTGCGATGGGCCAGAAAAAGGACGGGCGATCAGGAATAGTATGCCACCACCTATCACGATCACTGCAAGAACAACCAGAACGACAATAAGCCCCGCTTGCTGGCGCGGCGGTGTGGTGGGCGGAGGAACCGGCGTGAACGGGGGTGGTGGCGGCGCATAAGGTGAAGGAGAACTGTAAGGATCGGCGCCATAGTAAGTAGGAGGCAGAGGGGGCCGCGAAGGCTGGGCCTGCGGCGACGGCGGTACGCCAGGATTCGAGACCAGATATGCTCCCCCTGCCGGTGTAGAGGGAGGAGGCATGTAAGCGCCACAGCGGGGACAGGTCGTTGTTCCTGCTGGCAATGGCAGGCCGCAGTTGTAACAGTTCATCAGAAAATCTCCTCAGCAAAAAAGGGGTAGGAGTCTTCCCCACCCGCTTTCCTCTAAAAGATTTGTCGAAAATTCCTCACAGAAAAAACTGGCTATAACAGATTGATGATTTTTCCCCAAGATATACTCATAGCAGTCAGGTTTTTGCATCAATACTTTTGAATATAATATAACACAAATGTGGCCAGAAAAGTTTAAGCGGAGGAAGAACTTGTGGAGCCGGCTCCGCTCCATATCACTCGCGCCAGGCGAAAGTAGAAGCCTACCACCGCGAAGGGGATGCATGGATGCTGCGGACTTTCGGGCCTGGCGACGAGTTGTTCCTGCACAGCATAAACGTCCGGCTCGCCCTCGACGAGATCTATGAAGATGTGAGCTTTCAAGACGCTTCCGGCGAAAGCAGAGAGTAGAGAAAAGGGTTTTTCGGGGGACAGCCGTTCCCCTCTGGGGAACCCTGCCCCACTTTGTGGGGACCCGCCTGACCCTTACAGATAGAGGTTTTTTGGAGCCAGAACATCGTGAGACCCGCTACGGTGC
>JADBKA010000051.1 GCA_014896635.1 Ktedonobacteraceae bacterium
CTGTATCATGCAGGGATTTTTCGGCGGCCTTGCCGGAAGGCGCCATTACCGTCTCATGGTAATTCCACGAAAGCAGGTTCAGCACGATATCGGCAAATGAAGGATGGGACGCGCGTAAAGCTGATTCAGAATTGCCGGCGCAATCCTGGAACTCCAGCCAGACTAGCGAGGGCCGGGTCGTCTGTTCGAGCGCACTCATAATGCGCCGGGTATAGCGAGGGGGCAGGGCCAGCGCACCTGCCATGAGAGAACAAAAACGTACAAAACTGCGGCGGGAAATATTCTGTCGCTCCAGAGCCGCCCAGATACCATCTTTGAGAAGATCCTCTCGACGTTCCATCGTGATGTCACACTCCTTTTCTCTGGTTGCTAAGCCACTGCATCTACTAGCCTCAAAAAATATGTTGCGTGCTTTATCCAGCCTGCTCGCATCGCTAAAATGCTCCGGTCCTGGCAATGGTCCTCTTTGTTAAAAGCATGACTCCTTTCTTATATATTGCTTGAAAAACATTGCATGCCTCTTACACTTTACAGAAAATGAAGACATGACAATGTATGATTAGCATAACTTCCTTACAATTTCCTTGCGAATCCAGCTACATGCATCACAAACCTATCACAATCTGTTGCTCTCTGTGTTTGTGACATGTAAAGAAACAAAAAAGAGCATTGCCGATCAATCTCTCGTTCCACCTATACTCTGGCGCAGCATCTGATTCTGTGTGTGAGCCATTTTCCAGTACAGCCCTTCCAGTTGCATCAGTTCGTAATGTGTGCCTCGCTCTCGCACCCGGCCATCCTGCAAAACGAGAATCTCGTCCGCCTTTTCCAGGCCCACTAGCCGGTGCGTAATGATCAGCGTGGTACGGCCCTGCATGAGTGTGTGCAGTGCCTGAAGGACTGCCTGTTCAGTCAGGGCATCCAGATTGGCAGTTGCCTCGTCCAGCAGCAAGATGGGCGCGTTCTTGAGCATGGCGCGCGCAATAGCGATGCGCTGGCGCTCGCCACCGGAGAGGAGCAGACCCTGTTCGCCGATCTGTGTATCGTAGCCCTGTGGCAGCGCCTGAATAAAATCGTGAATCTGCGCCAGCCGGGCGGCCCGGATCAGTTCTGCCTCGCTGGCATCCGGTTTCGCCAGCAGGATATTGTCACGAATCGACGTGTTAAAAAGATGCGTGTGCTGCGTGACCACGCTGATCAGGCGGTGAATGTCCTCCTGGTGATAATCGCGTAGTGCATGCCCGCCCAGGAGAATCTCTCCTTCCTGATAGTCCCAGAAACGCAAGAGCAGATTCGCCAGCGTCGATTTGCCGGCGCCACTCGGTCCAACGAGCGCCAGGCAGTGTCCCTGTGGCAGCGCAAAACTGATGTTATCTATTACATACGCTTCATTGGCCTGATAGCGGAAACGCAGATTTTTGACAACCAGATCGCAGGACTGTGGTACCGGTGAAGGCGCATCGCTATCACGTACAGCCGGTTGCGCGTCAACGATCTCAAAGAGCCGCCGCGCCGCTGCCAGATTGCTGCCCAGTTGTTGAAAGGCCGAAGGGAGCGAGAGAACCGCTTCAAAACTGGCGATAGTCGCCAGCGCGAGCACCGCCAGCAGTACCCCGTTGAGCTGGCCTGCGCGCACCAGAGGAATAGCTGCTATCAGCATCGCCAGTGCAGCAAGATTCATCAGCAGATTGCCCAGCGCATCCTGCAAGCCGGCGATATGCGCCATGCGCGCCTGCAAGTTCACCAGTTCTTGATTGAGTTGCCGCATGCGTGCCAGCCGGTCCTGTTCGCGTCCATACGCCACCACATCGGCCATGCCCTGGATATCTTCCACCAGTTCGCGGTTCAGACGCGCCCTGACCGCTATCGCGCGCTCTCCCGTTTTCCGTCCGAGCAGGTAGGCCAGCAATGGCACACCAATAGCGGTGAGCAAAAAGAAGGCCAGCCAGAGCAGCGCGAAGAACACATGATACGCGCCCAGAAAGAGCCACATCCCCGCCGCTATGACGGCAGCCACCAGCGGCGGCGCAATCACGCGCACATACACGTTCTGCAACGTCTCGATATCGGATACCAGCCGGCTGAGCAGGTCGCCGCTGCTATGCATCTCAGCTTTGCCGCTGCTCAGTGCCAGCAGGCGGGCCGGTGCCAGCGGCTCCAATGCCTGGTAGAACCAGACGCGCAGTTGTGCCAGCAGGCGGAATGAGACGTTATGAGAGACGTAGCGTTCCAGGTAGCGAAAGACGCCGCGCGCGATACCGAAGAAACGCACGCCGACAATTGCTACCTGAAGAGCTGCCACCGAGGGATGCAGCGCGGCAGCCGAAATGAGATAGGCCGAAGTTGCCATCAGACCAATGCCGCCGCCCACCGTTGCCACGCCGAGCAACGCCGCCAGCGCAATCCAGCCTTTGAGCGGCCATGCCAGGCGGAGCAGCCGCCAGAGCGTTCCTGTCTCGTGTGTCATACGCTGCCTCCATATGCCTCGACTAATTGCTGATAGATGCCGGCGTGCTGCATCAGCGTCTGATGTGTTCCCACTGCCGTCACCAGCCCTTCGTTGAGCACAATAATCTGATTAGCTGCCCGTACTGTATTGAGACGATGAGCGATGATCAGCACTGTGCGTCCCTGCATCAGTCGCTGTGTGGCCTCGATGATCAACTCTTCCTGCTCAGGATCGAGATTTGACGTTGCCTCATCCAGAATCAGCAGCGGAGCGTCTTTCAGAAATGCCCGCGCCAGGCTCAGGCGCTGTATCTGACCGCCGCTCAGGCGCGCACCCTGCTCGCCGATGATCGTATCATAGCCCTGCGGCAGTGCCTGGATAAACTCATGTGCGTATGCCTGCCGTGCCGCCGTGATGACCTCTTGCAGCGATGCTTCAGGCTTTGCGAGACGGATATTTTCCGCCACCGTCGTGTTGAATAGGTAGGGATGTTGTGGCACCCAGGCCACCTGCTGGCGCCACTGCTGCGCTGGCAGAGCCGATAATGCGACTGAGCCAATACTGATCTGACCGCCGCCCGGCTCGATAAAGCGCAGCAGCAGGTGCGCTATTGTGCTTTTGCCGGCTCCGCTTGGTCCGACCAGAGCCACTTTCTGTCCCGGCTCGATGGTGAAGGAAACGTCCTGCAAGGCCGGGCGCTGTCCATCATACGAATATTGCACTCTCTCAAAACGAATCTCATTGCTGGCAAGCGCCGGGAGCGCCGATTCTGCCGGCGCTGGCCGGGCCGGTACGGGCGTGTCGAGGATCTCGAAGATGCGCTGTGCCGCCGCCGAGCCGTTCATGCCGGCGTGAAAGCGTGTGCCGAGCATGCGCAGCGGCAGGTAAAATTCAGGTGCCAGCAGTAAAACAAAAAATGCTTGCTGGAAAGGAATCCAGCCATAGAGCAGGCGCAGACCGATTTCAACTGCCACAATCGCAGTGCTGATTGTTGCACCCATTTCCAGGACGAGCGAAGAAAGAAATGCCACGCGCAGCACGTTCATCGTCGTCTTGCGGAATTGCTCACTCACGCTGCGAATCGTTTTTTCCTGAGCCTTGCTACGGCCAAAAAGCTTCAGCGTGGTCAGGCCCTGTAACACATCCAGAAAATGCGCGCTCATCAGGCTCAGCACCTTCCACTGCCGCTTCGTCAGCGCATCGGCCATCATGCCGATTAGCGCCATAAACACCGGCAGGACCGGCGCCGTGACCAGCAGGACTACGCCGGAGAGGATATCAACCGAGAAGACAACGATGACAATAGCGAGAGGAACCAGTATCGTCAGAAACAATTGCGGCACATACTGGCTGAAGTAGGCGTCCAGCGCTTCCACACCCTCAACGAGAGTATTGGTCAGCTCTCCGCTGCGTTCGCCTCTGGTGTAGGCTGGCCCCAGTGCCAGCAGGTGAGCGAGGAGACGCTCACGCAGATCGGTCTTAACGCGCGCTGCCACACGATTCGCCGTCACACTGCTCCCCCACAGCAACGCCGAGCGTACGACGATGATCGCCGCCAGTCCACAGAGCAGCAGAAACACCTGCGACAGCGTTTGCCTTGCCAGGAAGACGCCGCTGACAACCGCGCTCATCGTGTATGCCTGCGCAATGATCAGGATGCCGAGAAGCAGTCCGACCCCGACTGTCAGGAAGAGATAGCTCTTCCCGCCTTTGATGGAACGAAACAGTCTTTTATCTATCTTCATGGTAGAAAACAATCTGCCGCCAGGGTTGCCAGGGTTGTCATAATTGCCAGAGATATCAGAGTTGGCAGTAATATCAAAGTTGCCGATGATATCAGAGTTACCAGAGATTCAGGGCGCCCGCGAGGGGCGCCCCTACTATAATCGACAGCGGTCTGGAAGATCTGTGAGATCTAAGGCAGAACCGTCTATGGTAGGGGCGAGGCTTGCTCTCGCCCTGGTCCCTGGTAGGCAAACGCCGTACAAAACCCTGGTAGACAAACGACACCCAAAGCTAGTAGTGAACCGCCGTCTGGCGTCCGATGCGCTTGCGAAAGATCCAGTAGTTCCACGCCTGATAAACCAGCACGAACGGCACAAAGATCAATGCAACCCAGCTCATGACTGTGAGCGTATAGGTACTCGAAGAAGCGTTATAGATCGTCAGGTTCCAGGCCGGATTCAGGCTGGAGATCATCACGTTGGGATACATGCCCGCGAAAATGGTTGCTGCTGACAGCAGGATGGTGGCCGCGAGCATGATGAAGGCCCAACCATGCCGTCGTGTGTGAATGAACCAGCCAGCAGCCAGCAGCGCGGCAGCAGCGCCCAACGGCCCCGTGCCGGGATCAACGCCCAGGCGACTGAACACGCCGGTGAAGAGGTAGCCGCCAGTGACCACCAGGAAAATCAGGATGACCGTTGGCAACCAGAGCCTGCTGGCAGTGGTATGCGCCTTCTCCATCATCGCATCCTCTGTCTTCAGGCTCAGAAAGACTGCACCGTGCAGTGTGAAGATGCTGACAAAGGCGAGACCGGTCAGGATTGCATAAGGATTGAGCAGGCCCCAGAAGTCGCCTACATAGTTCATTTTCGCGTCAATCGGCACGCCCTGGATAATATTGCCGACTGCCACACCCCACAGCAGGCCGGGGATGAGGCTGCCCACAAACATCAGCCAGTCCCACGTGGAACGCCAGCGCGGACTCTCAACTTTGCTGCGGAACTCAATAGCTACACCACGTATGATCAAGGCCGCCAGCATCAGCAGTAGCGCCAGGTAGAAGCCGCTGAACAGGGTCGCGTACCAGTTGGGGAAAGCGGCGAAAATCGCACCGCCAGCGGTCAGCAGCCAGACCTCATTGCCATCCCAGAACGGGCCGATAGTATTGAGAATCATGCGCCGCTCTGTGTCGCCCTTTCCCAGGAACGGCAGCAGGATACCTACGCCGTAATCAAAGCCTTCGAGGAAAAAGTAGCCGGTGAACAATATGCCGATCAGAGCAAACCAGAGCGTATTCAGGTCGAAGTTCATGATACTCTTCTCCTTCTTTTAGTAAGTCTGTGCCAGAGAAGGCGCCTTTTCACCTTGCTCTCCATGCCCTGGTTCTGGTTCGCCTTTCGCGTATTTGACCAGCAGGTACACGTCAGCAACCATCAGCACACCGTAGAGCAGTGTGAACAGGATCAGCGATATCAGGACCGATGGGGCATTCACCGTAGGGGATACCGCATCCGCCGTTTTAAGCAAGCCAAAGACGATCCAGGGCTGGCGACCCATCTCGGTCATTATCCATCCCGTTGTGTTCGCCACATAAGGCAGGACAATGGCGAATGGCAGTAGCCATAGGAACCAGCGCACAGTCTCCAGTCGCTTCTTCAATGCCAGGTAGACGGCGATCAAGGCGAGCAGAATCATGAGCAGGCCCGCGCCCACCATTAAGCGGAACGACCAGTAGGTGATAGCGATGGGCGGGACATAATTGCCGGGGCCGTACTGCTTCTCGTACTGAGCCTGAATCTGGTTGATGCCCTCCACTTTAGCCGTCGGGTCATTGTAGGAGAGGATGCTGAGCAGTGTAGGAATTTTAATCGAGAAGATGTCTTTGCGGCTATCCTCACTGCCGATGGTAAAGAGAGAGAAAGCTGCCGGCTGTTCGCTGTTCCACAACGCCTCTGTTGCTGCCATTTTCATCGGCTGAATACGCACCATGTACTGGGCCTGAGTGTGACCGTTCACTGCCACGAGGATACTGGCGATCAATGCTGCGATAATGCCGATATTAGCGGAATGCTTGAAAAGCTCCTGTTCACCTCTTTTACGTAAAAGGTTGTAGGCGCTGATACCGAGAACGAAGAAGGCAGCGGTAGCAATGCCGCCCAGAATCACATGCGGAAATTGCACCCACAGGTTGCCGTTGGTCAGCAGTGCGAAGAAGTTGGTCATCTCAGCCCGGCTGCCACGCACAGCATAACCCACCGGCTGCTGCATAAACGAGTTGGCGATCAAGATCCAGAGTGCCGAAATGTTCGAGCCGAGCACCACCAGCCAGATTGACGCCAGGTGCGCCCATTTAGGCAGCCGATCCCAGCCGAAGAGCCAGATGCCCAGGAAGGTGGACTCCATAAAGAACGCCAGCAGGGCTTCAATTGCCAGCGGCGCACCAAAAATGTCACCCACATAGCGCGAATAGTTGGACCAGTTCATGCCGAACTGGAACTCCTGCACGATTCCGGTGACGACGCCCATAGCGAAATTGATCAGGAAGAGTTGTCCCCAGAAGCGAGCCATGCGCTTATAGATCTCGTTCCCGCTGCGGACATAGGCCGTCTCCATAATTGCTACCAGCAGTGACAGCCCGAGTGTTAGCGGGACAAAAAAGAAATGATAGATGGTCGTTATGCCGAATTGCCAACGAGCCAGCGTTAACGCATCCATAAAGCCTCCTTAGATACCTACTGCTCTCTATGCCGATCCCTGGCAGTAGCGCGTAAGACAGATATGCTGCGGAGTTCGAGAGGCGGACCTCCCATCCTCATTGCTCCCCCGTCCTGTAGGCGCCGGTTTCTTGCCCGGACCGGGCATACCGACCATACCGGTCAATATAGACAGCCATGCGTCGGTTTTCACATAACGGAGTATAGGGCGCTCATATCACAGAATGATCTAAGTGCGTGGACTTTCTATCACAAAGTTCTCACAATGGATAGCCAGATGTCCTTACACGTTGCACAAGAGACTGTGCTAAGTGTGTAGCACACTTTCTGGCATGGATCTTGCATAACACAGAGATAGACCCGGCAAACTCCAGGGAATGGCATAGTTTAATGAGTATTGCACGCTCTCCAGATGAGGTTAGTGTGAGCGGTGAAGATCACACGGTAATGGTCTGGAGTTTGCGGGGAGGTTTTGATGATACGAGTGTTGATTGTTTGTAGCTGGGGGATGTCTACGAGCCTGCTGGTAGAAAGCATGCTGGAGGCGGCGGAAGCACGTGGTTATGTGCTGGTAGTAGAGGCGCTGAGTGCGGGCGAATACGCGGCGAAGGTAGAAGAGTGTGATGTGGTGCTGATTGCGCCACAGATCCGGCACCTACGCAAGGGTATTGAGAAACTGGCGGCATCGGCGGGCAAACCTGTAGCGATGATCGAGCCATTTCATTATGCCACCATGAACGGCGGGGCGGTGCTGGCGCAGGTCATTGGCCTGCTGCCGGATGCACCGTTGTAAGAGGGAGCAGATAACAAGGATGAGCGATGTGAGCAAAGTGATTGAGCGAAGCGGCAAATGGTTTGAGCGTTATCTGGTGCCGCCGCTGGGCGCGCTGGCGGGCAGTATTTATCTGCAAGCGATACGCGATGCCTTCATTATATTTACCTTACCGTTCATCATCGCCGGGAGCGTCTTTCTGGTCATTGCGAATCCGCCGCCGCTGTTCGGGCTGGAAGCTCTGGTGAAGCCGTACCAGAGCGCGCTCCAGGTGCCATTCCAGTTGTCATTTGGCCTGATGGCGCTGATTCTAGCGTTTGGTGTGGCTCACAGTCTGGCGCAGTACCGGCGCACCGAAGCGGTTCAGCCGGGCGTGCTGGCGATAGTGCTCTTCCTGGTGGCCTCGGTGCCGGTCACTGACCTGAACCGGGTCTCTCTGGGCGAGTTGCTGCCGTATCTGGGCGGGCAGGGCCTGTTAGTAGCGATTCTTCTTGGTATCCTGACAACTGAAGTGATGTACCGTTTTCGCAATTCGCGCTTCACCATCAGGCTGCCGAAAACGGTGCCGCCTAACGTCAAACGCGCGTTTGAGGCGCTGGTCCCCACGCTGCTGCTGCTGACGGCGGTCTGGGCGCTGGAATGGCTGGTCAGCTCGCAGATCTATCTGGGGAGCGATGGGAAGCTGCACCAGCTTACCATTCCTGTGCTGCTCATGCGTCTCTTTCAGCCACTTGTCGTCGTGCAGGACAGCTATCCGGCGGCTCTGCTGGAAATCATCCTGATGATGCTGCTCTGGTCAACGGGCATTCACGGCATGAACGTGGTGACGGCGATTGCCACGCCTTTCTGGCTGGCAACATTGACCGGCAATGTCAACGGTGGACATGGCATTGTCACCGAGCCGTTCTACCATATTTTCGCGCATCTGGGTGGCTCCGGGGCCACCTGGCCGCTGGTTATCTATATGCTACGTTCTCGCTCGGCCCAGTTGCGCACGGTGGGCAAAGTGGCGCTGGGTCCGGCAGTTTTCAATATTAACGAACCGGTCACGTTTGGGGTGCCGATGATGCTCAACCCGATCATGATGATCCCTTTTGTCGGGGTACCGGCCATCATCGTCACGATCAATTATATTGTGTTCAGCCTGGGCTGGGTACATGTGCCGGTCGTGATGCAGCCATTTACGGTGCCAATCGGCATCAGCGGGTTCATTGCTTCTGGAGGAGATCTACGAGGTAGTATCCTTCAGTTTTTCGATCTCGCTGTTTCTGCTGTGCTCTATTATCCATTTTTCAAAACCTGGGAGCGTATTCTTGTCGCGCGTGAAGAGGCCGAGGTACAGAAGCAGAAGGACGGGACGGGTGTCCCGGCTTCGACCGGAACCGCACAGCAGATTGCGCGCGCAAAATAGCCTTGCATGAGGAAACCGCTGCAAGAGCCTGAAAGGAGGTGGTTTTAGAACATCAGAAAAAGGTGTAATAATCGCATAGATACATTTAGAGAATAAGTTGCTTTTGACAAATTATCGTACGATTCAAGCCAGCAAGGATTTGTGACATACTGGAAGACATGGAAGGACAGGACTCAACGATGAAACTATTTAGTGGTGTACGCAAAACATTTAGCACGATGCTTGGTGTGATGCTTGTCTCGATGCTGATTGCTGCCTGCGGGAATCCCGGTGGTGGTGGCGGTACTCCTCCTGCCAGTGGTGGTGGCGCCCAGACCGGTGGAGGGAAAGGGTGTACCAAAGTTGGTGTGCTCTTGCCAGAAACGGCCTCGGCAGAACGCTGGGACAGGAATGATCGGCCCCTGCTGACACAGAAAATTGAGGCGATTCCCGGTGTAAAAGTTGACTACTATAATGCGCAGGACGATCCTGTCAAGCAGCAGACGCAGGCTGAAGCTGCGCTGACCAAAGGCGACTGCATCCTGGTGGTTGCGCCCAAAAATGCTGATACGGCTGATGCCATTGTGCAGAAAGCAAAGGCGCAGAACGTCCCGGTGATCTCTTACGACCGCTTGATTCACTCGAAGGATCTCAACTACTACGTCTCCTTCGACAATGTCAAAGTCGGTGAACTCCAGGGGCAATACATCGTTGATAACTACCAGAAGTACACGTCGCCCGGCCATAACAACCTGGCGATGATCAACGGTTCGCAGGACGACAACAACGCAATCCTCTTCCGCCAGGGCGCAATGAACAAACTCAAACCGTTGATCGATAGCGGCAAACTCAAGCTGGTCTATGACCAGTACACGCCTGGCTGGGTGAATGACAAGGCGCGCACAGAGATTGAAGGTGTGCTGACGGCGCAGAGCAACGATCTCCAGATTGCCTATGTGGCTAATGATGGCATGGCAAACAGCGTGATCGCGGCCCTCAAAGCGAAAAAGCTCAATGGGAAGGTCCTGGTCACAGGACAGGATGCCTCGGTTGCTGGTCTTCAGAATATTCTGACTGGCGACCAGATCATGACGGTCTTCAAGCCTTTTGAGCTGGAGGCCCAGGCGACCGCTGACCTGGTCAAGGCGCTGCATGATGGCACCGATCCCAACACGATCACGCAAGGTGTGACCACCGATTTCAACGGCGCCAAGATCCCGTCGGTGCTCAAGACGCCTATCGCCGTTGACAAGACGAATGTCAAGGTGGTGATTGACAGCGGCCAGATTACGAAAGAGGCGCTTTGCCAGAACTTGCCCGCTGGCACTGGTGGCATCTGTTAGCAGGCAGGTCCAGCTTTCCTGCAAGGATTGCTCTGATGCCTGGATGCCAGGTGGATGCCGGGACTCCTCGGTCCCGGCATCCTTCCTGTAAAAACTGTTTCAAGGAGACGTGAGAGCGTGCGATGACAGCGGCAAATGAGAAGATGTAGCAAGGAGTAGCAGGCGTTAAACCAGGACAACTTTCCCCTGATTGATGTATGATGCAGTACATAGCAGTGTTAGATCAGCAAAGGGAGCGTCTCCTATTTCATTGGTTGTGGAGCAAGCAACAGCTATTTTCCTGCTCGTTTGTGAGCTAAATTCAGCCAGGAGGATGTTATGGCCGATAGTATTACCCCTGTAGCGGGCGGGCAATCGGCAGCGGGACAGCCGGGGCAGAGCGTGCCGCGCCTGCTGATGCGGGGGATCAGTAAGAGTTTTGGTGCGGTGCGCGCGCTGAACAAAGTAGATTTTGAGGTATATGCTGGCGAAGTTGTTGGCCTGGTTGGAGATAACGGCGCTGGCAAATCGACGCTGATCAAGGTGATTGCAGGCGTCGGACCTGCTGATGAAGGTGAGATTTTCATTGAAGGTCGTCCGGTAAAGATCCCTTCGCCGCAGGTAGCTGCGCGACTTGGCATCGAGACGGTCTATCAGGATCTCGCTCTCTGCGATAATCTGGATGTGGTCTCAAACCTGTTTCTGGGCCGTGAGGAAGTCACGCCGTATGGAGCGATGGATGAGATCGACATGGAACGCCGGACACTGGAAGTGCTGCGCTCTCTTGACGTGAAGATTCCCTCTGTCCGTGTCGCTGTCTCGGCACTCTCTGGCGGGCAGCGCCAATCTATCGCGGTTGCCAAGACGATTCTGCGCCGGGCCAGGATTATTCTGCTTGACGAGCCGACAGCCGCGCTTGGTGTGGCACAGACGCGCCAGGTATTGCAATTGATCCGGCGCCTGCGTGAGCAAGGTCTGGCCGTAGTCGTCATCTCGCATAACCTGGCCGATGTGTTCGAGGTGGTTGACCGAGTGATCGTCCTGCGGTTGGGACGGCGCGTCGGGACTTTCGATGTGAAAAACACCAGTCAGGAGCGAGTGGTTGCAGCCATTACAGGTGCAGAGTTCGGTGAATTGCTGCATGCCGGTGGTGATAGTACAAATGGTGCGAAAAGTGCTGAAGGAGGGAGATAACGAATGAGCGAGAAGCTTGAACAAAAACCACCGGTTGAGAGCCAGTCACTGGTCGGTGCGGTCGAAGTTCCCACCTCTCTGCCGCGCCAGACGCTGGGCCAGTTGTTGCGCGGTGATCTTGGCTTCCTGCCGGTTCTTTTAACACTGATTGCCATTGTCCTCTATTTCGCCATCACGACGCAAGGGCTTTTTCTTAAACCGATTAACATTTCAAATCTCTTTCAGCAGATCGTGACGATTGGTATTGATAGTCTTGGCGTGACGCTAGTCCTGCTGCTTGGCGAGGTGGATCTCTCTATCGCTGCTGTCGGCACGTTCAGCGCCGTTGTGATGGGTGTCACGCTGGAGCGTATGGGCTTCCCGGCAGCGACCGCGATCATCGCCGGCATCCTGACCGGGGCGCTGGCCGGAGCCATTAACGGCTTTTTTACTGCTGTCCTGCGTATCCCTTCGTTTATTGTTACGCTGGCGGCCTCGATTTTCTATACGGGGGCAGAACTGTACCTGCTTGGGGGTCAGGAGACGCTGATCATTCACAATCCAGCGGTGGTTTCCATTGCTGGTGGCCCTTATTCGTTTTTACCGGATGTGTACGGGGTTGGTATTCCTACGGTCATCCTGATCCTCTATGTCCTGGGGCTTTTGCTCGATTACCGCATGCGCCGCCAGAGAGGGTTGCGCACAAAATCGTTTCTCCAGCTTGGGGGTCAGATTGCGCTGGCTGTGGTGCTGGTCGAAGGTTCGATTCTGGTGCTGCAAAACACGCCAGGTCCCACGCCTGGTACGTTTCTGGGCGTTCCCAACAACGTAGCGATTTTCTTCGGTCTGCTCTTGATAATCTGGCTTGTAGTGAAGAAAACAACGTTTGGACGCCATATCTATGCTGTGGGTGGCAATGCAGAAGCTGCTCGCCGTGCTGGCATCAATGTGGTGATGATTCGTATTGTCGTGTTCACGCTCTGCTCGGCGCTGGCTGCTGTGGGTGGTATTCTTGCTTCCTCGCGTGCCACTGCGGTCGCCAGCCAGATCAACCCTGCGCTGACGCTGGAAGCGATAGCTGCCGCCGTGATTGGTGGTGTGAGCCTGTTTGGGGGTCGCGGCTCGGTCTGGTCGATTGTGCTGGGGGCGCTGATCATCGGTAGCCTGGAGAATGGCCTCGACCTGCGCAGCCAGGGATCGGACATTAAACAGATGATCGAGGGTGGAGTGCTGGTGTTTGCTGTGACAGTCGATGCGCTGGTGCGCCGTGCGCAGGCTCGCAGTAGTAGTGGCCGTTAGCGAGCAACTGGATAGCCGGGAGGACTTCTCCAGAGCGCCGGACAGGGATGAGCAGTCCTCTACCCTGCCCGGCGTTGCTGGAGTTGTTTCTATTTTTTATGCCTGGCTCTGTTGCTGTTGATAGTATTCCAGAATCTTCTGCAAGAATTCGACTTCTTCTTTGCTGTAGCCTGGCAGTGGTCTCTCTTCTGCTGGCAGTTCGTTGAGATTCTTCCACCATTGTTTCAGGCCGGCCTCGACATCCGCGTCGCCTCTGGTAAACTGCCTGATCAGGTCACTGTGTTGTTTTGCCAGCGCCTGGCCCTCCGCGCCGGTGGGATCTTTCCTCTCCGTGACCAGCCGCCACAGTTCCGCGTAAACGGCATCCCATTGCTGGCTCGCGCGTTTCTGATCCTCTTCGGTCCAGTGCTTTCCCCACTCCGCCAGCTTCTGTGCTGCTTCAGGGCTGTACGACTTCCTGGAGATCTCTGCCATCTTCTGCTGCTGTTCCGGGGTGAGATACTTGTTCACCCATTCTTTACCCTGTTCCACTTGCATCACCTGTAAAACGTAGATAATAATAGATTCGAGGTTCCCCTGATTATTCTTCAGTAGCGCTTCAGCCTGTTCAATAGCTTGAAGTATTGAATCTATCTGGCGACGCTTCTCTCGCATCATCGCTTTCTGGGTTGCCAGCGTCTCCTGGAGACGTTCTGGATTCTCCTGGAGGCAGACTTTGATCTCTTCCAGCGAGAGACCCAGAAATTTCAGCGCCAGAATCTGCTGCAAACTCCACAGATCCCTGTCCGAGTAGAGTCGATATCCTGCCTCTGTATACTCAGAAGGTGAGAGCAGGCCCACTTTGTCATAGAAGCGCAAGGTGCGTGTAGTTACTGCCGCCTTCTGTGCGATCTGGCTGGTTGTGTAATAGTGCCGGTGGTCCAGGTGGTTCCTCCTTTCTTTTCTTAGAAACTATGACGCCGCGTCATGCTCAGGGAAAGTATAAACCATGACGTAGCGTCACCCTCAAGGGTCTGGCGGATCAATCTGGCATTGACCCGCGAAATGATGTTATGCCAGGGCATGTCAGCGCAGTTCGGCGCGCACAATGCGAAATACGGGATGGCGTGGAGCCTCGGCGGCAAACTCGGCCAGGGGAGATTCGGGTGTAACGTTGAAGTGCGGGTGGACGGCTGTGGCGACGCTGAGATACTGTTTGAGCACAGGGGCTGCCGTTTCGGAGGAGACTTCTTCAACCCGGATCACGTGAGATGTACGCCCGCTGGTCAGAATCGCCTGACCGCCAGCGGCGCGGATGTTGCGCACCCAGTTCACCTCTCCATAGGGAGCGACGAGCCAGCGCTGTCCATTGTGCTCGATCACCCGTACCTGCACGGTATAGGCTTTGCTGGTTTTACGTCCCACGACGGTGAGCGATGAAATCGGGTTGGGACGCAGCCCGGTACGCACTAAAAGACGATTCACAGCAGCAAACAGGGCGTTCGCCATGTAGAAAATTCCTCCAGAAAACATGTCATAAAAATATTCTTTTCCATTATGCCATCAAAGGGCTTTGCGGGCAATATGCCGTACAGCAGTGAGGCATGCGAACGCCGTTCTTGCACTTTTCTCTATGGTAGTGTATGGTAGCAGGGACGGAATGCTGTTCGCTGACTGACGTTCTACAGTAGCAAGAGAAGGAGACGAGCACTATCATGGCACGCAAATCCTTTCAAGACACCCCGACCGATCCTCGTATCTCCATTTTTGACTATAATCTTGTTCAACAACTGGATGATGCCATTCTTGTTGGTCGATGGTTTGTTTTCTATAAGCCTTCGTGGCTGGAGCGTTCCGGCCTGGCTCAAACGCTGACATCAGGCGGCATCGAGGAAGTGAAGGCGAAGCAGATCATTAATTTTCGCGGGAAAAAGTCGCTTCGACCGCCCGGCGCAAATATCGATCCCACACCGTTTCTGCGCCCGCAACTTGCTTCGCTCACCTGCGATAAGGCGCTTTACCGTGCCGACCGTGATACTGTGCGCCTGTTGATTGCCATGCCCCAACATGCCGGCATCACCTGTAAGCTCCGGCTATTGCTGAACAGTAATCCCTACGCCGATTACAGTGTCACGCTCGATGAATATGGATTAGCTCTCTGGTCAATGCAGGGACTGCCGGAAGGCGAGTACGAGGCTCGCCTGGTATGGCAGGAGCAGCTCTCTTCAGAGACGACAACTCAGAGGGAATCGGATGTCTGCCGCTTTGAGGTGGCCGAATATCGCCTGGCTCCGCTCAATGCGGAACTGGTGGCTCAGACGCTCAATGGCAACCGGCTGTCGTACACACTGGCTGTCACGGCATTTGGTCAGCCCTATAGCGGGCAGATCGAGGTCGAATTGCAGGAGCGCGGCAGGCGTATCGGCAAACGCCAGCGTCTCAGCGGTGACGACGAAGGCCGCTATAGTGGCACCGTCGAATTGAGTGGAGCCGGTCCCTACACGCTCAACGTTTTTGCTGGCGAGCGCACGGCAACCGTTGCGCTCAAGGGTTCTGAGCGAGAGCGACGAGAAACGCTCACGATCAGCGAACTGGGAGAAGTACAGGCGCTTAGCCTGCTGCCCCTGCCGGGGGCTGAGGAGTGCCGGGGCATGTATGTGAGCACTGGCGGGAGCAACAACGCGCCGTTTCTGGTGCGGCGTGTCATTGGCGGTGAAGTGGAGATCACGCCGCGTGCTGGCATTGAGCAACTGCGTATCGTGATAGTTGATCCTGCGCGCGATAGTCACAGTGAAACGCTCTATGAGCAACTGGTATCTGGACAGGCGTTGCGGCTTCCTGTGCCTTCTCCATATGGTATCCTGCTGCTCGGAGCATTTATTGATGGGGAAGCCTGGGAAGGCTGGTGTGCTGTCCTGCACCCATCAGAGCTGCAAGTCACCTGCGAGGCTCCACAGCAGGCCCGGCCCGGCTCATCCGTCACTGTAACAGTAAAAACGAATGTGCCAGATCGCGTAGTTCCGGTACAGCTCATCGTGAAGGATCAGCGGCTCATCGCGCCGAGTGACCCACAGGTCGAACTGGCCGCTGCGATGAAGAAGAATCTTGGCGAGTGGCGCGAGCAATCAGCCACCGGAACGGTGAAGCATCGCCTGGTGGATTATACTCAACATCTATATAGAGCTTACAGGCAGAGCGGGGGATTTGCGGGGATGGTAATAACGGCAGCTCCTCTACCACCGATGGCTTTCCCTGCTCCCCTTGCTCCCGGTCAGCCAGTGTTTGCTTCTGCTCAAGAATTTGCACCAATGGCGGCGCCTGGGTCTACTCTCAATTATGGAGCAGTTATGGAGCAGGAGCGCGGCGCGCCGGTAGCGACAGCGCCTGCCGCTACAGCAACTCTTACGCGGGTACGGATGCAGTTCCCGGAGATCATCTACAACAACATTGTGAGAGTGCAGGGCGAGGCTCACATTGAGGTCAAGCTCGGCGACAGTATGACACGCTATAGCATCGAAGCTTTTGCACTTGATAGCGCGTCGCTCGACTGGCGGCGTGCTGAAACGTCGCTCGAAGCTGTGCAGCCGGTCTATGGCGAGCTGACCGTCTCGCCGTTCGCCATGCCCGGCGATCCGGTCATGGGGCGCCTGGACATTGGCGCGGCATCGGGGCAGGCTTATGTCGAAGTGCGGCTGGATGATGCGCCACTCCCCCTCTTTGATGAAAAAGGCGCTCCTCTGGCTACCGGCCAGCCGGTAGCGTCTGGCACTGTCGTGCGCTTTCCTGTGCGGCCCGGCGCGCTCACTGCTATCGTGCGCGATGCTGAGAGCGGCGAGAGCGATGTGAGCGAGCGCTACATCACCGAGCCGGGAAAGTTGCGCCATATTATGCGCCGCCTGCGCCTGCTCATCCCCGGCGACGAAGTGACTCTGGAACAGGAACACCTGCTGGAGATTCGCCCGCTGCCGGGCCTGGAGCGGCCTTTCCAGTTCTTTATTGAGGGGGCTGCTAAATATCCCTTTGGTTGAATACAGCAGACATCCGCTAAGGTCTTAGCGATGTATACGGGCTATATTACCAATCAGGAGCAGCCAGAACTGGCGCGCGACTATGAAGCGGCAATCCTCGTCTGGTATAAGCGGCTCAAGAGCATGTATCTGCCACAACGAGGCTTCTGCCTCTATCCCCCCGAAGAGGGTGGCGCCCGCGAGCCGGATACCTACTGTGCGCCTCTGGGCGTCCAGCACCTGCTGAATCTGCCGACCGGCGAGCGCTCAGGCATTCGGCAGCAGGCACTGCGCGATCTGCTTGACGATATTCATACAATGGTGAAGGATGCCGCTGCTTACTATAAAATTTCCTCTCCGCCGAAAAACATCGAAGATTGCCATGCTGCTTACCAGGCGCTGGTTGACGACTCAACACCGGCGATGAAGCAGCGGGCGGCGGCTTTCGTGCGTTCACGTCTGAAGGATCACAGTGGACAGGTTTATGTCGAAATCGCGCCGGACCAGCCATCCTATCGCCTCTGGGGCATGGCCGTCTCCACGCGCGAAGAAACCGCCTACGCTGCTGCTGCGCTCCTGGCAACGAAAGAGCCTGCCGATCTTCCTTTAGCCATTGCGGCGACCAACTACCTGACCGCCCAGTTGAACGAGGAAGGACGGTTGTACAGCACCGTTGATACTGCCGCCTGCCTGGCACTGCTGCTTGAACTGCGCAACTCCGGTGTCGTTGTGAGTGGAGAGAAAGGGCGTGTCATGCTTAATGAGCAGGAGATGCCGCTTGCTGAGGCGCTAAACTATAGTGGCAAAGTCGAAAAGTTACGCTGCCTGGAAGGCGTCGTAGCGGCGCAGATGACGCAGGAAGTGATCGAGGATTGGCGTACCTTCCAGAGTAATCTGCCGGTTGAGGTGGCGCTCGAACGACGCGGACGGGTGCAGAAGCGTTTCAAAGTTGGGGATGATCTGGATCTGGTGATTCGTGTGCGGAAGTATGAGCCGGGGCTGATTGCGCATGTCTGTCTGCCTGATGCGCTGGCGCGCGTGGTGGGTGGCGCCCAGGTCAAACGGTTCAGCCTGGACTTTTGTGAGAAGAACGAGCTGCGCGTTCCGCTGGCCGCCGTTGGTCCGACCTTTTTAAGCAGTGGCGAGAGCGAAGGCATACTGAGCCGCTGGTTGAAGATAGGTCAGCAGCGTAATGCAGCGGAGCGCGTACAGCACTGGGCCGTCATTGCACGCAACATGTTTAAGGAAGAGCAGACGGGTAATCCCGGCTTGCTCGAAGTCGAAGTAGAGGGCTGATCGGGGCGCGCCCGGGAACACACGGGTCCCCGCGTTGCGGGGAGGCGTCCCCGCTTTTTCCTCATTCCCTAAAAGGTGTGTTGAAAAAGCACTAGGAGCGCCGCTGGAAGAAGCCTGGGGAAGACCTGAGCCATTCGATGTGTGGTGGTATCCCAGACTTCAGGAGGGGGCATTCCCAATGATGACCTGGAGATGCAGCTCATCTGGCTCAAGGCGCTGGAGTAGGTTGGTCCCGGCCTCAAAGCGGCTAATCTGGCACTGTACTGGCTCACGCATATCGGCTATAATTGGGATGAGTATGGTCTTTCCAGGACCAATCTGCGCCTGGGTTTATTGCCGCCTGTTTCCGGGGCATACAACAACTGGTTTAAACATTGTATGGGCAGTCCGATCCGCTCGGAGATCTGGGCCTGTGTCGCGCCGGGGGTTCCTTCGCTTGCGGCGCGGTTCGCCTATGAAGATGCCATTTGCGATCATGCAGGCAGCGAAGGGGTTTTTGGCTCATTGTTCAACGCGGCGGTGGAGTCGGCGGCGTTTGTCGTCGAGGAGCGAGACCAGTTACGCACTGGAGAATGCACTGCCGCTGGGTGATCTGCTGGCAGGTGGCGGCGTCCTCTATGTGCAGACTTATCTCTGGTCGCCGGCAGCCTGCCAGGTCTGGATGGGCGTGGCGACGACCTGTACGGTCAAACTCTAGCTCAATGGGGAGTTGCTCGCATCTGCCGGCGGGTATCGGCCACTGCGGCCCAACTATGGCGGCAAGGCGGAGACCGGCTTTGCCACCGGCTCGCTGCGCGAAGGCTGGAACGAGGTGCCGGTAAAGTTCGTGCGATCCGCCGGCGCACCTGCCTTTGAAGGGCATCTTTTGTGGAGCAGTGCTGACAAATTGCACAACGGGCTACCAGAGATTCGCTGGACACGCCTGCCCTGGGATGAAGAGTAGCTCATCTGACGAGAATCGACGGGGTTCTCTCCCACCCAGAAGAAAGCTTTTTAACTGAAGAAAGGATAATTATGGGAGATCAAAGACAGAATATCGAACAGGTGAAAACAACTATTTCATTTATGAGCGCAAATTATGTTGCCAGAGAGGTTGGCTACCATATGACGCGAGGCTGGGGAGAGGGCGATGCCGCTACCAATGCCTATTTCCAGCCCATCGAGACGTTTGAGCAGCGCTTTGATCAACTGCTCAATCAGATTCGGCGTCTGGGCTTTCACGCGCTCGATCTGTGGACGGCGCATCTCAACTGGCAGTGGGCAACCCCGGAGCATCTTGCCAGAGCCACACAGCTCCTCAACAAATATCAGTTCACCGTCACCAGCCTGGCCGGTTTCTTCGGCAGCACCCGTCAGGAGTTCGAGGCGGCCTGCCGACTGGCAACAGCGCTCGGTACAACTATTCTGGGTGGTTCTGCCGCTCTGCCAGCCAGTGATCGTCCGACGGCTGTAGCGATCTTACAGCACTATGGCGTCAGGCTCGCTCTGGAAAATCATCCCCAGGAAAAAACCGCACAGGATATGCTGCGCCAGATTGGCGATGGAGCAGAAGGCAGTATCGGCACCGCCCTTGATACAGGCTGGTATGCCACCAATGGCTATGACCCGGTTCGGGCTATCGAAGAGCTAGGGCCGTTTATTCTGCACGTCCATCTGAAAGATATTCTTGCGCCTGGCGCACACGAAACCTGTCGCTATGGGCAGGGCTGTGTCAATATCGAGGGCTGCGTCGCGGCGCTGAAGCGTCTGGGTTATCAGGGAGCCTACAGTATCGAGCACGAACCGGAAAATTTTGATCCTAGCGAGGATTGCCGCGCGATGCTTGGGATGCTCCAGCACTGGCTGGCTAACTAGAAGGAGAGGGGATTTGGGAAACAGAGACGACAAGCGCCCAGTGCATATCGCCATTGTCGGTTGTGGCATCATTGCCAATGCCTACGCGGAAACACTCAAACCTTCCCCACATCTCAGACTGGTCGGTGCGACCGATCTTGACCTGTCACGCGCTCAGAAATATGTCGATGCACATGGTGGACGTGTCTACTCCTCACTGGATGAGATACTGGCGGACGGTCAGGTAGATGTGGTGGTCAATCTGACTATTCAGCAGGCTCACTATAGCGTCTGCAAGCAGGCGATCCTGGCAGGAAAGCATGTGTTCAGCGAGAAGCCGCTGGCGCTTATACCGGAGGAAGCCCACGAACTGGTTGCACTGGCTGAAGAAAAAGGAGTACGACTCGGCTGCGCGCCGGTAACGGTGCTGGGCGAAGCGCAGCAAACGGCCTGGAAATGGATTCGTGAGCAGAAGCTCGGCGCGGTCCGTGTGGTCTACGCCGAGGTCAACTGGGGGAGGATCGAAACCTGGCATCCTGCCCCACAACCCTTCTACGCGGTTGGACCACTCTTTGATGTGGGAGTCTATCCCCTGACAATTCTCACGACGATCTTCGGACCAGCTCGCCGACTCATCGCTGCCGGGAAAGTGCTGCTGCCTGATCGTGTGACCAGGGATGGCACGCCCTTCCGCGTCGAGACGCCTGATTTCGTGACAGCCATCATCGAACTGGCCAGTGGCACCGTTGTTCGTCTTACCACTAGCTTCTATGTTGGACAGCATAGCAAACAGAGAGGACTCGAATTTCACGGTGATCATGGCTCACTCTATCTGGACGACTGGGTAAACTGTGATGGTGGCCTCTGGTACGCTGATTCTGGCAAAGAGTATCAGCCTGTGGCCCCCGTCAAGGAGCCGTACAGAGGGATGGAATGGAGTCGCGGCCTTGTTGAGATGGCCGAGGCCATTGCAGAAGGTCGTTCGCAGCGCATCACAGGCGTGCAGGCGGCCCACATTGTGGATATTCTCTCTGCCGTCAAAACTTCCTATACAGAGGGCCGCCCCGTGACTATCAGCAGTGAATTTCCACAGCCGGCGCCGATGGACTGGGCGAAGTAATAACTATTCTCTTGCTTTCCTCCTCAGGGGAGGACAGGGATTCAAGTTTATGCGGCGTTGACAATTCTCACGCCGCGTGCTATTCTAATCTGGCCGTAGTTCAGAGGTGCTCTCCAGTGCTGCTGGTATGTAACCTGTTGTGTCAATTTGCACATGGTGCTGCTGAAAATACAATACAACCCCCCTCTACCGGGGGAGAGGTGAGAAGAAAGAAAACATGGCTGTCAAGATTCGTCTGAAACGTACAGGTAAAACGAAAGCTCCTAGCTATCGCGTTGTGGTTGCTGAAGCGAGTTCGCCACGCGATGGCCGTATCATCGAAAATATCGGCTGGTACAATCCCCGCGTTGAGCCGAGTGCTATTGTGATCAATGAGGAGAAAGCTCTGCGCTGGCTGAAAAACGGCGCTCAGCCTACCGACTCGGTTGAGTCCTTGCTCAAGCGTTCTGGCATTCTGGATCGCTGGGTACAGATCAAAGAATCTGAGAAAGCCGCGCGCAGAAACGGCGCGGGCTGAAACCGAGCAGTCCCGTTAAAACCTGCCATTATCACTATCTTTTCTGTCAGAGTTGAAATATGCGTAAGTTGATCGAATATATTGCCAGGTCTCTGGTAGATAATCCTGCCGCCGTGCAGGTACGCGAGGTGCGCAACGACCGCCATGCGCTGGTGCTTGAGTTGCATGTGGCGCAGCAGGATTTTGGGAAGGTAATCGGACGGCAGGGACGTGTGGCGAAGGCGATGCGTACGCTGTTACGCGCGGGTGGAACGCGCGAGGGCCGCCACACTGCTCTGGAGATTGTCTGACTTTTTACTGGCTATGTCAATGCGGAGAGAGACAACAGAGTGGGCTGCTATCGGGAAGGTAGTGGCTCCTTTTGGTATACGAGGCGAGGTGAAGGTGATATCGTTCAGCGATATCCCTGAGCGGTTTGTCACACTCAAATATGTGTATCTTGGTCCCGAGCACCGCCGTTATGTTCTTGAGCGGGTACGGCCCTTTAAAGGGACAATGTTCCTGTTGAAGTTCGCTGGTATCGACGATATGAACGCCGCCGAGCATTTGCGCAATCAAGATCTCTGTATCCCTCTGGCAGAACTGGCAAAGCTGCCCCCCGACTCGTACTATCAACATGATATTCTCGGCCTGCGTGTGGCCCGGCTCAATGATGAGACCGTTGGTATGATTACCGAGATTATCACAACAGGCAGCAACGATGTGTATGTGGTGAAAAATGCAGTCGGTAAACAGTTTCTTATTCCCGCTATTAAAGAGGTGATCAAACAAATTGATCTTGTACGCCGGGTAATGTATATCGACCCGATGGAAGGGCTGCTGGATGAAGAGGTAGAGGAATAAATGTTTGCACCGGCGGGCAAGAAGGACTATAATATGATGCGAGCATGGCAGGGCTATCAACAGGATCTGTAGTGCTGCCTGCCGGTCTCTTGAAACACTTTTTCATGTGTTAAAGAAAGTGAATCCAGAAACGAACCACAGGCGCGCAATTCTGTTGCGTCCATTGTGAGGAAAGGTTATTTATGGAGCCTATCGAGTCTGATTTTGAGTACGTTGAGCGTACACCGTATGAGGCTGATCCCCGCAAACGCTTCAACTGGCTGCTGATTGTGCCGATTCTCGGCAGTCTCTGGCTGCTCTATCTGCTGGTATCGGTGATCTTCCAGTTGCCCGTGACTCCTCTTGTGAACCCGGTCATGAGTTTTATGCTGCCTTTCTTCTTTATCGTGGCCGGTCTGCTCTTCTGGGCAATGGAGCCGAAAGCCAACCGTGAATAAAGAACTGTGAGCGATGGTACGGTTCTTACTTATGCCATCGCTCATCAGTTTGCTCCATTAAGGTCTGGGGATGTCTATATGCGCCGCCAGGCTTGCTTGTCTACGGCGATGTCCAACCGGCTGTCCCAGATCACGCGCGCCAGCAACTCTGCTGATTCGACCAGGCGGGGACCTGAGCGGTTGAGGTAGAAGTTGCCGTCGATGGCGTAGACGCGCCCGTGCTGGACCGCTGTGAGCGTTTGCCAGAGTGGATGGCGTTGCAGCAGCGGAACGTCGAGCAGTGTGCGCTCAAGCGTAAAGCCGCAGGGACAGAGCACCAGTACATCGGGGTCTGTGGCCTGGAGCATCTGCCAGGTGATACGTGGAGAATGGCTGCCCACTTCACCGAATAAGCTCTGGCTGCTCGTGTAATCGAGCAATTCAGGCGTCCAGTTGCCGGCGGCCATAAGCGGGTCGAGCCATTCCAGAACCGCCACACGCGGTTTCCCTTGTTGCCGTGCAGGTTCCTCAGTTTTTTGCTTCAGTTGGTCCAGGCGATTCTGGTAGCCGCGCACCAGTTCTCCGGCTTGCTCACGCCGTCCCAGGGCCTCTCCTACACGCAGCATATCTTCCCAGACATCACCGAGTCTATAAGGCGCCAGTGAGACGATGCGCGGGCGCAGTCCTGTGGTCTGCTCAAGCGCCTGTACTACATCGCGTTCGCTGACGGCGCACACCTCGCACTGCGTTTGTGTGAAGATAATATCCGGTTGTAATCGCCGCAGCAGATCAACGTCAATGCTATAGATACTGAGCGCCCGCAGAGCGTGCTCCTGCTCGGTATTCTGTGCCAGGCGCCTGATCTGGGCGTCGATTTCTGCGCTACTGGTGTCCACGTTGATGCGCACCGCACTAACCAAAGGCAGGCGCTGCACCTCTGGCGGATAGTCGCACTCGTGCGAGCGTCCTACCAGTTGCTCCAGGCAGCCGAGCGCGGCAATCATCTCTGTTGCGCTTGCCAGCAAAGAAATGATGCGCAGAGACATGGTGGTATACTCCTTTTACTCATCGGCTCATATTTCAGTCACACTCTCTCCACTATTGTATCATTGGTTCATTGCCTGGTGGCGCTCTCTCTGTCTGCTGTATCTGGCGGCTCCTCTTTGCGTCAGTTTTTTAACATTCCGTTAACAAAACTGCAAGAAAGCATTAACTAATCATCAAGGAATAGTTAACTTATCCTTAAAGCAAGGTTTATGTAGTGGTGTTACCGTAGGGATTGGAACGAGCCACAGGAAAAACTTTTCTGATGGTTATGAGAAAGCATTATTGCTACATTGCTCGTAGAAACGAGCGGGAGGTCTCATGCGTAAGTCTTCGCGCCTGGCACTCCTTGTGGGAGTTGTTATGGTTTTTAGCCTGGTTCTTTCAGCTTGCGGAAGTACATCGTCGCCTGGTACCGGTGCGGGGTCTACACCGGCGGCAGGGCAGTGTCCTGCGGTAAAACAACTCACTGGAGCAGGCGCCACCTTTCCTTATCCTCTCCTTTCTAAAATGTTTGCGGAATATGCGAAAGTAGGCTGCCAGGTCCAGGTCAACTATCAATCGGTTGGCAGTGGAGCTGGCAAGACGCAGTTTTTGCAGCAGACAGTAGATTTTGGAGCATCCGATGCGCCAATGACCGATGATGAGATGGCGAAGAGCCAGAATGGCCCGGTGTTGCATATTCCAGAGACGCTAGGGTCTGAGGCGATCTCCTATAATCTCTCCGCTGTGCCGATGGATAAGCACATCAAGTTTACCGGCCCCTTGATTGCTGATATTTATCTTGGCAAAGTGAAGTTCTGGGATGATCCGGCGCTGACGAAACTGAACCCCGATCTCTCCTTGCCGCATCAACCCATTACGGTAGTGCATCGCTCGGATGGTAGCGGGACGACTGCCATTTTTACGACGTACCTGAAAGCGGTCAGTCCTGAGTGGGCTTCTAAGGTAGGCGCCGGCACAACGGTGAACTGGCCTGTCGGCGTTGGTGGCAAAGGGAATGAAGGGGTGGCGTCAGCCGTCAAAACAACGGCGGGGGCGATAGGCTATAACGAGCTGGCCTATGTGCTCTCAAATACCATTCAATATGGCATGGTACAGAGTAAAGATGGCGAGTTCCTGTTGCCCTCGCTAGAAACAGCAAAGGCGGACGCGCAGAACTTCACAGACATTCCGTCAGACCTGCGCTTCTATATTGTCAATGCGCCTGGCAAGAACGCCTATCCGATCAGTGGATATACCTGGCTGCTGGTGTACCAGAATCAGCG
>JADBKA010000380.1 GCA_014896635.1 Ktedonobacteraceae bacterium
CTCTAGCTGGTGCGTCGAGAAAACGATGGTTTTGCCGCGCCTGTGCATCTCTAACAATGCATCCTTTAATACGGAGGCGTTGACAGGATCAAGACCACTGAACGGCTCATCCATGATCAGGATGTGTGGATCGTGCAGGATGGTAGCCAGAAACTGGACTTTCTGCTGATTGCCTTTGGATAGCTCTTCAATCTTCTTTTTCCGATTGACGGTGATCTGAAAGCGTTCAAGCCATTCTTCCAGCTCTCTGCTGGCCGCCTGCTTCGATAACCCATTCAGACGAGCCAGAAAAAGAAGCTGCTCCTCAACAACCATCTTTGGATAGAGACCGCGCTCCTCAGGCAGGTAGCCCCAGATCCGTCGCGGCACCTTGCGCACTTCCTGCCCATTCCAGGTGATACTGCCACTGTCAGGGCGGATGATATCGAGAATCATGCGCATGGTGGTGGTTTTGCCGGCTCCGTTGGCTCCCAGAAAGCCGAAGATCGTCCCTTCCCGCACCTGCATCGAAAGGTCCTTGATGACCTGAAATTGCCCGAATGACTTGTTGATGTGCTCAACAACTAATCCCATAAACGATGATATCCTTTCATCTGGGTCATCTGGCTTGAGACAACTGTTGCATGGGAAACCCGTGAAATCGTCCGGGTCCATGTCTCTCAAAGTATTGTGAGATCGCTTCTCATCTGGATTTACGAGAATCTCGTCTAACTATCAAATTAGCTCATGAGAAAAGTCATGCTATGTAAAGTTTCCCTATCATAATGTAAAGTATAAATTGACTATTGTCAAGTATCGTTGTCATGACTTCTCTCTTCATCCAGGTCCATGTTACCATAGTTTGCCTCAATTCGTGAATGGAAAGAGCGAGCATGAATATCAGGAGAGAGAACAGGGTTTCTGGATAAAGATACGTCACGTCAGGAATACGAGAGGAGAGAACGATGCAGAGTGCAGCGACTAATCAGGCAATGCAGGAGTGCATCAAGGAGTGTACAAACTGTCACACCATCTGCGAGTACACGGCTGCTTATTGTTTGCAGCTCGGCGGGCCACATGCCGCGCCTGAGCACCAGCGCATCTTGCGCGACTGTGCGCAGATCTGTCATGTCAGCGCGGATTTTATGCTGCGAGGCTCGCCTCTCCACGCGGCGGTCTGCGGTGTCTGCGCGCAAGTCTGCGTACAGTGTGCTGAGTCCTGCGAGAGAATCGGGGGAGGCGATGCCCAGATGAAAGCGTGCGCCGATCTCTGTCGGCGCTGTGCTGAGAGTTGCCGGCAGATGGCCCAGGCGCGCGTGTAGCACCTCGCCGGAATTTCAGCGAGAAGCTCCCTGGAGCGCGCCGGGCTCTGGCTCTTCAGCCAGAGCCCGGCGGGACTATTCAGCCTGCAAGTGCAGTCCACGCAGGGTCTGCGCGTTGAGCGCGACGATGATCGTCGAGAGAGACATGAGCAGAGCGGCGATGGCCGGCGGCAGGACAAAGCCAAAAGGCGCAAGCACGCCGGCGGCCAGCGGAAGCGTAATCGCGTTGTATCCTACCGCCCAGGCTAGATTCTGTACCATCTTGCGATAGCTGGCGCGACTGAGCTGAATGACACGTGCGACGTCGCGCGGATCACTCTTCACCAGGATGATGCCGGCGGAGGCGCGTGCGACATCCGTGCCGGTGCCGATGGCGATGCCCACGTCGGCTACGGCCAGCGCCGGCGCATCGTTGACCCCGTCTCCTACCATCGCTACTTTCGCTCCCTGTCGCTGAAGCTCCCTGATGCGCTCATTTTTATGCTCAGGCAGCACCTGCGCGAACACCAGTTCGATGTTCAGTTCTCGCGCAACCCAGTTTGCCACGTCCTGTGAATCGCCGGTGAGCATCGCTACCCGTATACCCTGCTGCTTGAGAGTGGCCACAGCTTCACGGCTCTCCGGGCGGATCACATCTGCCAGCGCAAAGGCCGCCAGCAGCGATTTTCCTTCCAGCAGGTACACAACGGTCTTTCCCTGCCGACCCCATTCGGTTGTCTGTGCAGCAAAGCGGTCGGGAATCTGGATCTCTGCCTGCTCCAACAAACGGGGACCGCCGACCTGAAGTGTGCGGCCCTCAACCCGCGCCTGAACGCCGCGTCCCGGCAATGCCTGAAAATCGCTGATCGCCGGTAAAGGAAGCTTGCGCTCGCGGGCGGCAGCTACCAGCGCACGGGCAATGATGTGCTCGCTGTCCCGCTCAACGGCAGCGGCCAGCGCCAGGACTTCCTCTTCACGGAGATTTTCTCGCGCGACCATGTTCACCAGGCCCTGCTCGCCCAGGGTCAGCGTCCCTGTTTTATCAAAAATGACTACATTCAGCAGGCGCGCCTGCTCAAGTGCGAGGCGATCTCGCACCAGGATGCCATTACGTGCAGAAAGCGTCGTTGCAATGGCGATGACCAGCGGAATTGCAAGGCCCAGTGCATGCGGGCAGGCCACGACCAGCGTGCTGACGACATAAGAGAGCGTGGTATCGTTCACGCCCTGCACGATACCCCAGATCAGCAGAGCGATGAGCGCCACGCCAAGTGCAATGAAGGTCAGCCAGGAAGCTGCGCGGTCCGCCAGTGCCTGGGCATGGCTGCGACTCTGCTGCGCCTCTTCTACCAGGCGCATGATGCCCGCCAGCATCGTCTGCTCACCCGTGCGGGTGATCTGGATACGCAAGGCACCACTGCCGTTGACCGTACCGGCGATCACCTCGTCGCCCGGTCGTTTCTTCACCGGACGCGACTCGCCGGTCAGCATGCTCTCGTTAACGTCGCTTGCGCCGTCAAAAACCCTGGCATCAGCAGGTACCTGGCTGCCGGGCCGCACCAGCACGCGATCTCCCACCTGCAAGGCGCTGACCGGCACATACTCGGTTCCACCATCGATAATACGCTCTGCCTGGTTGGGCAGCAGCTTCGCCAGTGCGCGCAAGGCCGATTGCGCACTACCGATGGCGCGCATCTCCATCCAGTGGCCGAGCAGCATGATCGTGACCAGTGTCGCCAGTTCCCAGTAGAATGGCATCCCCATGACCAGCCGGAAAGTCACCGCCAGGCTGTAGAAGTAGGCGGTTGAAATCGCCAGGGCGACTAGCGTCATCATGCCAGGCTTACGCGCACGCAGCTCG